>NZ_JBIFFO010000008.1:0-161862 GCF_043557115.1 Sulfitobacter sp. 1A13679
GCCGGCGAGGTCATCACGATCAAGACGCTGATCAGCCACCCGATGGAATCGGGCCAGCGCAAGGACAGCGACGGCAATGTCATCCCGCGCTCGATCATCAATCGCTTCACGGCCGAGTTCAACGGCCAGAACGTGATCGACGTGAAGATGGAGCCGGCGATGTCCACGAACCCCTATTTCGAGTTCGACGCCACGGTGCCCGAGGCCGGCGAGTTCAAGTTCACGTGGTACGATGACGACGGCTCGGTCTACGAAGAAGTCAAATCCATCGCGATCGGCTGACCCCTCGGGGCAGCCGCAGCGCGCTTGGAACAGGGAGGAAAGACATGAAATTCAAGGCAATGACCGCAGTCGCGGCGCTTTTGGTGGCGGCCCCCACGTTTGCAGCGGCCGATGAGGAGGCCGAGCTTGTCGTCAACGGTGAGATCGAGATGGTGACCAAGACCGAACCGCCTGCGCATCTCGAAGGCGCCTTGCCGGAGATCATGTCGGGCTGGCGTTTCCGTTCGGATGAAACCCAAGCCCTCCAGATGGACGACTTCGACAACTCGGGCATGATCTTCGTCGATCAGGCCCAAGCCGCCTGGGACACGGCCGAGGGCAGCGAGGGCAAGTCCTGCGCCTCCTGCCACAACGACGTGGAAACCTCGATGAAGGGCGTCCGGGCGGTCTATCCGAAGTGGAACGAAGAGGCCGGTGAGGTGCGCACGCTGGCGCAGCAGATCAACGACTGCCGCGAGAACCAGATGGGCGCCGAGCCTTACAAGTACACCGGCAGCCAAATGACGGCCATGGAGGCGCTGATCTCGGTTCAGTCGCGCGGCATGCCGGTCAACGTGGCGATCGACGGCCCGGCCCAGAGCACATGGGAGCAGGGCAAGGAGATGTACTACACCCGCTACGGCCAGCTTGAGCTGAGCTGCGCCAATTGCCACGAGGACAACTACGGCAACATGATCCGGGCCGACCACCTGAGCCAAGGCCAGATCAACGGCTTCCCGGTCTACCGTCTGAAAAATACCAAGCTCAACAGCGCCCATGCGCGTTTCAGGGGCTGCGTCCGCGACACAAGGGCCGAGACCTTCAGCCCCGGCAGTCCCGAGTTTGTGGCGCTGGAGCTTTACGTCGCCAGCCGCGGCAACGGCCTCTCGGTCGAAGCGCCTTCGGTGCGTAACTGAACTGAATCTCGGGCGTTTCGCCTGACGTGATCCCGCCCCCTGACACGGGGGCGGGGCCTTTCCCTGTTTTCAAGTGCTGGAGCGTAACATGCTGTCTCGCCGTGATTTTCTGCAAATGTCCATGGCCGCGGCCTCCATCTATGGCGGCTCGGGCTTCGGCAACTGGGCGCGGCTGGCGGCACAGGACCGCTTTGATCAGGACGCGCTTCTGGAGTTCGAGAAGTTCGGCAATGTCACCCTGATGCATGTGACCGACATCCATGCCCAGCTAAAGCCGATCTATTTCCGCGAACCGTCTGTGAACATCGGCGTGGGCGAGAACCGCGGCAAGGTGCCCCATATCACCGGCGAGGATTTCCGCGTCCGCTACGGCATCGGCGGCGGCACGCCGTTGGATTATGCCCTGACCTACGACGATTTCGTGGCCCAAGCACAGGCCTACGGGAAGGTCGGCGGGCTCGACCGCGTGGCCACCGTGCTGAACGCCATCCGCGCCGACCGTCCCGACGCGCTGCTCTTGGATGGCGGCGATACATGGCACGGCTCGATGACCTGTCTCAAGACCGAAGGGCAGGACATGGTTAACGTGATGAACGCGCTGAAGCCCGATGCGATGACCTTCCACTGGGAGTTCACGCTGGGCTCCGAGCGGGTACAGGAGATCGTCGAAGGGCTGCCCTTTGCCGCCCTCGGCCAGAACATTTTTGACCGTGAATGGGATGAGCCGGCGGAGCTGTTCAAGCCGTACGAATTTTTCGAGCGCGGCGGCGTGAAGATCGCCGTCATCGGGCAGGCCTTTCCTTATATGCCCATCGCCAACCCCGGCTGGATGTTCCCCGAATACTCCTTTGGCATCCGCGACGAGCATATGCAGCAGATGGTCGACGAGGTGCGCAGCAAGGGCGCCGAACTGGTCGTCTGTCTGAGCCACAACGGTTTCGACGTCGACAAGAAGATGGCCGGGATCGTCAAAGGGATCGACGTGATCCTCTCGGGCCACACCCATGACGCGCTGCCCGAACCGGTGCTGGTGGGCGAGACGCATATCATCGCCTCCGGCTCGAACGGGAAATTCGTCTCTCGCGTCGATCTGGACGTGCGCGACGGCAAGATGATGGGCATCCGGCACAAGCTGATCCCGATCTTCTCAGATCTCATCACGCCCGATGCCGAGGTGGCAAAGCTGATCGACGCACAGCGCGCGCCCTTCCTTGAGGATCTGACCCATGTGGTGGGGCAGTCGGATGCGCTGCTCTACCGCCGCGGCAATTTCAACGGGACGTGGGATGACCTCATCTGCGACGCGCTGCTGAGCGAGCGCGACGCCGAGATCGCGCTCAGCCCCGGGGTGCGTTGGGGGCCGTCGATCTTGCCCGGTCAGGACATTACGCGCGAGGATATCTTCAACGTCACCTCAATGACCTATCCCAATGCCTACCGCACGGAAATGACGGGCGAATTCCTGAAAGTCGTGCTGGAGGACGTGGGCGACAACCTGTTCAACCCCGATCCCTATTACCAGCAGGGCGGGGACATGGTGCGCGTCGGGGGCATGGGCTTCAAGATGGACATCGCCAAGCCGCAGGGCGAGCGGATTAGCGAGATGACTTTGCTCAGCACCGGCGAGCCCATCGACCCGCAGCGCAGCTATGTCGTGGCCGGTTGGGCCTCCGTCAACGAGGGCACCGAAGGCCCGCCGATCTGGGACGTGGTGGAAAGCCATATCTCGAAACTGAACACCGTGGGCGAAGGCGCCCGGACCCCAGTGAAAATCGTTCTGCCAAAGTAAGGAAAATGAGAATAGGGGTTCTCACATAGATACAAATTCAATAAAATGAATTTGAATATGTGAGGGCCACGACATGACAGAAGAGAACCACAAGGGGCCATCGCGCCGTGCCTTTCTGACGGGGGCAGGGGCGGCGGCCGCGGGGACGCTGGCAGGGCAAGCCAGTGCCGCGCAGACCGATCCGGGCATCGCGATCCATCCATGGATGCAGGAACTGGGCGACGGCGTCGACGTCGCGCCTTACGGGATGCCTTCGCCGTATGAGGCGGATGTAAAGCGGCGCACGGTGGAATGGCTGACCGCCGATCCGGTAAGTTCGATCAACTTTACCCCGCTGCATGACCTTGACGGGACGATCACCCCCAACGGCCTGTGTTTCGAGCGGCACCATTCCGGCGTCGCCAAGGTCGACCCGGCGCAGCACCGGCTGATGATCAACGGTCTGGTCGAAAAGCCTTTGGTGTTGACGATGGAAGACCTGCACCGCTTCCCGCGCGAAAACCACGTCTATTTCCTCGAATGCGCGGCGAATTCGGGCATGGAGTGGCGCGGATCGCAGCTGAACGGCGTGCAGTTCACCCACGGCATGATCCACAACGTGATGTATACCGGCGTGCCGCTGCGGCTGGTGTTGGAAGAGGCCGGCGTGAAGCCCGAGGGCAAATGGCTTCTGGCCGAGGGCGCCGATGCCGCGGCGATGAGCCGGTCGATCCCGATGGAAAAGGCGCTCGACGATTGCCTCGTGGCCTTCAAGATGAACGGTGAAGCGCTGCGCCCCGAACAGGGCTACCCGGTGCGCCTCGTGGTGCCCGGCTGGGAGGGCAACATGTGGGTTAAATGGCTGCGCCGGCTCGAAGTCGGCGACCAGCCTTGGCACCACCGCGAGGAGACCAGCAAATACACCGACCTCATGGCCGACGGCGTCGCGCGGCGCTTTACCTGGGAGATGGACGCGAAATCAGTCATCACCAGCCCCAGCCCGCAGGCGCCGATCACCCATGGCCCGGGGCCGACCGTTCTGACCGGCCTCGCGTGGTCGGGCCGCGGCACGATCCCGCGCGTGGATGTGACGCTCGACGGTGGCATCACGTGGCATCAGGCGCGGATGGACGGGCCGAGCACGCCCAAGGCGCTGCACCGCTTCTACTTTGACTTCGAATGGGACGGCAAACCCCTGCTGCTGCAAAGCCGCGCGCATGACAGCACCGGCTACGTCCAGCCCACCAAGGATGCGCTGCGCGAAGTGCGCGGCGAGAATTCGATCTACCACAATAACGGCATCCAGACCTGGGCGGTCGATGCAGACGGAAAGGCCGAAAATGTCGAAATTTCTTAAAGCTGCCCTCCTGACCACCGCGCTGGCAAGCCCGCTGGCCGCCGAGCCTTTGGGCCTTGGCCGCGCCGCCACCCCCGAGGAAGTGGCGCTGTGGGACATCGACGTGCGCCCTGACGGCACAGGTCTGCCCGAGGGCCGTGGCGACGTGATGACCGGGGATGAGATTTACACCGCGAAATGCGCCTCCTGCCACGGCGTCTTTGGCGAGGGCACGGGCCGTTGGCCGGTCCTCGCGGGTGGGCAGGGCAGCCTGACCGACATGCGCCCCGTCAAGACGATCGGCAGCTATTGGCCATACCTTTCAACGGTTTACGACTATGTGAACCGGGCGATGCCCTTCGGCGATGCGCAGTCGCTGAGCGATGACGAGGTCTATGCGATCACCGCCTATCTGCTCTATCTCAATGACGAGGTGGATGAGGATTTCGTGCTCTCGTCAGAGAATTTCGCCGAGCTGCGCCTGCCGAATGAGGCGGCCTTTAAACCCGATGACCGGGCGGAGGTCGAGTTTGCGTCCTTCAAGCAAGAGCCCTGCATGAGCGATTGCAAACCCTCGGTCGAGATCACCATGCGCGCCGCCGTGCTGGACGTGACGCCCGAGGAGACCGCCGCCAAGGCCGCAGCCGAAGAGGCTAAGGCCGAAGAGAGCAAAGCCGCGGCGGAGCCTGCCCCCGAAGAGACCCCCGCGCCGGTCGAGGTGGCCAAAGCCCCCGCCGCCGATCCCGCGCTGATCAAGGCCGGGGAGAAGGCGTTTCGCAAATGCAAATCCTGCCACCAGATCGGCGCCAAGGCGAAGAACCGTGTCGGCCCGATGCTGAACGGCATCGTGGATGGCCCGGCGGGTGCGGTTGACGGCTTTCGCTACTCCAAAGCCATGCAGGCCGCAGCGGCGGAGGGGTTGGTCTGGTCTCACGATGAGTTGAGCGCCTTTCTGGCGGACCCTAAGGGCTTCATGAACGGCACTAAAATGTCGTTCCGGGGTGTCCGCAAGCCCGAGGATATCGACGCGTTGATCGCCTACCTGCGCGACGCGTCGGAGTGATCGGCGCGATTAGCGCAGACTGTCGTGCCTGCCCCCCTTGAACCCCCATACCGGGGGGACTAATCTCTGGGTAACAGTTTTGCGGGTATGGTCCCGCGAACAGGAACTGAGGCAGGCACGCATGAACGATCCGATCAACACCTATATGAACACGCTTGTCCCGATGGTGGTTGAGCAAACCAGCCGGGGCGAGCGGTCCTACGACATCTTCTCGCGTCTGCTGAAAGAGCGGATCATCTTCGTCAACGGTCCGATCCACAGCGGGATGAGCCATCTGGTCGTCGCCCAGCTGTTGCACCTTGAGGCAGAGAACCCCTCCAAGGAAATCAGCATGTACATCAACTCGCCCGGTGGCGAGGTGACGGCGGGCCTGTCGATTTACGACACGATGCAATACATCAAGCCCAAGGTCTCCACCCTGATCTGCGGAATGGCGGCCTCCATGGGGTCGGTCATCGCGATCGGCGGCGAAAAGGGCATGCGTTTCGCGCTGCCCAATGCCGAAGTGATGATCCACCAGCCCTCCGGCGGCTCGCAGGGCATGGCCGAAGATATCCTGATCTCGGCGCGGCACATCGAGCGCACCCGTGAGCGGATGTATCAGCTCTATGTCAAACACTCCGGCCAGCCGCTGGAAACCGTTCAAAAAGCGCTCGACCGTGATCTGTGGATGACGCCCGAGGAAGCCAAGGAATGGGGCCATCTCGATGAAATCGTCGAAAGCCGTGGCAAGGCCGATGAGGCTGCCGCCGGTGGCAAGGACAAGAAAGACAAGTAATCGAAGGGGCCCGGCGCTGCATATTTTGCGATTGTAGCGCCGGGGTCACTGGCCTAAGCTTGAGGCCAAATCTCGCGGCCCCAAGACCGGGGCGGACATACACGACAGACCTGAAAGGTTTGAGATGGCGAATAATTCCGGCAACGACAGCAAAAATACGCTCTACTGTAGCTTCTGCGGCAAGAGCCAGCACGAGGTGCGCAAGCTGATTGCGGGGCCGACCGTGTTCATCTGCGACGAATGCGTCGAGCTGTGCATGGATATCATCCGAGAAGAGACCAAAGCCTCGGGCCTCAAGGCGACCGATGGCGTGCCCACGCCCCGCGACATCTGCGGCGTGTTGGACGACTATGTGATCGGTCAGGCGATGGCCAAGCGCGTGCTCTCGGTGGCGGTCCACAACCACTACAAACGGTTGAACCACGCCCAGAAGGGCGGCGATATAGAACTGGCGAAATCCAACATCCTGCTGATCGGCCCCACTGGCTGCGGCAAGACGTTGCTGGCGCAGACGCTGGCGCGCATCCTCGATGTGCCCTTCACCATGGCCGATGCGACCACGCTGACCGAGGCCGGCTATGTGGGCGAGGATGTGGAGAACATCATTCTCAAGCTGTTGCAGGCGTCGGAATACAACGTCGAGCGCGCGCAGCGCGGCATCGTCTATATCGACGAGGTCGACAAGATCACCCGCAAGTCTGAAAATCCCTCGATCACCCGCGACGTGTCGGGCGAGGGCGTGCAGCAGGCGCTGCTGAAGCTGATGGAAGGCACCGTGGCCTCCGTGCCGCCGCAGGGCGGGCGCAAGCATCCGCAGCAGGAGTTCCTGCAGGTGGACACCACGAACATCCTCTTCATCTGCGGCGGTGCGTTTGCCGGTCTCGACAAGATCATCGCGCAGCGTGGCAAAGGCTCTGCCATGGGCTTTGGCGCCGACGTGCGTGACAATGACGCTCGCGGCATTGGTGAGATTTTCACCGATCTTGAGCCCGAAGACCTGCTGAAGTTCGGTCTGATCCCGGAATTCGTGGGCCGTCTGCCGGTTCTGGCAACACTCGAAGATCTGGATGAGGACGCTCTGGTCACCATCCTGACCGAGCCGAAGAACGCTCTGGTCAAACAGTACCAGCGTCTGTTCGAATTGGAGGACACGCAGCTGACCTTCACCGATGACGCGCTGCAAGCCATCGCCAAACGCGCGATCGAGCGGAAGACCGGCGCTCGCGGTCTGCGCTCCATCCTCGAAGACATCCTGCTCGACACGATGTTCGAACTGCCGGGGCTGGAGACGGTGAGCGAAGTGGTCGTCAACGAGGAGGCCGTCACATCGGAGGCCAAGCCGCTGATGATCCACGCCGACAGCGAAAGCAAAGAACCAGCCAGCGCGGGCTAAGCGCGTAAGGCAAAGTCATAGGGGCGGGCCATCTGGTCCGCCCTTTTGCGTTTCGGGAGAGGGCTTTATGCAGCGCATTTCATCTGGCGGCATCTATGAGGGTAAGATCGGCTACAGCCGCGCTGTGGTGGCGGGGGGCATGGTCCATGTCTCCGGCACCGTGGGTGAGGGGGCAGAGGTGACGGCGCAATGCGCGGCGGCACTGGCAACGATCAAGGCGGCCTTGGCCGAGGCAGGAAGTGATTTCGCCCATGTGGTGCGCGTCACCTATATGCTAACCGACGCGGCGGAGTTCGAAGCTTGCTGGCCGCTTCTACGCTCGGCCTTCGGCGCGCATCCGCCCGCGGCGACGATGATCGAATGCGGGCTGATCGACCCGAAATACCGGATTGAGATCGAATGCACGGCCCTTTTGCGCGCGGCGGCAGATGGCTGATTTTCGGCGGCGAATCCTGCCGCGCGTGGAACCTCCTGCGCGGTGAGGCTGGACGCCAAAGCCTCCATGGTGCATATAACGGGCAACAGGAACGGAGACCTCAATGGGCATTCTCAATTCACTTCTGCGCAGTGTCACATGGTGGAACGGCCAGACGCTGAACACCCAGCTTTTCACTTGGCGCAAGGGCAGCAAGGTGGGCGAAGACGCGCAGGGCAACGTCTATTACCGCAACGCCGACGACAGCAAACGCTGGGTCATTTTCAACGGTGAGGCCGAGGCGAGCCGCGTGAGCCCCGATTGGCATGGCTGGCTGCACCGCACATGGGACGAGCCGCCGACCGACAAGCCGCTGGCGCATAAGCCATGGGAAAAGGCCCATGTGGAGAATCGCACCGGCACCGCCATGGCCTATGCGCCCGCCGGGTCGCTGCGCCGCGCCGAACCTATCGAACGTAAGGATTACGAGGCCTGGCAGCCTGAATGATCGGTTGGCCGCGCCTTTCGCGCGGCCCCAAAGCTCACGCAATCCGGGTGTACCCATGAAAAAGCTTCTCTTGGCCGCGCTTTTGCTGGCCGCGCCGCTTCACGCTCAAGAGGGGGGGCAGGTCGCCAGCGCCTCGGGTGGCGTGTTGCGTGCCTTAGACAAGATTTCGGGCGATACGACCGATCTGGAGATCACCAAGGGCGACCGGCTGACCTTGGGCAATTTGCAGATCACCATGGTCGATTGCCGCTATCCGGCGGGGGATCCGGCGGCCAATGCCTATGCCGCGCTTGAGATCACCGAAGAGGGCAGCGACAGCGCCTTGTTTTCCGGTTGGATGATCGCCTCGGCCCCCGCGCTGCACGCGCTGGAGCATTTCCGCTATGACATCTGGGTCATGCGCTGCAGCACGTCCTGAAGACTGTCCAACTTAGGCGCGCTGAACCGCGCATTGCCGCGTTTCGCCACATCGAGCTGCGCGTGATATTCTGCCCGCGAAATCTCCACCGCCCCGAGAGAGGCGAGGTGATCGGTCAGAAACTGCGTATCGAACAGGGTGAACCCCGCGCGGCGCAGCCGATCCACCAGCGCTGCCAGCGCCATTTTTGACGCATTGGTCCGGCGCGAAAACATGCTCTCGCCGAAAAACGCCCGGCCCAGCGTGACGCCATAGACACCGCCCACCAACGCGTCACCGTCCCAAACCTCAAGCGAATGGGCATAGCCCGCGCGGTGCAACGCAGTGTAGAGCGCGGTGATCTCGGCATTGATCCATGTGTCTTCGCGGTCGGCACAACCGGCGACGACAGCTTGAAAATCACGGTTGATCGTGTGGTGGAACGTGCTGCGCCGAATGGCGCGGGCCAGAGAGCGCGAGATGTGGAAACCGTTGAGCGGCATCACCCCACGGCGCCGCGGATCGACCCAGAAAATTTCCGGGTCGTCGCGGTGTTCCGCCATGGGGAAAATCCCGATGGAATAGCCGTGGAGCAGGATCTCTGGCGTCAGATCCGACATGTCATGTCAGCCGTCGCCGAGGTTGGTTTCCAGCCAATGCTCAAGCCAGTGGATGTTGTAGCCGCCCGATTGGATGTCTTCTTCGGCCAGCAGGGCGTGGAACAGCGGCACGGTGGTGTCGACCCCGTCCACGATCAACTCGCCCAAAGCGCGGTCTAGACGCGCGAGCGCCTCGGGCCGGTCGCGACCGTGCACGATGAGCTTGCCGATTAGGCTGTCGTAGAACGGCGGGATCGAATAGCCGTCGTAGAGCGCCGAATCCATCCGCACGCCAAGACCGCCGGGGGCGTGATACTGCGTGATCTTGCCCGGGCAGGGCGAGAAGTTCGGCAGTTTCTCGGCGTTGATGCGCACCTCGATGGCATGGCCATTGATCTGCAGATCATCCTGCGTGAAGGACATCGGCAGCCCTTCGGCCACGCGAATCTGCTCGCGCACCAGATCGACACCAAAGATCGCCTCGGTCACCGGGTGTTCCACCTGCAGGCGGGTGTTCATTTCGATGAAATAGAACTCGCCGTTCTCGTAGAGGAACTCGATGGTGCCCGCGCCGATGTAGTTGATGTTGGCCACGGCGTCGGCACAGACCTTGCCGATGCGCGCACGCTCTTCCTCGGTGATGGAGGGGCCGGGGGCCTCCTCAAACACCTTCTGGTGGCGGCGCTGCAGCGAGCAGTCGCGCTCGCCCAGATGCACGGCATTGCCCTTGCCGTCACCAAAGACCTGAATCTCGATGTGGCGCGGCGTGGTGAGGTATTTCTCGATATAGACTTCGTCGTTGCCGAAGTTCGATTTGCCCTCGGCGCGGGCGGTCTGGAAGGCCTTTTCCATGTCCTTGGCGGTCTGGGCCACTTTCATGCCCTTGCCGCCGCCACCGGCGGTGGCCTTGATGATGACCGGATAGCCGATCTCCTCACCGATGCGCTTGGCTTCTTCCAGCGAGGTGACCCCGCCGTCGGAGCCGGGCACGCAGGGCACGCCGAGCTTTTTCATCGTGTCTTTGGCGGTGATCTTGTCGCCCATGACGCGGATATGCTCGGCGGTGGGGCCGATGAAGGTGAGCCCGTGATCTTCGATCACCTGCACGAAATTCGCGTTCTCGGACAGGAAGCCGTAGCCGGGGTGGATCGCCTCGGCGCCGGTGATCTCGCAGGCCGCGATGATGGCGGGGATCGAGAGGTAGGATTGGGTCGAGGAGGGCGGGCCGATGCAGACGGATTCGTCGGCCATGCGCACGTGCATCGCGTCACTGTCGGCGGTGGAATGCACCGCGACGGTCTGGATGCCCATCTCGCGGGCCGCGCGGATGACGCGCAGCGCGATCTCTCCCCGGTTGGCGACTAGGATTTTGCTGAACATGTCCGGCCCTTATTCCAGGATGACCAGCGGCGCGCCGAATTCCACGGCATCGCCGTCGCCGACGAGGATGCGTTTGACGGTGCCGGCGCGGGGGGCGGGGATGTGGTTCATGGTCTTCATCGCCTCGACGATCAGAAGCGTGTCACCTTCGGAGACCGAGGCCCCGACGGAGATGAAGGCGGGCGCGCCCGGCTCGGCTTGCAGATAGACGGTGCCGACCATGGGCGAGGTCACGGCGCCGGGGTGATCTGCAGGATCGGCGTCTGCGGCAGGGGCAGGTGCGGAAGCGGCGGGGGCGGCAGCGGCGGGCGCCGATGCGGCGGCGGGCGCCGGGGCGGCTTGGTACTGCTGCTGGGGGGCGGCCATGACCTGCTGCGGGGGCTTGCGGCTGACGCGCACGTTCAGGCTGTCGTCCTCGGCGTAGTCGCGTTTCACCTGAAGCTCGGTCAGGTCGTTTTCATTCAGCAGCTCGGCGAGGGCCTTGATGAAGGCCACGTCAGCGTCATGGGTGTTGTTTGTCATTGGATCCTCGAAGATTTCGGCAGGCCTGCGGCCCGTCGCTGCGCGATTGATTGGCACGCTTATAGGGCATGGGCAAAGCCATGAAAAGCCAACTGTTGTCTAGGGGGTAGGATCGGTTTTTTGTCGCGCAAAGCAGTCCGGGGCGCGAGAAAAAGGCGGGGCCTCAGCCGCGCGCGCCGGACATGAGTGACCTTAGGTCAGATCGCGAGGTATTCCGCGCGCAGTTCCGCGTTGTCCAGCACCTCGGCGGCGGTGCCGTCAAAGACCACGCCGCCGGTGTCTAGGATCACCGCCCGGTCGGCCAGCTTCAGCGCCCGCACCGCGTTTTGTTCGACCAGAATCGTGGTGATGCCCTGCGCCTTGATCAGCCCCAGCGTCTTTTCGATCTCATCCACGATCACCGGCGCCAGCCCTTCGTAGGGCTCATCGAGCAGCAACACCTTGATGTCACGAGCCAAAGCGCGGGCGATGGCAAGCATCTGCTGCTCCCCGCCGGAGAGGGTCACCCCCTCTTGATGGCGCCGCTCGCGCAGGCGGGGGAAGAGGTCATAGAGCCGGTCGAGCGACCAGCCGATGGGCGGGGCGATCTGGGCGAGTTTGAGGTTCTCTTCGACCGTGAGGCCGGAAATGATGCGCCGATCCTCGGGCACCAGCGCCAGCCCCGCGGCAGAGGCTTGGTGGCTGGCCATATTATGCAGCGGCTGATGGTCGAGCCAAACCTCGCCGCGTTTCAACTCTGGGTCGCTCACCCGCGCGATGGCCCGCAGGGTCGAGGTTTTGCCCGCCCCGTTGCGGCCCAGCAGGGCGAGAATCTCCCCTTCATGGACGTTAAAGCTCACCCCCTGCACGATGTAGCTTTCGCCGTAATAGGCGTGAATGTCCCAGACCGAGAGGAAGGCGGGGGCGGTTTGGGCGTGGTTGGCGTTTTTGTCGAGCGTGCTGGTGGTCATATGCTGTCCTAGATCTGCGGCAAAGGGAGGGGGTCAGGCGGCGTCTTGGCTTTCGCCGAGATAGGCTTCGCGCACCTTGGGGTGGCCCTTGATCCGGTCGGGCGTGTCTTCGACCAGCGGCGTGCCTTGGGCCAGCACGGTAATCCGCTCGGCGAGTGAAAAAACGACATGCATGTCGTGTTCGATGATGGCGATGGTGATGTCGCGCTCGTCCTTGATCTGTTTTAGCAGGTCGATGGTGTTATTGGTATCGGCCCGCGCCATTCCGGCGGTCGGTTCGTCCAAGAGCAGCAGACGGGGGTCTTGGGCGAGACACATGGCGATCTCCAACCGCCGTTTGTCCCCGCGGGACATGGAGGCTGCGGGCATGTGCCGTTTGTCGATCATACGCATGTCGCGCAGCATTTCCTCGGCCTTGTCGATCATGTCCTGCTGGCCCACGACGCGGGACCAGCCGTTGAGCTGAAAGGCCCCGTCGCGTTTGGCAAGGCAGGGGATCAGCATGTTTTCCATCACCGTCAGATCACCAAAGATCTCGGGCGTTTGGAACACGCGGGAAATGCCCATCTGGTTGATCTCATAGGGTTTGCGGCCCAGCACAGACTGCCCGTCGAACATGACAGAGCCGGTATCGGGGATGAGCTTGCCCACCAGACAGTTCAGCAGGGTGGATTTGCCTGCCCCATTGGGGCCGATGATGGCGTGGACGGAGTTCTCCGCCACGCTGAGGTTCACATCGCTCAGCGCCTGCAACCCGCCAAAGCGCTTGCCGACATTTTTGACTTCGAGAATGGCCATGATGTCTCTCCTATTCCGCGGCTTCGCTGCGCTGTTGGGCGGCGTCGGCCTCGACCGAGCCTGCGTTCTTGTCCCGGCGGCGGAAGACCCGGCCCAGACGTTGCCCGCCCTCGACCAGCCCACCGGGCAGGAAGATCACGACCAGCATGAACAGAAGGCCAAGCGTCAGGTGCCAGCCCTTTCCGACGAAGGGGTGGATGATCGCGACCATCGCGTCTTCGATCCCGTCGGGCATGAAGGCGAACCAGCCGTGCAGCACGTTGTCGTTGATCTTGGCAAAGATGTTCTCGAAATACTTGATGAAGCCTGCGCCCAGCACCGGCCCGATCAAGGTGCCCGCGCCGCCAAGGATCGTCATTAGCACCACTTCGCCCGATGCAGTCCACTGCATCCGCTCGGCCCCCGCCAGCGGGTCCATCGCCGCCAGCAGACCGCCCGCAAGCCCGGCATACATGCCCGAGATGACAAAGGCCGCCAGCGTGTAGGGCCGCGTGTTCAACCCGGTGTAATTCATCCGCTGCTGGTTCGATTTCACCGCCCGCAGCATCATGCCAAAGGGCGAGCGGAAGATGCGGATCGCCAGATAGAAGGCGAGGATCAGGAAGACCGCGCAGAAATAGTAGCCGACTGAGAAGGTGAAGGTCCAACCGCCGAAGAACAGCGTCGTCGAGGAGTTCATCGCCGCCCCGAAGAGATTCGGAAACGAAGGCGCGTCGACGGATTGGAGGTACTGCGGATCGGAGGTGTAGATCTGCAACCCCGTCTCACCGTTGGTGATCGGCGTCAGCACCGAATAGGCGAGGTTGAAGGACATCTGCGCGAAGGCTAGCGTCAGGATCGAAAAGTAAATGCCCGAGCGCCGCAGGCTGATGTAGCCGATCAGTGCCGAGAACAGCCCCGCCATGATAACGGCCAGCACCAGCGCGGGCACGACGTTGTAGCTGAGCAGTTTGAACATCCAGACAGCAGAGTAGGAACCGACCCCCAGAAAGGCCGCATGGCCAAAGGAGAGATAGCCGGTCAGCCCGAAGAGGATGTTGAACCCGATGGCGAAGATGCCAAAGATCACAAAGCGTTGCATCAAGTCGGGGTAGCCCGCGTTGAACTGTGCAAGCCCCGAATCTGCGGGAAAGGGGTTAAGGATGAAGGGGGCGAAGAGCGTGAGAACGATCACGACCCCCAAGAGAAGCGTATCGCGTTTTTCCAGTCCGAACATGTCTTATTCCTCCATCACGCCGCGGCGTCCCATCAGACCGCGCGGGCGGACCAGCAGGATCACGATGGCAACGACGTAGATGATGATCTGGTCGATACCGTAGATGATGCTTTTGATTTCATTCATGGAAGCGAGGCTTTCGAGGATGCCCAAAAGGAACCCCGCCAGCACCGCGCCCGGCAGCGAGCCCATGCCACCGACCACGACGACGACAAAGCTCAGCACCAGAAAGTCCATGCCCATGTGATAATTGGGCGAGTTGATCGGCGCATACATCACGCCCGCAAGCCCCGCCACGGCGGCAGCAATGCCGAACATGATGGTAAAGCGGCGGTCGATGTCGATGCCCAGAAGGCCCACGGTCTCACGATCCGCCATGCCTGCGCGGACCACCATGCCGAAGGTGGTGAATTGTAGAAAGGCAAAGACAGCGGCGATGATGAGTGTGGAAAAGCCAAAATAGACCAAGCGCCAATAGGGGTAGGCCAAAGACGTGTCCAAGCCCAAGAGCGGCGCGAAATCGAAGCTGCCGACAAAGGCCTCGGGCGCGGGTGTGGGGATTGGGTTGGCGCCGTAGAAATATTTGACGACTTCCTGCAAAACGATGGCGAGGCCGAAGGTCACGAGGATCTGATCCGCATGGGGGCGCTTGTAGAAATGTTTGATCAGCCCGCGTTCCATGATGAAGCCGATAAGCAGCATCACCGGGATCGCAAAGAGGATCGCCAGCGGCACCGACCAATCAATGATCGCCTGTCCCGTTTCCGGCCCGAACCACTGTTCGACATAGGGGGTTTTGACCTTCAGCGGATTGCCGAGGAAATCCTTCTTGGTCTCGTCGATGGTCTCGACGCTGAGCGTCAGAATGCGTTGCAGCGTGACCGAACAGAAGGCCCCGATCATGAAGAGCGCCCCATGGGCGAAGTTGACCACGCCAAGGGTGCCGAAGATCAGTGTCAGCCCGAGCGCGATCAGCGCATAGGCCGAGCCTTTGTCGAGGCCGTTGAGTATTTGCAGAAGGATTGCGTCCATGGTCCCCACCTGTAAGGGAAGCGTTTACAAGCGGCTTGGCCGCTTGCAGCGATAAAAAGGGCGCGCAGGATCAGGCCCGCGCGCCATCTGATGTCAGCGGATCAGGCGCCGGGGTTGCATTTGCCCAGATCACCGCCCGCGAACATCGGGTGATCAGGGGCATATTCGACCTGTGCCCGGGGCGTCTGTTCGACGATCTCAAGCGTGTCGTATTCGCTGGTCGGGTTCTCTGCCCCCTTCATCACGAGCACGTCTTTGAAGCACTGGTGATCGTCGGCGCGGTAGAGTGTCGGCCCGTTGCCCAGCCCGTCAAACTCATAGCCCTCAAGCGCCTCGACCACGGCGCAGGGGTTGAACGAGCCCGCCCGTTCCACCGCATCGGCATAGAGCAGGGTCTGCACGTAGCAGGTATGCGCGGAGTTCGACGGCGGACGGCCATATTTCTCACCAAAGGATTTGGTAAAGGCCTTGGACCCTTCGTCTTGCAGCTGCCAGTTCCAGTTCATCGAGCCGATCACGCCCTGCACGTTGGCCCCGGCACCGGCGGCCATCAGCTCGGAGTAGAGCGGCACGACGATCTCGAACTTCTTGCCGTTGACCTGTTTGTCGAGCAGGCCGAACTGCACTGCATTGGTGAGCGAGTTCACCATGTTGCCGCCGTAGTGGTTCAGCACCAGCACATCGGCGCCCGAGTTCAGCACCGGCGCGATATAGGAGGAGAAATCGGTCGAGGCGAGCGGCGTCAGCACGTTCTCCACGGTCTCCCAGCCCATCGCCTCGGTCGCGGCGGCGATGGATTCTTGCTGGGTCCAGCCCCAGTTGTAATCCGCGGTCAGGTGATAGGCGCGACGCTCAGAGCCATAGGCGTTCTTGAGCACTGGGGCGAGCGCGGCGGCGGACATATAGGCGTTGAAGAAATGCCGGAATCCATTGGCCTTGCGGTCCTTGCCGGTGGTGTCATTGGCATGGGTGAGACCCGCCATAAAGATCACGCCCGCCGATTGGCAGAGGTCTTGCACCGCCACGGCCACGCCCGAGGACGAGCCGCCGTTGATCATCACCGCGCCGTCTTTTTCGATCATCGATTTGGCGCTGGCGCGGGCCGCGTCGGATTTCGTCTGGGTGTCGCCGGTGACATATTCGACCTTTTTGCCCAGAATGCCGTTTCCTTTCAGCGCCTTGGAGCTGAAGGTGTTCATCATGCCGCCGTCGCCCCCGCCATTGAGGTGTTCGACCGCAAGCTCCTGCGCGCGCAGCTCATCCAGACCTTCTTCGGCATAGGGGCCGGTCTGGGGCACGTTGAAGCCAAGCGTCACGGTGCTGCCCGTGGGGGCATTGGTGAAGCCCGCGTGATTTTCCGCGCGCAGATAGGTCGGCAGCGCCAACCCTGCACCGGCAACCGCGCCGGTCTGGATCAGCCCGCGGCGTGTCAGTTTCGTAAACGACATGAAGTCCTCCCATTTTTGTAAGTCGCAGCAGCGGAACCTCCCCCCGATGCCACAACACGCAATAGTGCAAAGAAACTATGGCGCGGAAAATGAAAACCGATCAATAAGGCGCTTGATCGAAACGATTTTTTTGTAAATATATTCGCAATCGCATCGGTGGGCCTGTAAAGAATATGATATTGCGGCGCAGAAAGACCTTGAAACAACGGGCGAAAAATCACGCGGGGCCGTCCCATGCGTGAGGGGCTGACCGGCAGCCGCATCCGTGAGCGGCGCGTGATGGCGGGGCTGAAACAGGCGGAGCTTGCGCAGCAAAGCGGCATCTCGGCCAGCTATCTTAACCTCATCGAACACAATCGGCGCAGAATCGGCGGCAAGCTCTTGCTCAATATTGCCCATGCGCTTGGGGTCGAGCCGCAGGCGTTGACCGAAGGGGCCGAAGCCGCGCTGATTGCCACCCTGCGCGAGGCGGCAGAGGATGCGGTGCTAACCGGGCCAGAGAGCGACCGGGCGGATGAATTCGCGGGGCGGTTTCCGGGCTGGGCCAAGGTGCTGGCCAACAGCCAGCGCCGCATCGCGGCATTGGAGCAGACGGTCGAGGCGTTGTCAGACCGGCTGGCCCATGACCCGCAGCTTGCCACCTCCATGCATGAATTGCTCAGCACAGCCGCGGCGATCCGTTCCACCGCGGCGATTCTGGCCGAAACGGACAGTTTGCAAGCGGAATGGCGCGATCGGTTTCACGCCAATATCCACCAAGACAGCCGCCGCCTGTCCGACAGTGCGCAGGCGCTGGTGACCTATTTCGACAATGCCGCCGAGACCCGCGAGGTCGCCCATTCGCCACAGGCCGAGGTTGAGAGCTTCCTCGCCGCGCATGACTACCGTTTCGATCCTTTGGAAGAGGCGCGCGCCCCGCAGGCGGCGATTGCGGCGCTGGTCGAACAGGCCGATACGCTTAAGACCAAGGCCGCGCGGCATATCGCGACGGGGGTGTTGCAACAGATCGCCCGCGATGCGGCGGCGCTGCCTTTGGCGCGGCTGGAGCGGGCGACGGGGGAGATGGGTCACGATCCTGCCGAATTGGCGCAGGCACTCGACCAGCCGATGGGCCGGGTGCTGCGGCGCTTGGCGTCACTGCCTGACCTCGGCGCGGGGCTGGTGGTCTGTGACCGTTCTGGCAGCGTGACATTCGCCAAGTCGATCGAGGGGTTCACCGTGCCGCGCTTTGGCGCCTGCTGCCCGCTTTGGCCGCTCTTTGCGGTGCAGGGGCAGCCGGGGCTGGTGATGAAATCCCGCGTCATGCAGATGGGGCGCGGGCAGGCGGAGTTCGAGGCGATTGCCACCTGCGAAGTGCAGGCCGCCGCTGCCTATAACACGCCGCCGCTCAGCCAATCGGTCATGCTGCTCTTGCCGGTGCCCTCGGGGGCGGCGCCTGCGCAGCCCGTGGGCGCGACCTGTCGCATTTGCCCGGTCGAAGGATGCCGCGCGCGGCGCGAGCCTTCGATCCTGCGCGAGGGGATCTGAGGCCGCGCGGAAGGCAGTTTTTGACAGGGCTGGCAAACCGATGCATGCTCGCCCCGGTGCGCGAGACCCCGCAGCAAGACGGGGCGGCCGCACACCGAGGGGGGAGACTTTTTGCCGATGAGCAAACTCGTAGTTCTGGTGGAGGACGAGGTGAATATCGCCGAGGCCATCCGCTTTTTGCTGAGCCAAGAGGGTTGGCGTGTGGAGACCTTGGCCAATGGGTCAGGCGCGGTGGAGGTGATCCGCAAGGCATCGCCGGATCTGGTCATGCTCGACGTGATGCTGCCGGGCAAGAGCGGTTTCGAGATATTGGATGAGCTGCGGGGTGACCCCGAAACCGGCGCGTTGCCGGTGCTGATGCTGACCGCGAGGGGCCAAAGCCGGGACCGCGCCATGGCCGAAAAGGCGGGTGTCAGCCGCTTCATGACCAAGCCGTTCTCAAATGCCGAGATGCTGGACGCGGTGCGCGACCTGATCGCCAGTTGACCTGCCATGCCCCGTAGGCCGATCTTTCTGGAAAAACGCGGCTACCGTCAGCGGCGGATGATGGATGCGGTGCGCCTGTTGCCGTTTCTGGGGTTGATGCTGTGGATGGTGCCTCTGCTTTGGCCCGTCCCAGCGGGCAGCCCAGACCCCACCGCGCCGACCATCCCGATGAGCGTGGCGCTGCGCTATCTCTTTGGGGTCTGGGCGTTGCTGATCTTGGGGACATGGGCGCTCTGGCGGCGGACCCGGGATGTGGCCTCGGGTGAGGATGCAGCACAGCCGGACGGGCCGCGCTGATGGTATCGCTCAATCAGTTGGTGGCGGTCTGCCTGATGTATGTGGCGGGGCTGTTCATCGTGGCCTTCGCCGCCGAACGCGCGGCCCTGCGCGGGCAGGGCGGCTGGCTGCTGCGCTCGCCGCTGGTCTACACGCTGTCCTTGTCGATCTATTGCACCGCTTGGACCTTTTACGGCGCGGTGGGATATGCGGCGCGCTCGGGGCTGGAATATGTGACCATCTACCTCGGCCCTTCGCTGGTGATGATCGGCTGGTGGTGGGGGCTGCGGCGTTTGGTGCGGATCGGGCGAAGCCATCGCGTCACCTCGATCGCGGACCTGATTTCATCGCGCTATGGCAAGTCCAACACGCTGGCGATCGTCGTGACGGTGATGGCCGTGATCGGTGTGACGCCCTATATCGCGCTGCAATTGCAATCGGTTATCCTGTCGCTGTCGATCTTCGCCGCCGCCGACGTGCCGCTGGCCGAGGCGGGGGGCGATGTGATCAACCGGGGGCAGGCGGCGCTTTGGGTCGCGGCGGGGCTGACGCTCTTTACCGTGCTTTTCGGCACCCGGAACCTGAACGTAAACGAACGGCATCACGGCGTGGTCATCGCCATCGCGGTGGAGGCCGTGGTCAAGCTCTTGGCGCTGGTGGCGGTGGGGGTCTACGTCATCTGGGGCCTGGCCGGGGGCTTGGGCGAGACCTTGGCGCGGATCGACGCCTCCGACATCGGCCAATGGCAAGTGCAGGGCAGCCGTTGGGCCGCGTTGACCGTGCTTTCGGGGGCCGCGCTTTTGTGCCTGCCGCGCATGTTTCAGGTCATGGTGGTCGAGAACGACGACGAGCGGCAGTTGCAAATCGCAAGCTGGGCCTTCCCGCTGTACCTGATGCTGATGAGCCTTTTCGTCGTGCCCATCGCGGTGGTGGGGCTAGACCTGATGCCCGAAGGCGCGAACCCCGATCTTTTCGTGCTGAGCCTGCCACTCAGCCAAGGGCAGAACGGGCTGGCAATGCTGTCTTTCTTGGGCGGTTTCTCATCGGCGACCTCGATGGTGATCGTCGCCACGCTGGCGCTCTCGACCATGGTGAGCAACCATATCGTCATGCCGATCTGGCTGGCGCTGCGCCGCGATGGGGCGACGCAGTCGGGGGATGTGCGCAATATCGTCATCCTTGCGCGGCGGTTGTCGATTTTCTGCGTGGTGGGCTTGGGTTATCTCTATTACCGCGCCTCGGGCGGCAGCGGGGCGCTGGCGGCGATTGGCACGATTTCCTTCGGCGGGGTGGCGCAGTTTCTGCCCGCGATGCTGGGCGGCGTGCTCTGGCGCGGGGCCACGCGGACCGGTGCGCTTTGCGGGCTGGGCACGGGCTTTGTTCTTTGGGTCTTTACCATGCTGCTGCCCAGCTTTGGCGCGGATGTGGCCCTGTCGAGCGCGACCTTGGAGCAGGGGCTTTGGGGGCTCGCTTGGCTGCGCCCCGAGGCGCTTTTCGGCATCGTGGGTATCGACCCGACGGTGCATGCGGTGGTCTGGAGCCTCGCGCTCAACACGCTGGTTTTCGTGATCGTCTCGCTCTTCAGCTTTCCCACACCGTTGGAGCGGCTTCAGGGCGCGCAATTCGTCAATGTCTTTGACCATTCTGGCCCGGCGCGGGGGTGGACGGCCTCGGTCGCGGGCAGCGAAGACCTGATGATCATGGCGCAGCGCATCTTGGGCGCAACGGAGGCGCAGGCGTTTTTCACCCGCGAGGCAGAACGGCAGGGGCAGGGGCAACGTCTGCCCGAGCCCACACCACGATTCGTGCAGGCGCTGGAGCGGGAGTTGGCCGCCTCGGTCGGGGCGGCCACGGCCCATGCGATGGTGGCGCAGATCGTCGGCGGGGCCTCGGTCTCGGTCCAAGACCTGCTGGCTGTGGCCGACGAATCCGCGCAGATGCTGGAGTATTCCAGCCAGTTGGAGGCCAAGTCGCGTGAGTTGACCGAGACAGCAGCGCAGCTGCGCGCGGCGAATGAGAAGCTGACGCAGTTGTCGCTGCAAAAGGACAGTTTCCTCAGTCAGATCAGCCATGAATTGCGCACGCCGATGACCTCGATCCGCTCGTTTTCCGAGATCTTGCGCGATGCGCCCGGTCTCACGGACGCCGACAAGAACCGCTATGCCACAATCATTCATAGCGAGACGATCCGTCTGACGCGGCTGCTCGACGATCTATTGGACCTTTCGGTGCTGGAAAACGGGCAGGTGACGCTGAACCAGCGCGAGGGCAACCTGCGCGATCTGCTGGAACTGGCGGTGACCACGGCGCAGGCGGGGGCCACGCGGCCGCTCAAGGTGCTGCGCGATCCGCAGGCCGAGGATATTGTGCTGACCAGCGATCTCGACCGGCTGGTGCAGGTCTTTATCAACCTCGTCACCAACGCCCGCAAATACTGCGCTGCGGATAACCCGCAACTGGTGATCACGCCGCGGGTGACGGCGCAGGGGCTGGTGATTGATTTCGTCGACAACGGCCATGGGATCGACGCAGGGTCGGAGGCGCTGATTTTCGAGAAGTTCTCGCGCATCACGGGGGAAGGCGATGGCGCGGGGCTTGGCCTTGCCATCTGCCGTGAAATCATGTGCCGCTTGGGCGGAGAGATCAGCTTTCTGCGGGATGTGCCCGGCACGGCCTTCCGTGTGCAACTGCCCGCCCGCGCCCTGACCGCGGCGGCGTAGAATACCGGCCCCCAATGGGACCGGCAGAGACCTCAGGTATAGCTTTGCCCCAGCATGGGGCGCATGTTCTCAAGGTCATATCCGCCTTGACGTGCCGCTTCGATGATCGCGTCGCTGTCCATCTCACCGGCTTGGCCTAAGGCCCAAGCGATGGTGGAGCGGGTGCCCGAGGCGCAATAGGCCAGCACGGTGTCATCGGTTTCCACGCCGAGGGCGCGGTTCTTGGCGATGACATCTGGGGTCATGGTCTGGTGGGTCAGCGGCTGTTCGGCAAAGGCAATCCCCGCGGCCTCGGCCGCGCTGCGCATGGCGGCGGCCTGATGGCTGGGCGGCACTTCCGCGTCGGGGCGGTTGCACAGGATGCGGGTGATGCCTTGGGCGCGCAGGCTTTCCATGTCACCGGGCTCGATCTGCGGGGCGACGAAATAGCGGGGGGTGATTTGGCGAATATCCATGAGCTGATTTAAGCAGATGCAGCGGCCCTGTCCAGCACCGCCGAAGCGGGCCGGTCAAACCCGTCGATCAGCCCAGCGAAATCCCGAGGATTACCAGCATCAGGCCGATCACGGACAGAAACAGCGCGCCCATATTCAGCGGCACGACTTTGCGCAACACCACGCGCATCGCCTCATCGTCCAATTGCGCCCGTTTTGCACGGCTCACCTTGATAATGCACCAGCCCAGACCGAGCAATCCCAAGAGGGACAGACCGGCGCCGCCCCAGACCATGAGATCGAAAATAGATGTGTTTGCGCTTTCCATGGCGGCAGAGCTACGCCAAACCGCCAAGGGGGGCAAGTCCCGCTTGCGGGCTGGGCGTGCAGCCTGTAGTCAAACCCGCCAGAGCCAGCCATTCCGTGAGGACTTCCCATGAGCGATACCAGCAACAATCCCGATGTCGTCGAATCCCAAGGTGATGCGACCTACCGGGTCACCGCCAATGAGCTGCGCCAGTTCGTCGAGCGGATCGAGCGTTTGGACGCCGAGAAGAAAGACCTTGCCGAACAGCAAAAAGAGGTGATGGCCGAAGCGAAATCGCGCGGTTACGACACCAAGGTGCTGCGCAAGGTGATCGCCCTGCGCAAGCGCGACAAGGACGACATCGCCGAAGAAGAAGCGGTGATGGAAATGTACAAAGAAGCCTTGGGCATGTGAGCGCCCCGCCGCGGCGGGACTGAATTTTCCGCGCGGCCTTGAATGCCTCCGGCCCATCCCCATTTACATCGGGCGTCTGCGCGGTCTCCGCGACGCCCGATGGTCTGAGGCCGGTGAGATTTTTCCCGTGAACATTCTGTTTGTCCTTGGTGGTCTGCTGGGGCTCGTGCTCGGTGGTGAGTATCTGGTGCGCGGCGCCGTGGCGCTGGCGCAGAGGGTTGGCTTGTCGCCCTTAGTGATCGGGCTGACGGTGGTGGGCTTTGGCACCTCGGCCCCGGAACTGGTGACCTCGGTTCAGGCGGCTTTGCTGGGCGCGCCGGACATCGCGCTTGGCAATGTCGTGGGATCGAACATCGCGAATATCCTGCTGATTCTCGGCTTTGCGGCGGTGATCGCCCCGGTGGCCATCTCCGGACGTAGTTTCGCGCGGGACGGGACGGTCATGCTGGCGGCGAGCCTGCTTTGCCTTGGCGCCGTGCTGCTGGGGCAGGTGGATCGGCTGGCGGGGGGCGTCGCGCTCGTGGGGCTGGCGGCCTATCTGATTTACACCTTTCGCAGCGATCGAAGCGGGGCAGAGGCGATGGAACCGCTGCCGGATCAAGCGCCGTTTTGGCTGGCGCTCGTCTGGCTGCTGGGGGGGCTTTTGCTGACCATTCTTTCGGCGCGGTTTCTGGTCACCGGCGCCGTGGCGCTTGCGCAGGCCGTGGGGCTGTCCGAGGCGGTGATCGGCCTGACCATCGTGGCCGTTGGCACCTCCATGCCGGAATTGGTCACATCGGTCATCGCCGCAAGGCGCGGACAGAGCGATGTGGCATTGGGCAACGTGGTCGGCTCCAACATCTTCAACATCCTCGGCGTTCTGGGCATCACCACACTGATCCAGCCGGTGGGGGTGGCTGCGCAGATCGCCGCGCTCGACATCTGGGTGATGCTGGGGGCCACGGTGGCGCTGATCGCCTGCGCCGTTGGCGGGCGCGTGACACGCGGGCAGGGGGCGCTCTTTGCGCTGGCCTATGTGGCTTATGTCGCCGTGCTTTTGGTGTAACCCGGCACAGGGTTGTCCGGCGGGGGTGGAGGCGAATTCTGCGGAAGTGGCGCGATGGGCCGCGGACCCCCTTGCGCAGGCGGTTCAACACCCATAGAAGGACACAAATTTTCGCCCGCGCCCCCGCCGCGCGGCCTTACCCTATGGAGCACACATGCAGGTCAACGAGACGCTGAACGAAGGTCTGAAACGCGGTTACAACATCACCGTCACCGCCGATGAGCTTGAAGCCAAGGTCAACGAGAAGCTGGCCGAAGCGCAGCCCGAAGTCGAGATGAAGGGCTTCCGCAAGGGCAAGGTGCCGATGGCGCTGCTGAAAAAGCAGTTCGGCCAGCGGATCATGGGCGAAGCGATGCAGGAAAGCATCGACGGCGCCATGAACGAGCACTTCGAGAAGACCGGCGACCGCCCCGCGATGCAGCCCGAGGTCAAGATGACCAATGAGGACTGGAAAGAAGGCGACGATGTCGAAGTCTCCATGTCCTACGAAAAACTCCCTGAGATTCCCGAAGTTGATCTGAGCAAGATCGAACTGGAAAAGATGGTGGTCAAAGCTGACGACGCGGCTGTCGAAGAAGCGCTGGCAAGCCTTGCCGAAACCGCGCAGGACTTCAAAGCCCGCGAAGAGGGTGCCAAGGCCGAAGATGGCGATCAGGTTGTGATCGACTTCAAAGGCTCCGTCGACGGCGAAGAATTTGAAGGCGGCGCGGCGGAAGATTACCCGCTGGTGCTGGGCTCCAACTCCTTCATCCCCGGCTTCGAAGAGCAGCTGGTTGGTGTGAAAGCGGGCGAAGAGAAATCCGTCGTCGTCAACTTCCCCGAAGAATATCAGGCCGCGCATCTGGCCGGTAAGGAAGCGACCTTCGCTTGCACCGTGAAAGAAGTGAAAGAGCCCGTCGCCGCCGAGGTTAACGACGAGATGGCCAAGAAATTCGGTGCCGAGGATCTCGACGCGCTGAAAGGTCAGATCGCTGAGCGTCTGGAAGCTGAATACGCTGGTGCATCGCGCGCCGTGATGAAGCGTAACCTGCTGGACGCGCTCGACAAAGAGGTCAGCTTTGACCTGCCGCCGTCGCTGGTTGACGCCGAAGCCAAGCAGATCGCGCATCAGCTGTGGCACGAGGAAAACCCCGATGTGGAAGGCCACGACCACCCCGAGATCGAGCCGACAGACGAGCACAAGACATTGGCCGAACGCCGCGTCCGTCTGGGCCTGCTGCTGGCCGAGCTGGGCCAGAAAGCCGACGTTCAGGTGACCGACGCCGAGATGACCCAAGCGATCATGAACCAGGCGCGTCAGTACCCGGGTCAGGAGCGTCAGTTCTTTGAATTCGTGCAGCAGAACCAGCAGATGCAGCAGCAGATGCGCGCGCCGATCTTCGAGGACAAGGTCGTCGATCACGTGGTCGAGCAGGCCAAGGTGACCGAGAAAGAGATCTCGAAAGAAGAGCTTCAGAAAGCTGTTGAAGAGCTGGAAGACGAGTAAGTCTTACCGGATCGGATTTTGGAGCAGGGGCGACGGGAAACCGTCGCCCCTGTTTCGTTTGGACTGCACGCGAAGCGTGGCCTTTGCCTGTCACTCGGGATGGCCGTGAAGGATTACGACCCTACTGTCGACGTCCCGCCCGGGGGCACCCCGGGGGGCGATTTGCAAGGTCTTGAAAATTCGCAGTAGTTGTGTGCGATGGGGGCGACCGCAGGCCACCATCGTTGCAACGCCCCCAAGGGAGGACGCTGCTCTATTTGGCAATGTCAGATGCTGATACGCACCGGGTACGTCACAAAGTAATCCGGAACTGCGCGAAGCCGTCTTCCGTGTCGCCTACCTGTTCCATCTCTACCCCTGTCACCTCATCGACGTAGTCCGCCGCCTTCGGACCGGTTTCGAACATCACGCTCGTTTCCTCCAACGGCGCGAAGCGCCAGTGGCCATCGGCGCGGGGGCTAATGGTGCCTTTTTCGACGATATAGCGCACAATCACATCGCGGTTGGTGTCGGGCCCTTCAAACACGATGGTATCGCCCATCGCGCCGGGGAAAGCCCCGCCGCCGCTGGCGCGGTAATTGTTGGTGGCGATGATGAATTCGGATTTAGGATCAAGGGGTTGCCCTTCGAACTCAAGATTTACGATCCGGCTTGCCTCAGGGTTTGCAACGGTGCCCTTGGGCCCGAATTTCGAAGGCTGGCTAAGGTCGATCTGATAGGTCACCCCGTCGATCACATCGAAATTGTAGCTGGGGAACTCGGGGTTCAAGAGCGGTTGGTTGGCCTTCCCGGGGGTGATCTGGTTGAACATGCCAGCGGAACGTTCGAGCCAGTCTTTCACCTGCGCCCCGGTCACGCGCACCGCGCGGGCTGTGTTGGGGTAGAGGTAGAGGTCGGAGACATTCTTGATCGCTACATCGCCCTTCGGGACGTCAGTGTAATACTCCGGCCCGCCACGGCCACCGGCCTTGAAGGGGGCGGCGGCAGAGAGGATCGGCAGCCCCTCATGTTCGGTCCCCTTCAGCATCTGTTCGATATACCAGCGCTGCGCGTTGGAGACGACCTGCACGGAAGGATCATCCGCCACCAGCGCGAAATAGCTGTGCAGATTGGCGTCGGTCTTGCCCACGGCGCGGCGAACATAGGCCAGCGTCTCATCATGTTCCTGTTGGACGGAGGCAAGCACCTCGGCATCGCTTTCCACCAGCGGCATCACAGAGCGGTCTTCGTTGCGCTGCGAAATGGCGCGGGCTTCGGCGCTGTGGCTGGCGATGCGCCAGCCGCTGCCGTCACGCTCAAGCATCAGGTCGATCAGGCCCAGATGGCTGCCCCAGAAGCCGCCCATGGTGGCGGGTTTGCCGTGGATCGTGCCTTCGCTAACGTCCACGCCCGGATAGTCCGCATAGCTGCCCGAGGGGAAGACGAGGTGGCTGTGTCCGGTCATGATGGCGTCGATCCCCTCTACGGCGGCGAGGGGGACTGAGGCGTTCTCCATCATATCCTCTTCCTTGGCCGCACCGATGCCCGAGTGCGACAGCGCGATGATGATGTCGGCCCCTGCCTCTTTCATCTGGGGCACCCATGCGCGGGCGGACTCGAGGATATCGCGGGCCTGCACCTTGCCTTCGAGATGGCGGCGGTCCCAGCTCATGATCTGGGGCGGGACGAAGCCGATGATGCCGATCTTGATCGGATGCGTCTCACCGGCACCATCGGTCAACATCCGGTCGAGCAGGACATAGGGTTTGACCAGCGTGTCATCGTCGCTCGGCTTGGCGCCGATCTTCTTTACGACATTGGCACTGACCACCGGGAAGTCGGCCCCGGCGAGGGATTTCATCAGGAAGTCGAGCCCGTAGTTGAACTCGTGGTTGCCCAGGGTCGAGGCGTCATAGCCAAGCGTGTTCATCGCTTGGATCACAGGGTGCATATCGCCTTCTTTCATGCCGCGCTCATAAGCGATGTAATCGCCCATCGGATTGCCCTGCAAAAAGTCGCCGTTATCGAGCATCAGGGTATTGGTCGCCTCGGCGCGGATCGATTTGACGATGCTGGCGGTGCGGGCAAGGCCCACGGTGTCGACCTCTTTGTCGGCGTAATAGTCGTAAGGAAAGACATGCACATGCAGGTCCGTCGTCTCCATCAGCCGCAGATGCGCCTGATTGGCCGCGGCACGGAGAGAAAAGGGGTGGAGGGCCAGCAATCCGGCAGTGCCGGCGAGGAAGTGACGACGGTTGAGGCGGAGGGTCATGCGGCGTTCCTTCTTGACGTGATTAACACCTACCTGAGGCGAAGCGAGAGGCCGCGCAAGCCCGAAAATTAATCACCCGTCCCGTAGGCCGGTTTCCACAAGCATGCCGCGGCGCTTTGCCTCGTAATAGTAACCGCGGGCGTACCATTTGATGGCGGTGCCATGGTCGCCGTCCGACAGGAGCCAGGCGCCGCGCAGATATTTCAGCGCGTATTGCAGATTGGTATCGGCGTCTAAAAGATCGGAAGGTTTGCCCCGGAACCCCATCGACCGTGCGGTGGCGGGCAGGATCTGCAGCAGCCCGTAATAGGGGCCGTTGCGGGCGCGGGGATTGTGGGTGCTTTCGCGGATGGCGAGACGGTGCACCAAGGGGCGCGGCAAGTCATAGAAGTCGGCCCAGTGGTTGATCTTGCGCCGCAACTCGGGCGTCTCATTCGGGTGAAGCGGCAGGGCGGGGTGCTGCGGCGGCGTGGGGGAGACTTCGGGCGCGGCGTTGCAGGCGGTGAGCGTGCTGGCAGCGATGAGGGAAAGGAACATGCGGCGTGTGGTCTGAGGCATGATGCACCGGAGCTTGTTATCTCGCCCCGAGGATCGCCCCAAGGGGGGCATCGGGCAAGAGCGCAGGCGCAGGATACGCGGCCCCTTGCCCAAGCCTTGGACCCTCAGGCGCGGCTTTTCGCCATGCTTAAACGTCGGCGACGATTTCGCCTTTCATTTCGCCGGTCATGCGGCTCTGATCTTCGCGTTTTACCGAACGGCGGACCTCGTCGATCTTGAGTTCGGCGGCGTCGCGCGTGGCCCTGTCGGGCCATTCGGTGATCGCGGCACTTGTGCGCTCAGAGGTGCGGACCACGGTGATGCGGCTGGCGCCAAAGCCCTTGAGGGCGGGCAGGCGCTTTTCTTCGATGGCGCGCAGGGCCACGTCGTAATCCGCCCCGTCAGCGAGTTCCCAAGTGGTGATGGTGATGTAACGCATGTGTCATCCTCCATGCTGAATGGAGGGATCATAGCATAAATCGCGCTGTTTTTGCAGGGGTTTGCGTCAGAGGCCCGCGCAGGGCGGTTGGAGGGCTTGCGCAAAAGAAAACGCCGCGCGGAGGACCGCGCGGCGTTTCATGTCAGATCGGACAGGCCGGATCAGCTGTTGCTGTCGTCCTGTGCGTCGCCCTCGGGGGTGCGCACCACATCCGAGTCGCCGTCTTCGTCAGCGGCAGAGCCGATGTCGTCGAAGAGTTCGGAGATCTCGAATTCAGCGGCGGCTTCCTCTTCGGCGGCCAGTTCCTGAATCGATTTGCCCGATGCCTGAAGCTCGGCTTCTTCGGGCGAACGGGCAACGTTCAGCTCGATTGTGGCGTCGACTTCGGGGTGCAGGATGATGCGCACGTCATGCACGCCCAGTTCCTTGATCGGATTGCCCAGAACGACCTGCTTGCGGTCGATCGAGAAACCTTCGGCAGTCGCGGCTTCGGCGGCGTCACGGGTGGTGACGGAGCCGTAGAGCGCGCCGGCGTCGGAAGCGGAGCGAATCACGACGAACTGCTGACCGTTCAGCTTCTCGGCGAGTTTCTCGGCTTCTTTCTTGGTCTCGAGGTTCTGTGCTTCGAGCTGGGCTTTCTGGCCCTCAAAGGCTTCGACG
This sequence comes from Sulfitobacter sp. 1A13679, assembly GCF_043557115.1. Taxonomy (NCBI): domain Bacteria; kingdom Pseudomonadati; phylum Pseudomonadota; class Alphaproteobacteria; order Rhodobacterales; family Roseobacteraceae; genus Sulfitobacter; species Sulfitobacter sp. 1A13679. The sequence goes on from NZ_JBIFFO010000008.1 coordinate 29,364, forward strand.
TTGGCCTTGGAGGCCGACAGCGCCTTGCCCTGCGGCAGCAGGTAGTTGCGGGCATAGCCGGGCTTTACGTCCACGACTTCGCCCATCTGGCCCAGTTTGGCCACACGTTCCAGAAGGATAACTTGCATGTGCTCTCTCCTTACTTGACGGCGTAGGGCAGCAGGGCGAGGAAACGGGCGCGTTTGATGGCACGGGCCAGCTCGCGTTGTTTCTTGGCCGATACGGCGGTGATGCGGGAAGGAACGATCTTGCCACGCTCAGAGATGTAGCGTTGCAGCAGACGTGTGTCCTTGTAGTCGATCGCAGGTGCATTGTCGCCCGAGAAGGGGCAGACTTTGCGGCGGCGGAAAAATGGTTTTGCAGCCATGATTTAAGTCCTCTTCTTCAAGCGTTGATCAACGGCGCTCGCGACGGTTGTCGCGTTCGTCACGTTTCTGCATCTGCACCGAGGGCAGTTCCTTGTGCTCGTCGACCTTGATGGTCAGAACGCGCATCACGTCGTCATGCAGGCGCATCAGGCGTTCCATTTCCTGCACGGCGGTCGCGGGTGCGTCCGAACGCAGGAAGGCATAGTGGCCCTTGCGGTTCTTGTTGATCTTGTAGGCCATCGTTTTGACGCCCCAGTACTCGCTGTCGACGAGCTTGCCGTCGTTGTCCGCGAGAACGGTGCCGAAGTGTTCGATGAGGCCTTCTGCTTGCGTGTTGGACAGGTCCTGACGCGCAATCATAACATGCTCATAAAGCGGCATGTGCACTCCTATTTGTATCAAGGCGCATTTCATAGGCGGGGCGTTTATCCTTGCTCCCCACCACGAGAGTCTGCGCGGTTCATATGCTGTGCAAGGAAGCGCCCGTATACACGGTTTCCCGGCCACGGCAAGCCCCGATGCCCGCCGCGCCAGAGACCGGCGGTGCGGCGCAAGGCTTGCCCTTACGGCACGGGACGCGATACATCAGGCCAAATCGCTAATAAGAGGCTGCAACCATGAGCATCGCATTCGTTTTCCCCGGGCAGGGCGCCCAGACCATCGGCATGGGCCGCGATTTGGCCGAAGCCTATCCTGAAGCCCGCGCCGTATTTGACGAGGTCGACGCGGCCCTGGGCGAAAAGCTGTCTGACCTGATCTGGGAAGGCGACATCGAGACGCTGACCCTGACCGAGAACGCGCAGCCCGCGCTGATGGCGACTTCGATGGCCGCCATGGCCGCGCTGAAGGCCGAGGGTGTAAGTGTCGAGAAAGCGGCCTTCGTGGCCGGGCACAGCCTTGGTGAATACTCGGCACTCTGTGCTGCGGGCGCGCTGTCGCTGGCTGACACCGCGCGGCTGCTGCGCATCCGCGGCAAGGCCATGCAGGCCGCCGTGCCGGTGGGTGAGGGCGCCATGGCGGCGATTCTCGGCCTCGGCATCGAAGAGACCGAGAAACTGGCCGAAGCCGCTGCCGAGGGCGCGGTCTGTCAGGTCGCCAATGAGAATGACCCGAGCCAGAACGTGCTCTCCGGCGAAAAGGCCGCGGTAGAGCGGGCCGTTGCCATGGCGAAAGAGGCCGGGGCCAAGCGCGCGTTGCTGCTGCCCGTCTCCGCCCCTTTCCATTGCCCCTTGATGGGGCCGGCTGCGGAAGAGATGGCAAAAGCACTGGGCGAGGTGACCTTTAACGATCCCGCCGTGCCGTTGGTGGCCAATGTCACCGCCGAGGCGGTGTCGGACGCCGCCCGCATTCGCGAGTTGCTGGTCGAACAGGTCACGGGCCGAGTGCGCTGGCGTTCCTCGATCGAGTGGATGGCCGCGCAGGGCGTGACAGAGGCGTGGGAGATCGGCGCGGGCAAGGCGCTTTCGGGCATGATCCGACGCATCGACAAAAGTGTCGCCACCCGCAGCATCGGCACGCCGGATGAGGTTAAGGCCGCGTCTGACGCCTGAGGCATGAAAATAAGCGGCATTCCCGCCGCGTCGGGGCCTCGCGCCCTTTGAGAGAATAAAGGAAGAGACATGTTCGATCTTACAGGAAAAAATGCCCTGATCACCGGCGCCTCGGGCGGCATTGGTGCTGACATCGCCCGCAAGCTGCATGCCCGAGGGGCGACCGTCGGCCTGTCGGGGACGCGGACTGAACCACTGGAAGCGCTGAAGGCCGAGTTGGGTGGGCGCGCGCACGTGCTGCCCTGCAACCTGAGCGATATGGAAGCTGTCGACGCGCTGCCGAAGCAGGCGGCGGAAGCGATGGGGTCGGTCGATATTCTGGTGAACAACGCTGGCATCACCCGCGACAACCTGTTTATGCGGATGTCGGACGAAGAGTGGAACTCGGTCCTGAATGTGAACCTCACCGCGACCTTCAAGCTCTGCAAAGGGGTGATGCGCGGCATGATGAAGGCGCGTTGGGGCCGGATCATCAATATCTCCAGCGTGGTGGGCGCCACCGGCAACCCCGGTCAGGCGAATTACGCGGCCTCCAAGGCCGGTGTCGTGGGCATGTCCAAGTCGCTGGCCTATGAGGTGGCAAGCCGCGGGATCACCGTGAACGCCGTGGCCCCGGGCTTTATCACCACCGCCATGACAGACAAGCTGACGGATGAGCAAAAGTCTGCAATCATGGGGCAAATTCCCGCAGGCCGCATGGGCGACCCGGATGAGATCGCTGCGGCTGTGGTCTATCTTTCCAGCCCCGAGGCCGCCTATGTGACAGGGACCACCTTGCATGTGAACGGCGGTATGGCCATGTTGTGACCCTGCGCCTCAATAGCGTTTGCCAAGCCCGGCGCATGTGCTAAAGGGGGCGCAGAATCGAAACGGAGGGTGCTTGATCACCCCCTGCGCCTTGTGCGAACAAGGAAATAGCCGCCCCTTTTGGGGCATCCTCCAAACGCCGATTACCGGCGGGCGGAAACCAAAAGGGGCCTTGAATGGCCCGAAGACATGAGGACTTATTATGAGCGACGTCGCAGACCGCGTGAAAAAGATCGTTGTAGAACACCTGAGCGTGGAAGAGGACAAAGTGACTGAGAATGCGTCGTTCATCGACGATCTCGGCGCAGACAGCCTCGACACCGTGGAACTGGTGATGGCGTTCGAAGAAGAGTTCGGCATCGAGATCCCCGATGACGCGGCTGAGAACATCCAGACCGTTGGCGATGCGGTCAAGTTCATCAAAGAAGCCTCCTAAGGCTTTGCCGGGCAACCGGCGGATTTGAGTTTTGAAAACGGCGTTGTTCCTAGCGGAATGACGCCGTTTTTATTTGTCTGAACGGGGGTGGGCTTGTCCCTTGGAGGCGGAGGCCGCATGTCTGCGCCAAGAAGTCTCAAGCGTGAAGGCAATTCACCCCATGTCTCGCACGATCCCGACCATCAACACCGCCAGACTGACCCTGCGCGCCATGCGGGCCGAGGATTTTCAGCGCTATGCCGAGATTTGGGCGATGCCCGATGTGGCGGACCGGATCCTCGATCAGCCCCGGCCCAAGGGGCAGTCATGGGATGCTTTTCTGCGCAACGCGGGCCATTGGCAGATCACCGGTTTTGGGCAGTGGGCGGTGCAGCTCCACCGCCAGCGCGAGATGTTGGGTCAGACCGGTTTCGTCTTTGGCTCCCGCAATTTCGGTGAGGATTTCGACACTTACCCCGAAGCGCGGCTGGTCTTGGCCCCTCAGGCCCAAGACCAGCGGCTTGGGGCAGAAGCCGCCCGGGCGGCGCATGAGTGGTTTGATCGGGTGATCACGGGCCGCACGGTCTGCATGATTTCGGCGGGGAATGAGGCCGCTTTGCGGATCGCGGGGGCGCTTGGCTATCAGGGGCTGCGCGACGTCAAGACCGGGGGCGGTGCGGTGCATCTGATGACCCGGCGCGGCCCGCCGGGCTGAGCTTGTGAGCCGCGAAGGCCCCTGAGATTCGACCCATCGGCATTTTTGCGCTCTGCCTGCGGACCCCCGCCGATATGCTTGTGCCTACAGGCTTTTGCAGGGTAAGAGGTTCGCCGAGACATTATCGGCAAGGGGCACTGAGATGCGCAGAGTTGTAGTAACGGGTTTGGGTTTGGTTACCCCGCTCGCGGACGGCGTGGAAGAAAGCTGGAAACGGATCCTTGATGGGAAGTCCGGGGCCGGGCCGATCACCGGCTTTGATGCCAGCAAACTGGTGACTCAATACGCTTGCGAAGTGCCCTTGGGCGATGGCAGCGATGGCACCTTCGACGCCAATAAATACATGGAGCCGAAAGAGCAGCGCAAGGTCGACACCTTCATCCTCTTTGGCATGGCCGCCGCCCAGCAGGCGGTTGAGGATTCGGGCTGGAAGCCGACCGAGCAGGAAGATCAGGAACGCACCGGCGTTCTGATCGGTTCGGGCATCGGGGGGCTGAACTCCATCGCCAATACCGCCGTCATGATGCATGAGAAGGGCCCGCGTCGCGTAAGCCCCTTCTTCGTGCCGGGCGCGCTGATCAACCTGATCTCGGGTCAGGTGTCGATCCGCTATGGTTTCAAGGGGCCGAACCACTCGGTCGTGACCGCCTGTTCGACCGGCGCCCATGCCATCGGCGATGCGGCGCGGCTGATCAAATACGGTGATGCGGATGTGATGATCGCAGGCGGTGCCGAGGCGGCGATCTGTGAGATCGGCATGGCGGGCTTTAACGCCTGCAAGGCGCTCTCGACCAAACGCGGCGACGATCCGCAAAAGGCCAGCCGCCCCTATGACGTGGACCGCGACGGTTTCGTCATGGGCGAGGGTGCGGGCATCGTGGTGCTGGAAGAGTATGAACACGCCAAGGCGCGCGGTGCCAAGATCTATGCCGAGGTGCTGGGTTATGGCCTGTCGGGCGATGCGCATCACATCACCGCCCCTTCCGAGGACGGCGAGGGCGGCGAACGCTCCATGCGTGCGGCGCTGAAGAATGCGGGGCTGGAGCCTGCGGATGTGGATTACATCAACGCGCATGGCACCTCGACCATGGCCGACACGATTGAGCTGGGTGCGGTCGAGCGGCTGATGGGCGAGGCTCGGGGCGATGTGACGATGTCATCGACCAAATCCGCCACCGGGCACCTTTTGGGGGCTGCGGGCGCGATCGAGGCGATCTTCTGCATGCTCGCGATCCGCGATCAGGTGGCGCCGCCGACGATCAACCTTGATAACCCGGCGGTTGAGACGCCGATTGATTTGGCACCAAACAAAAAGGTCGAGCGCAAGATCGACGTGGCGCTCAGCAACTCCTTTGGTTTCGGCGGCACCAACGCATCGGTCCTGTTCGGGAAAGTCAGCTAAATGTGGCGTCATATCGCCTCTAACGCCGTGACGTTTCTGTTGGTCGGCCTGTTCCTGCTTGGGGGGATCATCCTCTGGGGCAAGTCGACCTATGTCTCTGAGGGTCCGTTGGAACAGGCGATCTGTGTGCAGGTCGAGCGCGGCTCGAACATGCGGCAGGTCAGCCAGAACCTTGAGGAACAGGGCGCGGTTTCCTCGCCCGCGATCTTCCGCATGGGCGCGGATTACGAGGAGAAGTCGAGCAGCCTGAAGGCGGGCAGCTTTCTTGTTCAACCCGGCACCTCGATGCAGGGGATCGTGGATATCGTGACCCAAGGCGGGGCCAGCACCTGCGGTACTGAGGTAGTCTATCGCATCGGGGTGAACCGGGTGAGCGTGCAGGTCCGTGAGTTGGACCCGGTCACCAGCCGTTTTGTTGAACGCGCGGAATTCACCCCGGGTGAGGAGGCGGCTCCCGAAGCCTATACCGAAATCTCAAGCGCCAATGACACGCGGTTCCGTGTGGCATTGGCCGAAGGGGTGACCAGCTGGCAGGTTGTCGAAGCGCTCAAGCAGGTCGAGCAATTGACCGGCGAGGTTGCGGAGCTTCCAGCAGAGGGCAGCCTCGCGCCCGATAGCTATGAGGTGCGTCCGGGCGACGACCGCGCCGAGGTGATTGCACGGATGGCCGCGGCGCAGGAGGTGCTCTTGGCCGAAGCCTTTGAAGCGCGCGACCCCGATCTGCCGATCGAGACGCCCGAGGAGCTGCTGATCCTTGCGTCGATCATCGAAAAGGAAACCGGTGTCGCCGCCGAACGTGAGCAGGTGGCGAGCGTTTTCGTGAACCGTTTGAACCAAGGCATGCGGCTCCAGACCGACCCCACGGTGATCTACGGGGTGACCGAGGGCAAGGGCGTGCTGGGCCGCGGGCTGCGCCGCTCGGAACTGCGGGCAGAGACGCCGTGGAACACCTATGTGATCGACGGTCTGCCGCCCACGCCCATCGCCAACCCGGGCCGGGCAAGCTTGATGGCTGCAGCGCAACCGGCGGAGACGGACTACGTCTTTTTCGTGGCGGATGGCACCGGGGGGCACGCTTTTGCGGAAACCTTGGACGAGCATAACCGCAACGTGGCGCGCTGGCGTCAGATCGAGGCGGAGCGCGGCGCGGAAGCGGCGGGCAATGCCTCAACCGGCGGAAACTGAGACCACTGAAAACCCCGCTGGAGACAGCGGGGTTTTTATTTGCGCGGGTGCTTTGCCGCACGGCGTTGTAAGGTGTTGTTGACACAGTTTTTCTTGACTTTGCGCGCGGTCTGACGTAGGACTTGTGGCACGCTAGAGGACATGGGCGAACGGCCCCGGGGTGACCCGGTGGTCGTTTTTTTGTGTCTGCTCGGTTGGGGATAACCAACGAGAGGTAAAGCGATGACGATCATTACCCCGGAGCAAGAGACGGAAGACAGCGCGGAAATCCTGCGCGGTCTCCAAGAAGCAATCGGCGCACTGCGTCGGGAAATCGAAGGTCTGACGGAACAGACCCGGTCCGGGGGGGGAACTCAAGGAAACTGCGGTGTCTGGCAAAACGTCCAAAGTGGCGGGACTGCTGGCGCATTGCCTAAAAGCGGAGAACACGCTGAATGACTGTCGAAACCGACAAGCTGGAATCGCGCGCGGGGGCTATGCCCTCGACATGGACAAAGCGCGGGCTGACATCGGGTGCAAGCTGGATCGCCTGCGCCGATGCTCAGGCCCAGGCGCAGTTTCTGAATGAACTCGGTGAGGGAGAGCTTCTGGCTCTCCCTTTTTTGTTTGAGTTTTGGGCGCTGGACCACCAACTGCCGCCTGAGGGCGATTGGCGGACATGGGTGATCATGGGCGGGCGCGGCGCGGGCAAGACGCGGGCCGGGTCGGAATGGGTGCGCAGCAAGGTTGAGGGGAGCCGACCGCTTGACCCCGGTGCGTGCAGTCGCGTGGCGCTGGTGGGGGAGACCATCGAGCAGGTGCGCGAGGTGATGATTTTCGGCGACAGCGGCATTCTGGCCTGTAGCCCGCCGGATCGGCGGCCCGATTGGGAGGCGACGCGCAAGCGGTTGGTCTGGCCCAATGGCGCAATTGCCACGGTGCATACGGCGCATGACCCAGAAGGACTGCGCGGGCCGCAGTTTGATGCGGCTTGGGTGGATGAACTGGCGAAGTGGAAGCGTGGGCAGGAGGCTTGGGACCAGTTGCAGTTTGCGCTGCGATTGGGGGAGCGGCCTCAGGTCTGCGTGACGACGACGCCGCGCAATGTGGATGTGTTGAAGGCGCTTTTGGCCGCGCCCTCGACGGTCACGACCCATGCGCCGACGGAGGCGAATGCGGCCAATCTGGCAGGGTCGTTCCTTGAAGAGGTGCGGGCGCGGTATCGCGGCACGCGGCTGGGGCGGCAGGAGTTGGATGGTGTTTTGTTGGCCGATGCCGATGGGGCGTTGTGGACCTCGGCCTTGTTGGAGGCGGGGCGGGTGCGAGAAGCGCCGGAGCTGGACCGGATCGTGGTGGGTTTGGACCCGGCGACGACGAGTGGGGCGGGCTCGGACGAGTGCGGGATTGTTGTGGTGGGGGCGCAGACAAAGGGGCCGCCGCAGGAGTGGCGGGCGGTGGTGCTGGCTGATTGCACGGTGCAGGGGGCCACGCCCATGGGCTGGGCGCAGGCGGCGATTGCGGCGATGACGCGCTATGGGGCGGATCGGTTGGTGGCTGAGGTCAATCAGGGCGGGCAGTTGGTGGCTGAGGTGTTGCGGCAGGTCGATCCGCTGGTCTCGCTCAAGACCGTTCATGCGGCGCGGGGCAAGGTGGCGCGGGCGGAGCCAGTGGCCGCGCTTTATGAGCAGGGGCGGGTGTGCCATTTGCCGGGGCTGGATGCGCTGGAGGATCAGATGTGTCTGATGACGGCGCGCGGCTATGAGGGCAAGGGCAGCCCGGACCGGGTCGATGCGCTGGTCTGGGCGCTGCATGAGCTGATGATCGAACCTGCCGCGCAGTGGCGCAGCCCGGGGGTGCGGAGCCTGTGAGCGGGCTGTTGCGTGGGACAGCGCACGGTGGGTTTCTCCAGCGTTAAGGGATTTCAGGGAAAGTCTGACAACGCCGGGCAATGCGGGGCAGGTCTTCGCCGCCGGGGTCGGGCAGAATGAGGAGCGACGACATGGTATTCGATTTTCTACGGCGGGGCGCGGCGGTTGAAACAGCGGAGCGCAGGGCTTCGGCCACCGGGTCGGTCGTCGCCTATCAGACCTCGGGCCGTGTAGCCTGGAGCCCGCGCGATAGCGTGAGCCTGACGCGCTCGGGCTTTTGCGGCAATCCGGTGGGGTTTCGTTCGGTCAAGCTGATCGCCGAGGCTGCGGCGGCGCTGCCGCTGGTCGTGCAGGATAGCGCGCGGCGCTATGACGAACACCCGCTCATGGAACTGATGCGGCGCCCGAATGCGGGGCAAGGCCGGGCAGAGTTGCTTGAGGCGCTTTATGGACAGATGCTGCTGAGCGGGGATGGCTATGTCGAAGCGGTGGGCGGCGAGGATGGTTTGCCGGTTGAGCTCCATGTGTTGCGGTCGGACCGGATGAGCGTGGTGCCGGGGGCGGATGGCTGGCCGGTGGCCTATGAATATGCGGTGGGTGGGCGCAAGCACCGTTTCGACGCGAGTGGGACGGCGACGCCGGTTTGTCATATCCGGAATTTTCACCCGCAGGACGATCACTATGGTTTTAGCCCCATGCAGGCGGCGGCGATGGCGATGGACGTGCATAACGCGGCGAGCCGCTGGTCGAAGGCGCTGCTGGACAATGCGGCGCGGCCCTCGGGGGCGATTGTCTATCGCGGGGCTGAGGGGCAGGGCAAGCTGAGTGAGGATCAGTATGACCGGCTGGTGAGTGAGATGGAGAGCCACCATCAAGGGGCGCGCAATGCGGGACGGCCCATGCTGCTGGAGGGCGGGCTCGACTGGAAGCCGATGGGCTTTTCGCCCTCTGATATGGAGTTTCAGAAAACAAAGGAGAGTGCGGCGCGGGAGATTGCGCTGGCCTTTGGGGTGCCGCCGATGCTGATCGGGGTGCAGGGGGACGCGACTTACGCAAACTATCAGGAGGCGCATCGGGCGTTCTATCGTCTGACGGTGCTGCCGCTGGCGACGCGGGTGACGGCGGCGCTGGCGGAGTGGCTGAGCGGGTATCTGGGGGCGGCGGTGATGGTGAAGCCGGACCTTGACCAAGTGCCTGCATTGGCGGCGGAGCGTGATGCGCAATGGGCGCGGGTGTCTGCGGCGGCGTTCCTGAGCGATGCGGAGAAGCGCAGCCTATTGGGGCTTCCAGCGGTGGCCGATGATGCCTGAGCTGCGTGAGATCGAGCGCTTCGAATGTGCGCCGGGGTTGCGGCTTCAGGCGCATGAGACGCTCAGCGCGGTGCATCGCGAGAACATGCAAAAGCGGCTCGACCGGATCGAGCAGATGATGGAGCGGTTGGAACGGCGGCTGTGGCTGACGGTCTACGGCGTGGTGGCGGTGATCTTGGCGCAGGCGGTGCAATCCTTTCTGGCGGTGGCGCCGTAGTGGGCTGAACGAGGGAAAATACGATGACTTATCAATTGGACGCCTTCGGCGGCTGGCCGGAGAACGGGGAAGTTGCGCCTACGGGCTGCGGGTTGGAGCATAAATTTGCACGCTTCGGCAGCGTGACATCGGTGGAGGATGGGCTGAAGATCAGCGGCTATGCCAGCCTCTTTGGCGCGGTCGATCAGGGCGGCGATGTGGTCGAGGCGGGGGCCTATGCGGTGAGCCTTGCGGCGGTCGCGAAGGCGGGGCGCAGCGTCAAGATGCTGTGGCAGCATGACCCGGCCCAGCCCATCGGGGTATGGGACGAGGTGCGCGAGGATGGCCGGGGTCTTTGGGTCAAGGGGCGCATCCTTAGCACTGTGGCCAAGGGCCGGGAGGCGGCGGCGCTGATCGAGGCGGGGGCCATCGACGGGCTCAGCATCGGCTACCGCACCGTGAAAGCAGGCAAGACCACCAAGGGGCAGCGGCTGCTGTCGGAACTGGAGCTTTGGGAGGTGTCTTTGGTGACCTTTCCGATGCTGCCCTGGGCGCGGGTCGGGGCCAAGGGGGAGTTCAGGGCCGTGGGCCATGTGCTGCGCGAGATGGCGGCGGCCTTTGATGCCGCGCGGGCCGAGATGGCGCGGGGCTGAGCCTGAGTTTGACTGAGCAGATCGAAGGAAAAGCGATGACCAAGAATGAGATGAGCACAAAGGCGGGCAAAGACCTGTCTCCGGCGGAGGAAGTGCGGCAGGCCGTGAGCGGTTTTGTCAGTGACTTCAACGGCTTTCGGGCCGAGATTAATACGAAACTTCAACAATCAGAAGAGCGAATTGCCATGATGGACCGCAAGATGACCCTGCCTGCCCGCAGCCCTTTGAGCGGCGCGATCGATCACGATGCGCCGCATAAGAAAGCCTTTGACGCCTATCTGCGCAACGGCGATGACGATGGGCTGCGGGGGCTGGAATTGGACAGCAAATCGATGTCGACGGCGGTCAATTCGGACGGCGGCTATCTGGTGGATCCGCAAACTGCCGACCGGGTGCAATCTGTGCTGAATGCGGGGGCGTCGATCCGCGCGATTGCCTCGGTGGTGCAGGTGGAGGCCACCTCTTATGACGTGCTGGTCGATCACGCCGATGTGGGCGCTGGTTGGGCGACCGAAAGCGGGGCGCAAGCCGAGACGGACACGCCCCAGATCGACCGGATCACCGTGCCGCTGCATGAGCTGAGCGCGCTGCCCAAGGCGAGCCAACGTCTGCTAGATGACAGTGCCTTTGATATCGAAGGTTGGCTGGCGGGGCGTATCGCCGACAAATTTGCACGGGCCGAAGCGGCGGCCTTTGTCAGCGGTGACGGCATCGACAAGCCTACCGGTTTTCTGAGCCATCCGGCGGTCGACAACGACGTCTGGACTTGGGGCAATCTGGGCTATGTCCCCAGCGGCATCAACGCCAATCCCGAGGCGGATGCGATCATCGAATTGGTCTACGCCCTTGGCGCGGCTTACCGCAAGAAAGCGGTCTTCGTGATGAACTCCAAGACCACGGCCAAGGTGCGCAAGTTGAAAGACACTGACGGGCGCTTTCTGTGGTCGGATGGACTGGCCGCGGGAGAGCCTGCGCGGTTGATGGGCTATCCGGTGCTGGTGGCCGAGGACATGCCCGACCCGGCGACCGATGCGATGGCCATCGCCTTTGGCGACTTTTCCGCAGGCTACACCGTGGCCGAACGCCCCGATCTGCGGATCCTGCGCGATCCGTTCAGCGCCAAGCCGCATGTGCTGTTCTATTCCACCAAACGTGTCGGCGGCGACGTGAGCGATTTCGCGGCGATCAAGCTGATGAAATTCGGCCTGGCGTAAGCCGGTGCCGAAGCCGGGGCCGGGGCAACTTGGCCCCGGTCCGGACGTGCGCCTGCGAGGTTGCGTTGTCTAGCTGCTCCCCTCCGACCGAGCAATGCAACCGGTGCGCGTCCGGGAATAACCGCATGGCCCCAAGGGGCGCGGGAGCGATTTTTGGAGACGTTCGATGATGTTGATCGAAGAGACAAATGTGCCGGATGCGGTCTTGCCGGTTGAGGCCTTCAGAATGCATCTGCGCCTTGGCACCGGCTTTGCGCAGGACGGCCTTCAAGATCCGGTGTTGCGCAGCTTCCTGCGCGCGGCGATGGCGGCGGTGGAGGCGCGGACAGGCAAGGTGTTGATCATTCGGCGGTTTGCCCTGTCGCTGACCTTTTGGCGCGATGCGGCGGCGCAGGTCTTGCCCGTGGCGCCGGTGCAAGAGATCGCGCGGGTGGCGCTTGTGGCGCGGGACGGGGTGGAGACGGCGGTGGACCCCGAGCGCTACTGGCTGGAACGCGATGCGCAAACGCCGCGTCTTCGGGCCAGCACCGCCGCCCTGCCGCGCATCCCAAGCGCGGGGGCCGCGCTGATTAGTTTTGACGCGGGCATGGCCGCCGATTGGAGTGGAATGCCGGATGATTTGGCCCAAGCGGTGATGCTGCTGGCCGCGCATTACTATGAATACCGCGACGACACGGCGCTTGGCGAAGGGTGCATGCCCTTTGGCGTCAGCAGCCTGATCGAACGCTACCGCCGGGTGCGCCTCGGCTTTGGGGGAACGGCATGAGCCGCCCGCAGTTGAACCGGCCCCTCGTGTTGGAAGCGCCGCAGTGGGTGAGCGATGGCGCGGGAGGGCATCGCGAGGTCTGGCAGCCCTTGGGCACCCTTTGGGCCGAGGTGCGCGCGCGGACGGGGCGGGAGACTGCGCAGGGCGGGGTGGCCGTTAGCCGGATGGGGGTCAAGATCACAGTGCGGGCGGCGCCGGAAGGTGCCCCGCAGCGGCCGACCCCCGAGCAACGGTTTCGCGAGGGCACGCGGGTCTTCGTGATCCGGGCGGTGGCCGAAAGCGATGCGGGCGGGCGGTGTCTGATCTGCTTTGCCGATGAGGAGGTGGCGGTATGACCTATGCGCTTTCAGGGGCTTTGCAGGCGGCGGTTTATGACCTGTTGCAGAGCGATCCGGGGCTCACCGCGCTGATCGGTGACGCTGTCTTTGACGCGGTGCCGGGGGGGAGCCTGCCAGAGACCTATGTGCTCTTGGGCCAAGAGGTGGCGAAGGACCTGTCGGACCCGCAGGGCGCGGGGGCGGAGCATCGCCTGACCCTGTCGGTGGTCACCAGCGCGCCGGGGTTCAGCACGGCGAAGGGTTGCGCGGCGGTGATCTCAGACCTGCTGCATGGGGCGGAGCCGGCGCTCAGCCGGGGGCGCGTGGTGGATATGGCCTTTCTCAAAGCGACGGCGCGGCGGATCGACGGGGCCTCTGCCCGGCGGATCGACCTGAAATTCCGCGCCCGCGTCGCGGACGCATAAGACTTTGGATTTCAGATTGGTGCGAGGAGACAGTGATGGCAGTTCAAGCGGGCAAAGACCTTTTGGTCAAAGTGGATATGACCAGCGATGGGCAGTTCGAGACGATTGCCGGGCTCAGGGCCAAACGGGTGAGTTTCAACGCCGAAACGGTGGATGTGACCTCGCTCGATTCAAGCGGCGGTTGGCGGGAATTGCTGGCGGGTGCCGGTGTCCGCTCGGCCGCGATCAGCGGGTCGGGGGTGTTTCGCGATGCGGGCACGGATGAACGGGCGCGGCAGTTGTTCTTCAACGGGCTGACGCCGGATTTTCAGGTGATCATTCCGGATTTCGGCGTGGTGCTGGGGCCGTTTCAGGTCTCCGCTCTGGAATACGCGGGGTCGCTGAATGGGGAGGCCACCTTTGAGCTTAGCCTGCAATCGGCGGGGGAGCTGATCTTTACCCCCGATGTGGTGGTGTGAGCATGGCGAACCCGTGGCGCGGCGAGGTGAGCCTCGTGATTGATGGCGAACGTCATGAGGCGCGGCTGACCCTCGGGGCCTTGGCCGAGTTGGAGGCCGCGTTGCAGGCCGACAGCCTTGTGGCCCTGGTAGAGCGGTTTGAAAGCAATCGTTTTTCGAGCCGCGATGTCTTGGCCCTGTTGCTCGCCGGGCTGCGCGGAGGCGGGGCGGAGATGGATGCCGCAACGCTTGAGCACGCGCAGATCGAGGGCGGGCCGATGGCGGCGGCGCGGGCGGCGGCGGAATTGCTGGCGCGGGCCTTTACGGTGCAGGCGTGAGTGCGGCGCGCGGCTTTGACTGGTCCGCGTTGCTGCGGGTGGGGCTGTCGCGATTGGGGCTGTTGCCGGACCAATTCTGGGCGCTGACGCCGGCGGAGTTGCAGTTGATGCTGGGGCCGAAGTCCGGCCCCGCGCCGCTCCTGAGCGACGGTCTCGCCGCGCTGATGGCGGCCTATCCAGATGAGACGAAAGGGGCCGGTGATGGCTGACTTTGACGATTTCGAGAACCTTGAGAGCCGCGCCGAGGGGGTGAATGAGACGTTAGCGCAGACCAGCGGTTTGGTGGCCGGGTTCGACGGTGAGCTACGGCGGATGCGCGGCGCGCTTGCCGCGACGGGCAAAGACGTGGCGACGCTTGAGAAAGGGCTAAGCCGTGGGTTGCGGCGGGCCTTTGATGGGGTGGTCTTTGACGGGGCCAAACTCTCGGACGCGCTGAGCGACTTGGCGCAGTCGATGATCCGCACGACTTACAATGCCGCGATGCGTCCGGTGACGGACCATTTCGGCGGGCTGATCAGCGAGGGCGTGGGCAGCATCGTGGAGGGGATATTGCCCTTCGCCAATGGCGCGCCTTTTTCCCAAGGCAAGGTCATGCCCTTCGCGCAGGGTGGGGTGGTCACCTCGACGACCGCCTTTCCCATGCGTGGCGGCACGGGGCTGATGGGTGAGGCCGGGCCGGAGGCGATCATGCCCTTGGCGCGGGCGCCGATGGCAAGCTGGGCGTGCACGGCAACGGCGGCGGCGCGACGACCATCGTGATGAACATCACTACCCCCGATGTGCAGGGGTTTCAGCGCAGCCAAAGCCAGATCGCCGCACAGTTGAGCCGTGCCCTCAGCACCGGCAACCGCAACCGATAGGCCTCGCGGCGGATAAAGGAGCAGATCATGCAGTTTCACGAGGTCAGATTTCCCCCGTCGCTAAGCTTTGGCTCTGTCGGGGGGCCGCAACGGCAGACAGATGTGGTCACCTTGGCCAACGGCCATGAGGAGCGTAACTCGCCTTGGGCCCATTCGCGGCGGGTCTATGATGCCGGGCTGGGGATGCGCTCAATCGACGATCTACAGGTGCTGATTGCCTTTTTCGAGGCACGCATGGGACAGATGTACGGGTTTCGCTGGAAAGATTGGGCCGATTATAAGTCGGGCAAAATGGCGCTTCCGGTGGCTTTCGACGACCAGAGCATCGGCTATGGGGATGGGGTCCGGGCGGCGTTTCAACTGACCAAGACCTACCGCTCGGGGGCGCAGTCCTATCGCCGTCCGATCACCAAACCGGTGGCCGGGACCGTGCGCGTGGGGCTGGAGCAGGATGAGCTGCGCGAGGGCGTCGAATTTGAGGTCGACGCAGAGAGCGGGATCATCACCTTTGCCCATCCGCCTGATCCTGAGATCGAGATTTTCGCGGGCTTCGAGTTCGACGTGCCGGTGCGCTTTGATACCGACCGCATTCTGGTCTCGGTCGAGAGTTTTCAGGCCGGACAGGTGCCCGACGTGCCGGTGATCGAGGTGCGGGTCTGATGGCGGGGCTGGACAGAGGCTTTGCAGCCCATATCGCGCAGGGTGTGACGACGCTCTGCCATTGCTGGCAGGTGACGCGCGCGGATGGGGCGGTATTTGCCTTTACCGATCATGACATGCCGCTGGTGTTCGACGGGGTCACCTTTCGCGCCGATACAGGGCTGAGCGCGAGGGCGCTGGACCAGACCAGCGGGTTGTCGGTTGATAACACAGAGGCGCTTGGCGCGCTCAGCGATGATGCGATCCGCGAGGATGAAATCGAACAGGGGCGCTTTGATGGCGCCGAGGTGCAGGCGTGGCTGGTGAACTGGGCGGAGCCCGCGCAGCGGCGGCTGCAATTTCGCGGCTCAATCGGTGAGTTGCACCGCGCGGGGGGCAGCTTTCGCGCCGAGTTGCGCGGGCTGACGGAACCGCTCAACCGGCCCATGGGGCGGGTCTATCAAAAGCCCTGTTCGGCGGTGTTGGGAGATGGCAAGTGCCGGTTCGATCTCACCGCGCCCGGCTATGCTGAGACGCGTGTGGTCGAGACGATTGCGGAGGCGCAGTATTTCCGTTGGACCGCGTTCCCGGGCTACGAGGAAGGTTGGTTTGCCCGGGGGCGGCTCGATGTGCTGGAGGGGCCAGCGGCGGGGCTCTGGGGCATGGTCAAACGTGACTACCATGAGGACGGGCAGCGCGTGATCGAGCTTTGGCAGCCGATCCGCGGCGCGGTGGCGGCGGGCGCCCGTGTCCGGCTTACCGCAGGCTGCGACAAGCGGATGGAAACCTGTCGGCTGAAATTCAACAACCTGCTGAACTACCGCGGCTTTCCCGATTTGCCGGGGGAGGATTGGATGATGGCGGTGCCCCGGTCGGACGGTGCGAACGGCGGCGGGTCGCGCCGATGAGTGCGGCGGGGGAGCGTTTGGTACAGGGCGCCCGCGGATGGATCGGCACGCCCTATGTGCATCAGGCGGCGACAAAGGGGGCGGGCTGCGATTGTCTGGGGCTGATCCGGGGGCTTTGGCGGGAGTTGCTGGGCGCGGAACCTGAGACGGTCCCGGCCTATTCGCTGGATTGGTCCGAGCCGCAGGGGGAGGAGCGGCTCTGGGCGGCGGCGCGGCGTCATATGGCGATGAAAGACAGCGGTGATGCGGCCCCCGGTGACGTGCTGCTTTTCCGAATGCGGCAGGGTGCGGTGGCAAAGCACCTTGGGCTGCAGGCGCGCGTCGGGGCCAGCGCCAGTTTCATCCACGCCTATGCGCGGCACGGGGTGGTGGAAAGCCCGCTCAGCCCGGCATGGCAGCGGCGCATCGTGGCGCGTTTTGTATTTCCTGAGGAGGTCTCCTGATGGCGACGATTGTTCTTTCGGCAGCGGGGGCGGCGGTTGGCGGCTCCATCGGGGGCACGCTGGCGGGGCTGTCTTCGGTCGCGGTGGGCCGCGCGGTGGGGGCGAGCCTTGGGCGGTTGGTGGATCAACGCTTGCTGGGCCAAGGCGGGGAGGCGGTCGAGACCGGCAAGGTGGATCGCTTTCGCCTGACAGGCTTGGGCGAAGGGGCGGCGATACCGCAGCTTTACGGGCGGATGCGACTGGCGGGGCATGTCATCTGGGCCTCGCAGTTCCAAGAGGTCACCGAAGTCAGTGGCGGCGGAAAGGGCGGCCCGCCGACGCCGAAGACGACCGAATACAGCTATACCGTCAGCCTTGCCATCGGGCTCTGCGAAGGGGAGATCACCAGCGTCGGGCGCATCTGGGCAGATGGGGAGGAGATTGCCCCGGACGATCTGAACATGCGCATTTACCGGGGCGCGGCGGACCAGCAGCCTGACCCGACCATCGCCGCGATTGAGGGCGCGGACCGGGTGCCCGCCTATCGCGGCACGGCCTATGTGGTGATGGAGGACCTTTCGCTTGCGCAATTTGGCAACCGGGTGCCGCAGTTCTCTTTCGAGGTGCTGCGCCCGGAACAGCCGCAAGCGCCGGGGTGGGAGCATGCGCCCGCCTATGGTGTTCAGGGGGTCGCCTTGATCCCCGGCACCGGGGAATACGCGCTGGCGACGACCCCGGTGCATTACACCGATGGCCCCGGCAGCCGGTGGAGCGCCAATGTGAACTCGCCCGCCGCCAAGACCGATTTTGCTGTGTCCTTGGAAAGCCTGACCGAGGAATTGCCACGGTTGGAAGCGGCCTCTCTCGTCGTGTCGTGGTTTGGCAGCGATCTGCGCTGCGGCGACTGTCGCCTGCGGCCCAAGGTCGAAGACCCGGATATCGATGGGGAGAATATGCCTTGGCGGGTCTCTGGCGTGACGCGTGGCACGGCGGAGGTGATCGCCCAGCAAGAGGCGCGCCCGATCTACGGCGGCACGCCAGCCGATGCCGCGGTGATTGAGGCCATTCACGCGCTGAAGGCAGCGGGCAAGGCGGTGATGTTCTATCCGTTTATCTTGATGGATCAGACCGAAGGCAACGGCCTGCCGGACCCCTATAGCGATGCCGAGGACCAGCCCCGCTTGCCGTGGCGCGGGCGGATCACGCTTTCGGTGGCCCCGGGGCAACCGGGCAGCCCGGACGGTACGGCGGTGGCAGAAGCCGAGGTGGCGGCGTTTTTTGGAACCGTCACGGCTGCGGATTTCGCGGTGGGCGAAGGCTCGGTTATCTACAACGGCCCCGAGGAATGGACCCTATCGCGATTCATCTTGCACTATGCCGCGCTTTGCGCAGCGGCAGGCGGGGTCGAGGCGTTCTGCATCTCCTCGGAAATGCGGGGACTGACGCAGATACGCGCGGCGGGCAACAGCTTTCCCGCGGTGGCCGCGCTGCGGGCCTTGGCCGGAGAGGTGCGCGCCTTGTTGGGGCCGGAGGTTAAGATCAGCTATGCCGCTGATTGGTCTGAGTATTTCGGCTATCACCCGCAGGATGGCAGCGGCGATGTCTTCTTTCACCTTGATCCGCTATGGGCAGATCCGCAGATCGATTTCATCGGGATCGACAACTACATGCCGCTGTCTGATTGGCGCGATGAGGAAGGGCATCTGGACGGCGAGAACTGGCCCGCGATCTACGATGTCGGCTATCTGAGATCCAACATCGAAGGCGGCGAGGGCTATGACTGGTACTACCATTCGCCCGAGGCCCGCGACGCGCAGATCCGCACGCCGATCACCGATGGCGCGCATGATGAGCCTTGGGTGTACCGCTACAAAGACCTGCGCCGTTGGTGGGAGAGCCCGCACCACCCGCGTATCGGCTGGCAGCGGCAAGCCGCTCCAACGGAATGGCAGCCGATGTCGAAACCGATCTGGTTCACGGAATACGGCTGCGCGGCCATCGACAAAGGGGCGAACCAGCCCAACAAGTTCCTCGATCTGAAGAGCTCGGAAAGCGCCTTGCCGCATTATTCCACTGGCGCGCGGGACGATCTGATGCAGATGCAATATCTGCGGGCGATCTCGGATTACTGGCGCGATCCGGCGCATAATCCGATTTCGGAGGAATATGGTGCGCCGATGCTGGATATGACGCGCGCTTTTGTCTGGGCATGGGACACGCGGCCGTTTCCCTTCTTCCCCAACGATGTCGATCTCTGGAGCGATGGGGAGAATTACAGCCGGGGCCACTGGCTGAACGGGCGCGCCTCGGCGCGGTCGCTGGCCTCGGTCGTGGGAGAGATTTGCCGCCGCGCGGGTGTGGCGCATTTCGATCCCTCCGCGCTGTTCGGCTATGTGCGCGGCTATATGGTAGCCGAGGTTGGCGAGGCGCGGGCCGCGCTGCAACCGCTGATGCTGCGTTATGGGTTTGACGCGATCGAACGCGACGGGGTCTTGCAGTTTCGGATGCGTGACGGGACGGATGCGTTGCCCCTCGACCCCGATCACTTGGCGGTTCACCCCGACCTGAGCGGGTTGACCGAGCAGTTGCGTGAGGCGGAGGCCGAAGTCTCGGGCCGTGTGCGGCTGCGGTTCATTCAGGCCGATGCGGATTTTGACCCGATTGCCGAAGAGGTGGTTCTGGCAGATGAGGCGACCCATGCGGTCACCGGGACCGAGTTGAACATGGCCTTGACCCGGGGCGAGGGGCGGCAGGTGGCCGAACGCTGGCTGACCGAAGCGCGTGTCGCGCGTGAGACGCTGCGGCTGGCATTGCCGCCGTCGCGGATGGCTGTCGGGGCGGGGGATGTGATCGAACTGCCGGGCGATGGGGCGGAGGGGCCGGGGCGCTACCGCGTCGACCGGGTGGAACAGGCCGGCTCCCTGCTGATCGACGGCGTTCGGATTGAGCCCGAAGTCTATGATCCCGCACCGCTTGATGAAGAACTTGCAGCGCTGCGCCCCTTCGTCCCGCCGCTGCCGGTTCTGCCGCAGTTCATGGACCTGCCGCTTTTGCGCGGGGATGAGGTGCCCCATGCGCCGCATCTGGCGGTGACGGCGACCCCTTGGCCGGGGTCCGTCGCGGTCTACCGCTCTGCCGTGGATTCGGATTATGCGCTGAACGCCATCGTGGCGAACCGGTCGATCATGGGCGTTACCCAAACGCCGCTAAGCGCGGCACGACCAGGGTTGATTGACGCGGGGCCGGTGCTGGAGGTCAAATTAACCAGCGGCAGCCTTCAGTCCGTTAGCAGAGAGGCGCTTTTGAATGGGGCGAACCTTGCCGCCATTGGGGATGGGAGCGCGGACCGTTGGGAGTTGTTCCAGTTTGAGGAGGCGCAGCTTGTCGCCCCGATGACCTATTGGCTGACGGGTCGCTTGCGCGGGCAGGCAGGCAGCGATGGGTTGATGCCCGAGGTTTGGCCCACCGGGTCGCGCTTTGTGCTGATGAACGGGACGCCACAGCAGGTCGAGCTGAGCCCGCACTTGCGCCGCGTGGCGCAGCATTACCGCATCGGGCCTGCGCGGCGACCGGTGGATGACCCCTCTTACCTGCATCAGGTTCATGCCTTTGACGGGAATGGTCTGCGGCCCTACAGCCTCTGTCATCTGCGGGCCGAGGCTGGGGCCAGTGGCGATATCACCCTTAGCTGGATTCGCCGAACGCGGATCGACGGCGACGCTTGGGAGGGGCCGGAGGTGCCGCTTGGCGAGGAAAGTGAACGCTATCTCTTACGCGTTTACGAAGGCGGCGAGCAGCGGCGGGAGGTGCTGATCGATACGCCGCGGTGGATCTATAGCACTGCGGCACGGGCGGCGGATGGCGTCAGCGGGGCGTTTGACGTGACGGTGGCGCAGGTCTCGGCCACATATGGCGCGGGGCCGACTACAGGTTTGACCGTCCCCGGATAGGCCCGCGCGTTATCACGATTTTGAGCATGTGCGGATTTACAAATGGTCCTACGCTATTGCATGAGCTACCCTTACGGCAGAGTGAAGGAGCCCGTGCCATGGCGCAGACACGCAGAAATATCTCGAAAGTGGACCCGGTCTGGGACCAGATTCAGCAAGAGGCTGAGGATGCGGTGCGTGATGAGCCGTTGATCGGCGGCTTTGTGCATGCCTGTATCCTGCACCATAAATCTATCGAGAATGCGCTTTCCTATCGCATCGCGGCCAAGCTTTCGTCGAACGAGATGTCGATGATGGTCGTGCGCGAGATGGTCGAAGAAGCCTATGCCGAAGACCCTGATCTCGTCGCCGCGGCGCGTGCGGATCTGGTGGCCATCTATGACCGAGACCCGGCCTGCCACCGGTTGTTGCAGCCGATTCTGTATTTCAAAGGCTATCAGGCGGTGCAGGCCTACCGCGTGGGCCATTACCTCTATGCTAAGGGCAAGCGCGATCTGGCCTATTTCATCCAGATGCGGGTGAGCGAGATTTTTGGCGTGGATATCCACCCGGCGGCCAAGATGGGCAAGGGCATCATGATCGACCACGCGCATTCCATCGTCATCGGTGAGACGGCGGTGGTGGGCGACAACGTCTCGATGCTGCATTCGGTGACCCTTGGCGGCACCGGCAAAGAGGAAGAGGACCGTCACCCCAAGATCGGCAATGGCGTGTTGATTGGCGCAGGCGCGAAGGTTCTGGGCAATATCTCTATCGGCCATTGCAGCCGCATCGCGGCGGGGTCGGTTGTGCTGGAGCCTGTGCCCGCCTGCAAAACCGTCGCCGGGATCCCCGCGCGGATCGTTGGGGAGGCGGGCTGCGATCAGCCGTCGATGTCGATGAACCATCTTTTCGGGCCAGACGCCGAATAACGGCAGATGCCAGTATCGCAATAGAAAAGCCGGGGCATGCCCCGGCTTTCTTCGTTTGGGTGGTGCCGCCCTTAGGCCAGCATGATCATCGGATTTTCAAGGTTCTCGACAATCGCATTCAACAGTTGGGCTCCGAGCGCCCCGTCGATCACGCGGTGATCGACCGAGAGGGTCACGGACATTACCGTTGCCGCCGTGATCTCACCGTCCTTGCCGATGATGGGCTTTTTGACACCAGCCCCCACGGCGAGAATTGCGCCATGCGGCGGGTTGATGACCGCGTCGAAATTGTCGATCCCGAACATGCCGAGGTTGGAGATGGCGAAGCTGCCACCCTGATACTCATGCGGTGCCAGCTTGCGGTCGCGGGCGCGGGTGGCAAGGTCTTTCATCTGCGCCGAGAGGGTCGAGAGCGACTTGGTGTCGGCGTCCTGTAGCACGGGGGTGAACAGCCCGCCTTCGATGGCCACGGCCACGGCCACGTCCGATGGCTTGAGCTTCAGGATACGATCCCCGGCCCAGACGGCGTTGGCATCCGGCACCGATTGCAGCGCCAGCGCACAGGCTTTGATGATAAAATCGTTGACCGAGAGCTTCACGCCGCGCGCTTCGAGTTGCTTGTTCAGATCACTGCGGAAGGAGAGCAGCGCGTCGATTTGAATGTCGCGGCGCAGGTAGAAATGCGGGACCGTCTGCTTGGCCTCGGTGAGGCGCGCGGCGATGGTCTTGCGCATCCCGTCGAGCTTGACCTCTTCGACCTCGCGGTCCTCGTACATCTTGCGCACGGCGTCGGAGGAGGGGCCGGCGGGAGCAGGCTGTGTCACCGGCGCGGCGTCCTTGGCGGCGGCGGGGCTGTCGGTGTTGGCAGCCGTCTGCTGGGCGCTTTCCACATCGGCTTTGACGATCCGACCACGCGGGCCGCTGCCTTCGATTTGGGTGAGGTCCAGCCCCTTGTCCGCAGCGATCCGGCGGGCGAGGGGGGAGGCGAAGATGCGCCCGCCCTTGTCGTCCTTGGGCGCGGCGGGGGCTTTGGCGTCGCTGTTGGTCGGCGCGTCATTTGCATCCGTCGCACCGCGGCCATAGCCCGCTTCGGGCGTTTCGGCCTCGGCTGCTTTGGGCGCTTCCTCGGCCTGAGGTTTCTCTTCTTTGGCCGGGGCGGCGCTGTCGATGTCGTCGGCGCTTTCGCCTTCCTCGAGCAGCACGGCGATCGGCGTGTTTACCTTCACGCCTTCGCTGCCTTCTTCGATCAGGATTTTGCCGATGGTGCCTTCGTCGACGGCTTCGAACTCCATCGTGGCCTTGTCGGTCTCGATCTCGGCGAGGATGTCACCCGAGGCGACCTCGTCCCCTTCCTTGACCAGCCATCTGGCGAGCGTGCCTTCCTCCATCGTGGGCGAAAGGGCGGGCATGAGAATTTCTGTGGGCATGATCCGCTCCTTACCGGTAGGTGACTTTGCGCACGGCTTCGATCACCTCGTCGGTGGTAACCAGCGCGTGTTTTTCGAGGTTGGCGGCATAGGGCATGGGCACGTCCTTGCCGGTGCAGGTGATGACCGGGGCGTCGAGGTAGTCGAACGCCTCCTGCATGATCACGCCGCTGATGTAGCCACCCACCGAGCCCTGCGGCCAGCCTTCTTCGACCGTCACGCAGCGGTTGGTCTTCATCACGGATTTAAGCACCGTTTCGGTGTCCATCGGGCGCAGGGTGCGTAGGTCGATGACCTCGGCCTCGATACCGTCCTCGGCCAGTTTCTCGGCCGCTTCCAGCGCATAGGTCATGCCGATGCCGAAGCTGACGATGGTGACATCCGAACCCTCGCGCCAGATGCGGGCCTTGCCGAAGGGGACGGTGTAATCCTCGAGGTCCGGCACATCGAAGCTACGACCGTAGAGAATTTCGTTCTCAAGGAAGATCACCGGGTTCGGATCGCGGATCGCTGTCTTCATCAAGCCTTTGTAATCGCTAGCCGAATAGGGCATCGCGACCTTGAGGCCGGGGATCTGCATGAACCACGCGGCGTAGTCTTGCGAGTGCTGCGCGCCGACGCGGGCGGCGGCACCGTTGGGACCACGGAAGACCATGGGCGCGCCCATCTGGCCGCCGGACATGTAGAGTGTTTTCGCCGCCGAGTTGATGATCTGGTCCATTGCCTGCATGGCGAAGTTGAAGGTCATGAACTCGACGATGGGGCGCAAACCGCCGAAGGCCGCGCCGACGCCGATACCGGCAAAGCCATGTTCAGTGATCGGCGTGTCGATCACGCGCTTGGCGCCGAATTCGTCTAGCAGACCTTGGGAAATCTTGTAGGCGCCTTGGTACTCGGCGACTTCTTCGCCCATGAGGAAGACGTTCTCGTCGCGGCGCATTTCCTCGGCCATGGCGTCGCGCAGCGCTTCGCGGACGGTTTGCTGCTTCATCTCGGTGCCCTCTGGCCAGTCGGGGCTGGTGTCGGGCTCGGGCTGCTTCTTGCCCTCGGCAGGCGCTTCGCGGTCATCGTCCGAGGATTTAACCTGCGCGGGCTTAGCCTCTTCGCCCTTGTCCTCGGCGGGGGCGGATTTCGCGGTTTCGATGTCGTCGGCGCTTTCGCCTTCTTCGAGCAGCACGGCGATGGGGCTGTTCACCTTCACGCCTTCGGTGCCTTCTTCGATCAGGATCTTGCCGATGGTGCCTTCGTCCACGGCCTCGAATTCCATCGTGGCCTTGTCGGTTTCGATCTCGGCGAGGATGTCACCGGAGGAGACTTCGTCGCCTTCCTTGACCAGCCATTTCGCCAGCGTGCCTTCTTCCATGGTGGGGCTGAGGGCGGGCATGAGAATTTCGGTTGCCATTGCTTCAGGCCTCCTGCGGAACTTCGGTTGCGTAGATGTCGGTCCAGAGCTCGTCGAGGTCGGGCTCCGGGCTCTCCTTGGCGAAATCGGCGCTTTCGTTCACGATCTGCTTGATCTCCTTGTCGATGGCCTTGAGATCTTCCTCGCTCGCGTGGTTGCCCTCTAACAGCAGGCTGCGCACGGCCTCAATCGGGTCGCGTTCGTCGCGCATCTTCTGCACTTCCTCGCGGGTGCGGTATTTCGCGGGGTCGGACATGGAGTGACCACGGTAGCGGTAGGTCTTGATCTCCAGAATATAGGGGCCGTCCTTGCGGGCGTGTTCCACGGCCTTCTGACCGGCTTCCTTGACAGCCAGCACATCCATGCCGTCGACCGCCTCACCGGGGATGCCGAAGGCGCGGCCACGTTCCCAGATCTCGGCCGAGGAGGTCGAGCGCTGCTGCGAGGTGCCCATGGCGTATTGGTTGTTCTCGATCACGAAGATCACCGGCAGTTTCCACAGAGCGGCCATATTGAAGGTCTCGTAGACCTGGCCCTGGTTCGCCGCACCGTCGCCGAAATAG
Organism: Sulfitobacter sp. 1A13679; assembly: GCF_043557115.1. NCBI lineage: Bacteria > Pseudomonadati > Pseudomonadota > Alphaproteobacteria > Rhodobacterales > Roseobacteraceae > Sulfitobacter > Sulfitobacter sp. 1A13679. The sequence continues at coordinate 54,391 of NZ_JBIFFO010000008.1, forward strand.
GTGAAGGTGACGCGCCCGTTGCCCTTGTATTGATCGGCAAAGGCAAGGCCCGCGCCAAGCGGCACCTGTGCCGCCACAATGCCGTGACCGCCATAGAAATGCTTCTCTTTCGAGAACATGTGCATTGAGCCGCCCTTGCCTTTGGAATAACCGCCCTCGCGGCCCGTCAGCTCGGCCATGACGCCGTTAGGGTCCATGCCGCAGGCCAGCATATGGCCGTGGTCGCGGTAGGAGGTGATGCGCTTGTCGCCTTCCTCAGCAGCGGCCTCAAGCCCAACAACGACCGCTTCTTGTCCGATATAGAGGTGACAGAACCCCCCGATCAGCCCCATGCCGTAAAGTTGTCCGGCTTTCTCTTCAAACCGCCGGATCAGCAGCATGTCGCGGTAGTAGCTGGTCAGCTCCTCCGCCGAGACATTGGGTTTCTTGCTCGATTTCCTCGCGGCCATGGACGTCTCCTCCGTCGGCTTTGGTCAGGTGCCAAAAGTAGTTTAGCGTTAAACTATTCCCTAACGCATTCCAGAATGGATTGCGAGAGACTTTGTGAAGTGGTGCGCGCACCACGGCTGACAAGGCGAAGGAGGCCAGAGATTTGGTGTGATTGCAAGGCCGCAGGCGCAGGGCAGGGGCCGATAGACGATAAGCCGCGAAAGCTTAGCGAATGACGATCTCATCGGTACGGACCATGCCCAGCACTTTGCGCGCACGTTCGTCGAGAAGATCAAGGTCGAGGTAGTCGTCCGACAGGCGGCGGGTCAGGTTTTCCATCCGGGCCACCTCAGCGCGGACCTCGGCCAAACGGTCGCTCAGCTTTTGGTTCTCGGCCACGATCTCGGTCCGGCGGAACAGGCCGAAATCCCCCTGCACGGCGGCGAAGGTGAAATACAGGCTCAGCGCGAAAGCGATTGCGAAGAACAGCAATGTGCCGAAAGCCGGTCGGGTGTTGCGTGTCATGGTTCTGCCTCTGCGTCTCTTGGCGGACGTGACATCAGTATGACACAGGCGATTCGTTATGGGAATCCCACAATTGCGGGAAACCCGTTGTTTTTAGCGGTAAATCGCGTTTTTGCGCGACTTAGCCGCCCAAAGCTGCGACGCCGGGCAGGGTCTTGCCTTCCATCCATTCAAGGAAAGCGCCCCCGGCGGTGGAGATATAGGTGAAGTCATCCGCCACGCCCGCTTGGTTCAGCGCCGCGACCGTGTCACCGCCCCCGGCGACCGAGGTCAGCGTGCCCTCGCGGGCCTTGGCGGCGGCGGCTTGGGCCGCGGCGACGGTGGCGGTGTCGAAGGGCGGGATTTCAAAGGCTCCCATGGGGCCGTTCCAGATCAGGGTACGCAGTTCGGCGAAGGCGGTCTCGACCAATGCGACGGTCTCGGGGCCCGCGTCGAGCACCATCTGATCTGTCGCGAGCTTCGCATCGGGGCCAAGCGGGGCGACCTCATGGGCCGCACCCTTGGCGAACTCCCGCGAGACCAGACCGTCGACCGGCAGGATGACCCGGCAGCCCGCCTTCTCGGCCTGCGCCATGATGTCCTTGGCCGTGTCGTAGTAGTCCGGCTCTTCCAACGATTTGCCCAGATGGGCCCCAAGTGCGGCGAGGAAGGTGTTCGCCATGCCACCACCGATGACCAAGACGTCGAGCCGGTTCACGAGATTTTCCAAAAGCGCGATCTTGGTGGAGACTTTGGCCCCACCCACGACCGCGCCCACCGGGCGCTCGGGCTTGGCCAGTGCCGCCTCCAGCGCCGAGAGCTCCGCCTGCATCAAGCGCCCTGCGCAGGCAGGCAGCAGCCGCGCCAGCGCCTCGGTCGAGGCATGGGCGCGGTGCGCGGCAGAGAAGGCATCGTTGCAATAGATATCGCCGAGCGCGGCCAACCGGCGGGCGAAATCTTCGTCATTGGCCTCTTCACCGGGGTAGAAGCGGATGTTTTCCATGAGTTGCAGGTCGGCCTGCGCGTCGCCTGCGGCGTCCAGCGATGGCAGGAATGCCACGTCGCGGCCCAGGGCCTTTTCCAGCGCGGGAAGGACTTGGCGCAGGCTCATCTCCTCGACGACCTTGCCCTTGGGCCGTCCGAAATGCGCCAGCAGCGTCACCTTGCCGCCGCGCGACAGGATGTCGTTCACCGTGGGCACGATCCGCTCGATCCGCGTGGCATCAGTGACGCGGCCCTCCTCGACCGGCACGTTGATGTCGACACGCAAGAGCACCCGCTTGCCGTCCAGTTCCATATCGTCCAGTGACTTCCAGCCCATCGGTCTTCTCCCAATCCAATCTCTTGCGCTGTGTTTTGCTGTTATCTGGCCTCAGGTCAATGCGCGGCTTGGCAATCGCGGCCAAGCTCCTTAGGTATCTGGCAAAGACAAACCAAAGGATTGCCCCATGGCCGAGATCAAAGACCCCGAGAACACCATCCTGATGGAACTGAAAGGCGGCACCGTTGTCATCGAGTTGATGCCCGACCTTGCGCCCAAACATGTGGAGCGGATGAAGGAACTGGCCCGCGCCGGGAAATACGACAACGTCGCCTTCCACCGCGTGATCGAAGGTTTCATGGCCCAGACCGGCGACGTGGCCAACGGCAACATGGAAGACAACTTCAACCTGCGCGCAGCGGGCACTGGCGGCTCGGACCTGCCGAACCTGCCTGCGGAATTCTCCAAGGTTCCGCACGCCCGCGGCACCATCGGTGCGGCCCGTTCGGCCAATCCCGACAGCGCCAACAGCCAGTTCTTCATCAACTTCAAGGACAATGACTTCCTCAACGGTCAATACACCGTTTACGGGCAGGTCATCTCGGGCATGGAGCATGTCGACGCGATCACCCGGGGCGAGCCGCCTGCGAACCCCGACCGCATGATCTCCGTCAAGGTGGCCGCAGATGCGTAAGATCGCCACCTCCAGCGCCGTTCTGGCGCTTCTCGGCTCGGCGGCCATGGCCACCGGGCTCGAGATCGAGGTCGCGGGCGAGGCCAATGGCACCGTCAAGATCGACCTGCTCGAAGACGTCGCGCCCAACCACGTGGCGCAGATCACCGAACTGGCCGAGGAAGGCGCCTATGACGGGGTGGTCTTCCACCGCGTGATCGACGGCTTCATGGCCCAGACCGGTGACGTGCAGTTCGGCCGCGCCGATGGCGACACTGCCCGCGCGGGCATGGGCGGCTCCGAGAAGCCCGACCTCAAGGCCGAGTTCTCGGACATCGCCTATGAGAAGGGCGTCGTCGGCATGGCCCGTAGCCAGAGCCCGAACAGCGCCAACAGCCAGTTCTTCATCATGTTCGACGAGGCACCCTTCCTTGACGGTCAGTACACCGTCGTTGGCAAGGTTACCGAAGGGCAGGACGTGGTCGATGCCATCAAGCGCGGCACCGGCCCGAACGGCGCCGTCGTGGGCACGCCGGACGTGATGAAAACGGTCACGGTGACCGAGTAACGTCCCGACTAGCATCGTGTGGGGTGGGCTTGCTCTCCCCACGCCTCGGCCAGCTCAGGCCCTGATGAAATGAGCGTTATCGCCAGTGTTCTGCCAGCAACGCAGCGGGGCGAAATTCCCGAGCTATTAATTTTTATGAAGCGGGCAGGGCGCAGCGTAGCCTGTCCCCCCAAAAGCAAACAGGCGCCGCATTGCCTGCGACGCCTGCGAATGTTCAGCCTGCCGAAGCTTAGGACGCGGGGTTCGGCTTCTGCGCGGGTGCGGATTTCGCGCCGGGGTTCAGCGGGTCGTCCTGACGCTGCACGGAGCCTTCGAAATGCGCGCCGGATTCGATCGCGATGGTCTTGTGGATGATGTCGCCCTCGACCCGCGCGGTCGATGTCAGGCGCACCTTGAGGCCACGCACGCGGCCCACGATGCGGCCATTGATCACCACGTCATCGGCAACCACTTCGCCCTTGATCGTCGCCGTCTCACCGATGGTCAGCAGATGGGCGCGAATGTCGCCTTCGACGGTGCCTTCAACCTGAACGTCGCCCGTCGTTTTCATGTTGCCGGTCACATGCAGGTCCGAAGACAGAACGGATGCAGGGGGCTTGGCCTTGGGCGCGCTGGCCTTGAATTCGCTCTGCTTAGAGGGCGGGGGGGCCGAGGATGCACCGGAGGGTGCCGGTTTGGACACATCTGCATCCTGAGGGGCGGGATCGTTGATTTTGCTTTTAGAAAACATCGTTTGCAGCCTTGATATAGATCATGGGATTGACAGCTTTGCCACCTACGCGGACTTCATAGTGCAGATGAACTCCGGTGACCCGTCCTGAGGCACCCATATCACCGATATGTTGCCCGCGCGAGACTCTTTGACCAACTTTCACGCGCAGCTTGGACATGTGGGCATAACGGGTCTCAATGCCGAACTCATGCTGGATCTTGACCAGACGGCCATAGCCCGAGGACCAGCCTGCGTGAATCACCACGCCATCGGCGGTCGCATAAAGCGGCGTGCCCATCCCGGCGGCAAAGTCGACGCCCTTGTGCATGCGGCGGCCACCGGTCTTGGGATCGCGGCGATAGCCGAACTGGCTGGTGAAGCGGAAAGCGTTTTTAACCGGGTTCGCGAAGGGCGCCTTTTCGGCGGCGATCCGGTAGAGGTTCAGCCGGTCCATCTGGCCGAGCAGCTTGTTCGCGCGCAGCGTGTCGGGGCTCAGTTCTTCGCCGCGGGTGGTGAAGGAGAGCGGCGTCATCGGGCCACCTTGGCCGGAATAGCCACGGCGCACGGTGGCGAGGATACGGTCGGTCGGCATGCCCGCGCTGCGGAACATCTTGTCAAGCGGGGCGACAGAGACGCTCATCGCTTCTTCAAGCTGGCGGAAGATCGCGTCGTTCTGGTCGCGCATCAGCGCGATTTCCTGCGCCATCTCATCGGCCTGCAACAGCGCATCCTGCGCGTCGACCACGACCTTGTCGCGCTCCGCCGCGGTCCGGGCGAGGGCTTGGGCAAGGAAATCGACCGGCGCTTGATCGGCATCGGCGCGCAGGCTGCCTGCCTCGCCATTCTCAAGGCTGCCTTCCAGTTCGGCCAGTTTCAGCCTAGCCTTCTGGCGGTCTTTCATCGTGTCGCGCAGGGTGGATTGGATCACCTCGATCCCGGTTTCCAATTCGCGGCGGCGGGTTTCAGAGGCCAGCAGTTCGGACTGCATGACGGAAATCTGCGTGAGCGCGGCGTTAAAGCGGTCTTGGGCGGCAAGCGCCTCTTCGGCGCGCAGGTCGCGCTGCGCGGAAAGCTCGTTCAGCCGGGCCTGATAGGTGCGCTGGTCGCGTTTGGCCTGTTCGCGAAAATTGCCGGAGCCGATGCTATCCATCAAGATGATCGCGGTGGCGATGATGGCCCATGAAACCAGAAAGGCCGATCCTGCCAACCCAACGATTTGCGTGCCGGGCCGCAGGCGGATGAAACGGGTGTCGCTGTCGGATTTCAAAAAGACGCGGCGTTCGGGAAAGTAATGCTCAAGCAGAGCATGCGTCTTGATGGCAATCCGTGTGCGCACGTTGTCGTCCTTTGTCCCGTCCCGTCGGCGCGGGGGGCTCGCCCCATCCGCGCCCAACGTCAATAGCCAGTGCCCGCGAATGGGGCAACCCTATTGACCCGCGCCTGCGCGGCATTCCCCCATTCGTCCAAAAAAGCGCTTTTTCATTGGCAAAAATCCGCCGATACCAAACACTTGCTGCGTCAGGCCCGGTTCAGCTTGGCCCGCCATCCGCGGTCAGGGGCCAGTAGAAATCGGGCGGGATTCCCGCCTCGGCGCGCTTTTCCTCGTTGAACGGCGGCTTGAGATCGCCGTGGAAATACTTGCGCACGAGGGCATGAAAACGGTCCTTTGGGTCGTCGTCATGACGGCCACAGAGGAAGTGAAACCACTTGCTGCCATAGGCCACATGGGCAACCTCTTCGGCATAGATCGTCTCAAGCGCGGCCACGGCGCTGTCGGCCTTTGCTTTGCGGAAAATCTCGATCATGCCGGGGGTCACATCAAGGCCGCGGGCCTCCAGCACCATCGGCACCACGGCGAGGCGGCCCATCAGATCGTCCACCGTGTCTTCGGCGGCGCGCCACATGCCGGCATGGGCGGGCATGGCACCGTAATGGCTGCCCATTTCCTCAAGACAATCGCACATCAGGTTGAAATGTTTGGATTCGTCATCCGCTGCTTTGACCCAATCGTCATAAAAGCCCAAGGGCAGCGGGACATGGGAGAAGCGGGCGATCACATCCCAATGCAGGTCAACGGCGTTCAACTCGATATGCGCCACGGCATGGAGCAGCGCGGCGCGGCCTTCGGGCGTGCCGGGACGGCGGCGCGGGACGTCGCGGGGCGAGAGCAACTCGGGCTGTGCAGGCCGGGCAGGGTGCAGCGGCGGGTCGGCGCGGCCCACCTCGGGGCGTTCACCGGCCTCCCGGGCCGAGAGCCACTGCGCCGCATATTTCCGCGACAGCGCCGTCTTCTCGCGCCCATCCGCCGTGCGCAGCACCGCCTCGGCCATTTCCGCCAGCGGCATCATGCGCCGCGCACCGCGTCGAGCACGGCATCCACATGGCCCGGCACCTTAACCTTGCGCCAGACCTGCGCAATCTGCCCTTCGGCGTCGATCAGATAGGTCGCGCGTTCAATGCCCATGGATTTCTTGCCGTACATGTTCTTTTCGACCCAAACCTCATAGGCTTCGGTCACCGCGCCGTCGGTGTCAGACAAAAGCGGCACCGTCAGCGCATGTTTGGCGGCGAATTTGTCGTGTTTGTCCATACTGTCGCGCGAAATGCCAAAGACCTGCACGCCTGCCTCGGCGAAGTCAGACAAACGCTCGGAAAAGCCGATCGATTCCTTGGTGCAGCCGGGCGTGTCGTCGCGCGGGTAGAAGAACAGAACCACCGGCGCGCCGCGCAAGGCAGAGAGCGTGATCTCGCCACCGCCGGTCACGGGAAGGGTGAAATCCGGGGCCGGTTGGCCGGGCTGGGGTCCGATCTGCGACATGGGGCGGTTCCTTTGGCTTGTGAAGGGTCGTTCAGGGCTGTCATACTGCATCTGATTTGACAACGTCAAAGCCGCCCAAACCGAACCGGAGCCCGATGCGCGACCCGTCCCTTTCCAGCCCCCCTGCGCCAGATGGCGAAGGGCCGCCGCGCCGCCGGTCGCGCCGCCGCGCGGGGATCGTCTCGGCTGTGGTGCTGGTGCTCTTGGCGGCGCTGGCCACCGGGGCGGCGGTCTATTTCACCGGGCGTCCGATTCCGGCGCCGCTTTGGGTGCAGACACGGATCGAGGCGCGGATCGCTTCGGCCCTGCCGCAGGCGCGGGTGGATTTCGGCGCGATGGAATTCGTCGTTGATGAGGGATGGCGCCCCCGCGTGCGTTTGCAAGACATCTTTGTCACCACGCCCGAGGGCGATGAGATCGTCAGTTTCAATGAGTTCAAGGCCAGCCTGTCGATGCGGTCCCTGCTGCGCGGTGTGGCGCAGCCGCGGGCGATTTCGCTTTCGGGCGTGGTGGCCAACCTGCGCCGCGGGGCGGATGGCCGGGTGAGCCTGAGCGCCGGGGCCGGAATCGCCCCGCCCGAGCGGGAGGCCGCCACCCTGCCGCAACTCATCGGCCAGATCGACGAGGTGCTGGCCGCACCCGCGCTTTCCGCCCTCCGCTCGGTCGAGCTGCGCGCGCTGACGCTGCGGTTCGAGGATGCCCGCGCGGGCCGCGCTTGGACCGGAGATGGCGGGCGGCTGCGCCTGTCGCGCCATGGCGATGCGCTTGACCTCTCGGCGGACCTCGCGGTGCTCAGCGGGGGCGCGGGGGTGGCCACGCTCACCGCCAATTACAGCAGCCAAATCGGTGAGAATGCCGCGACATTTGGCGTCACGTTCGACGGGGTCGATGCACGCGACATCGCGGCGCAGGGGCCTGCCTTTTCGTGGCTTGAGGTGCTGCGGACCAATATCTCGGGCGCGGTGCGCAGCGGCATCGACAGCGCAGGGCGTTTCGCGCCGATCAACGCCTCTTTGCAGATCGGCAAGGGCGTCTTGCAGCCCAACCCGCAGACCAAGCCGATCCCCTTCGATGGGGCGCAGAGCTATTTCAGCTACGACCCCGCGCGCCAGCTGTTGCGCTTTGACGAGATGTCGCTCGACAGCCCTTGGGTCTCGGGCAATATCACCGGCAGCTCGCAACTGGGCGATGTCACGGGCGGCATTCCGGGGCGGATGGTGGGGCAGTTCAGTCTGCGCGATCTTCGGGCCAATCCGGCGGAGGTCTACCCCGAAACGGTGGCCTTGGATCAGGCGGATATCGACTTTGAACTCAGCCTTAATCCGTTTCGCCTGAAGCTGGGCCGTCTGGAGATCAGCGATCAGGGCCGCAACCTGCGCCTTGATGGCGCGTTGGTGGCCGAGGCGGAGGGCTGGAACCTGTCTCTCGATGGGCGGATGGACCGGCTCAGCCCCGAACGCCTTCTGGCGCTCTGGCCCGAGGGGGTGAAGCCCAAGACCCGCAAATGGCTGGATGAGAACCTTCACGCGGGCCGGATGCGCAACCTCGATCTGGCGCTGCGCATGGCGCCGGGGCAGGCGCCGCAGACCTATGTCGCCTTCGACTATGCCGGGGCCGAGGTGCGGTTTCTGAAGACCCTGCCGCATATCACCGATGGCAGCGGCCATATGAGCCTGCTCGACAACCGCCTTGTCGTCACGGTGGACGCGGGCGAGGTCATCGCGCCGCAGGGCGGGGCGGTGACGCTGGATGGGTCCTCTTTCATCATTCCCGATGTGCGGGTGAAAGACGGCAGCCCCTCGGTGATCCGGCTCAACACGCGCTCCACCCTGACCGCGGCGCTGTCGCTGCTGAACCAGCCGCCGATGCGGGTGATGGAAAAGGCCGGGCTGCCCGTGACGCTCGCGGATGGGGAGGCGGTGCTGAAAGGCACGCTGGCGCTGCCGTTGAAAAAGGGCGGCAAGCCCGAAGATGTGCGCTATCACTTCGCGGGGGACCTGCTGGCGCCCTCGACCGATACGCTGGTCAAAGACCGCAGCCTTCAGGCCAGCAAACTGTCCATCACCGCGAACAATGAACGCATCAGCATCGGCGGCGCGGGGCGTATCGACGGGGTGGGCTTCGACGGGGAATGGTCGCAGGCGATCGGCCCCGGCTCGGATGAAAGCCGCCTGACCGCGCAGGTGGCGCTGACCCCGGCGGGGCTCGAAGCCTTTGGCGTGGCACTGCCCCCCGGCAGCCTGCGCGGTGAGGGGCGCGGGCGGATTGCCGTGGACCTCAAGAAGGGCGAAGCGCCGCGCTTCACCCTGCAAAGCGATCTGGCGGGCCTGGGTGTCTCGGTCCCGCAACTGTCCTGGAGCAAGGCGACGAAAACCAAGGGCGAGTTGCGACTGGCGGGGCGTTTGGGCGAGACGCCGAATATCGACGCCTTTCAATTGAACGCGCCGGGGCTGCGGGTGGCGGGCTCCATCGACCTTGCCCCCGGCGGCGCATTGGACCGGGTGCGGATCGACCGGCTGCGGCGGGGCGACTGGCTGGATATCCCGTTGCAACTGATCGGGCAGGGCAAGGGCAACCCGGTGCAGGTGGTGCTGGGCGGCGGCACGCTCGACATGCGCCGGGCCGAGTTCGGCGGGGCTGAGGGGCAAGCTGGGCCGCCAATGCGCGTGGCGCTGGACCGGTTGCAGATCACCGACACGATTTACCTAACCGATCTTTCGGGCACATTCGACACCGCCAAGGGGATGGACGGCGCCTTTACCGCCCGGCTCAATGGCGGCACGCCGGTGCAGGGGCGGGTGCTGCCCCAAGCGGGGCGCAGCGCGGTACGGGTGGTCTCGGACGACGCAGGCGGGGTTCTGCGCTCTGCCGGGTTGGTGAAACAGGTGGTCGGGGGCAACCTGTCGCTCACCCTGCTGCCCGTGGGTTCGGGCGGTGCCTTTGACGGGCAGCTCACGGTCAGCGATGTCGCCATTCGCGACGCGCCGGGGATCGCGGCGCTGGTCAATGCCATCTCGGTCGTCGGGCTAATCAACGAGCTCAACGGCGATGGGATTTACTTTGACGATGTGGAGGCGAACTTTCGCCTGACCCCGAACCGCCTGACCTTGACCGAGGCCAGCGCCGTGGGCGCTTCCTTGGGCCTGTCGATGGATGGGGTCTATGCGCTGGATAGCGGATTGATCGATATGCAGGGCGTGATCTCTCCGGTCTATATGTTTAACGGGATCGGGTCGCTCTTTACCCGCAAGGGCGAGGGGCTGATCGGGTTCAACTACCGGCTCACGGGGGCCGCGAAAGACCCCAGCGTTTCGGTCAACCCGCTTTCGGCGCTCACCCCCGGCATGTTCCGCGAGCTGTTCCGCCGCCCGCCGCCCCAGCCGCCACAGGTGCAGGGCCAAGCGAATCCGGTTGCCCGGGTGCCGGAGGAACGCTAAGCGCCGAAGCGACCCTGCCGCCAGACCCGGAGCCGCGCCGATGAAGCTTTCCGATTTCGATTTCGACCTGCCTGAGACCCTGATCGCCACCCGCCCTGCCAACCCGCGTTCCTCCGCGCGGTTGCTGGTGGCGGAGGGTGACACTCTGCACGACCGGCGCGTGACCGACCTGACAGACTGGCTGCGCCCCGGCGACCGATTGGTGCTGAACGACACCCGCGTGATCCCCGCACGGCTGAGCGGCATTCGCCACCGCGCCTCGGCCCAAGGGGCGGTGCAGGCCAAGATCGAAGTCACCCTGTTGGAGCCGCGCGGCGACGGCACTTGGTCGGCGCTGATCAAGCCGCTGCGCAAGCTGAAGATCGGCGAAGAGGTCGTCTTTTCCGACAATCTGCGGGCGACGTTGGAGGCGGTGGAAGACGGGCAGGGGCATCTGCGGTTCAACTGCGCGGGCGATGATTTCGACGCGGCGCTTAATGCCGCGGGGGCGATGCCGCTGCCGCCCTATATCGCCGGCAAACGTGCCGCTGATGCGCAGGACATGACCGACTACCAGACCGTCTTTGCCCGCCACGCGGGTGCGGTCGCGGCGCCCACAGCCTCGCTGCATTTCGACGAACCGCTGCTCGAAGCACTGGCCGCGAAGGGCGTGAGTTTTAGCCATGTCACCCTGCATGTCGGCGCGGGCACTTTCCTGCCGGTCAAGGTCGACGACATCTCGGAACACAAGATGCACGCCGAATGGGGCCGGGTTAGCGCAAAGGCCGCTGAAGAGATTGCCGGCACCCGCGCCGCCGGAGGGCGCGTGATCCCCGTGGGCACCACCGCCCTGCGCCTGATTGAGACGGCGGCGCGCGAGGGTGAGATCACCGCATGGGAAGGCGACACCGACATCTTCATCACGCCGGGGTTCAAGTTCAACGTGGCCGACGGGCTGATGACGAATTTCCACCTGCCTAAATCGACGCTGATGATGCTGGTCTCGGCCCTCATGGGGGTGCAGCGGGTGAAAGACATCTATGCCCATGCCATCGGCGAGGGCTATCGCTTTTTCTCCTACGGCGATTCCTCCCTTCTGCTGCCTGAGGCGCAAAAACCCGCTTGAATGTCGCACTAGGGGGTGACTAGCCTGCGATTGCCGTCCATGGGAGGGCTTGGGCGAACAAGGAATTGACTGATGATTCAAGTGGTTTCAAGCGCATGGGCGCTTTTGCTGGGCATGTGCCTGTTGATGGTCGGCAACGGCATGCAAGGCACGCTGCTGGGTATCCGCGGCGGCATCGAAGGGTTTTCGACCTTCCAGATGTCGATCGTCATGTCGGCCTATTTCGTGGGCTTCCTTGGCGGGTCGCGCATGGCGCCGGGGATGATCCGGCGGGTGGGCCATGTGCGGGTCTTTGCGGCGCTGGCCTCACTGATCTCGGCGGTGATGATTATCTATCCGACATTCCCAAACACCATCGTCTGGTCGCTGGGCCGGGTGCTGATCGGCTTTTGCTTCTCCGCCGTCTACGTGACCGCGGAAAGCTGGCTGAACAACGCCGCCACGAACGAAAACCGAGGGCAGGCGCTCTCGGCCTATATGATCGTGCAGACACTGGGCATCGTGATCGCACAGGCGCTCTTGCTGACCGCCGACCCCTCGGGCTTCGTGCTCTTCGTCATCCCCTCGGTGCTGGTGAGCATCGCGGTGACCCCGATCCTTCTGTCGATCAGCCCGACACCGCCTTTTGATACCACCAAACCGATGAGCCTGCGCGAGTTGATGGACTTCTCGCCGCTGGGCTGCGTCGGCATGTTTCTTCTCGGCGGCGTCTTCTCCGCGCAGTTCGGCATGGCAGCGGTTTACGGCGCCGAAGCGGGGCTGAGCGTCGGGCAGATTTCACTTTTCGTGGCGATGTTCTTCGTCGGCTCCGTGATCCTGCAATACCCCATCGGCTGGATCTCGGACCGCATGGACCGCCGCAGCCTGATCGTCATCGTCGCCACGCTCGGCGGTATCGGCTCGGTCATCGGGATGACGCTGGGCCATGTCTTCCCGATCCTGCTGGCCACGGCCTTTCTGGTGGGCGGCATGTCGAACCCGCTCTACTCGCTGCTCATGGCCCACACCAACGACTTCCTGGAGCATGAGGACATGGCCTCGGCCTCGGGTGGGATGATATTTATCAACGGCTTGGGCGCGGTTCTGGGGCCGGTGATCACCGGTTGGATGATGGGCACGGCGCTTGGGCCGGGGGGCTTTTACCTCTTCACCGCCGTGCTTTTCGCCGCTCTGGCCGCCTATGCCTCCTATCGTAAGACACAGCGTGCCGCGGTGCCGGTCGACGAGACAGGCAACTACGTGCCGATCTACCCTTCGGCCACTGCCGTGGCCGTGGAGATCGCGCAGGAATATATCATTGAAACGGAACAGGAGGCCGCCGAGGAGGCTGCCCAAGAAAACGCCGAAGCAGAGAAAAACGCCCCTGATAGCGATAACGATGTCGCGGATGACATAAAACGTGACTAGGCTTTTGCGGTAAGACGTTCTTAACTTTAACGAAACGCCCAGATTGCGGCAAAGGAGTGTGCGGGATGGCTGCCACAAATGCAGAACCCCAGGATGTACTGAATTTCTGGCTCGAAGACGTAGGTCCGGCCGGCTGGTACAACAGTTCCGAAACGTTGGACGCTGATATCCGCGCGCGTTTCGAGGGGCTTTGGGATGAGGCGCAGGCTGGCAAGCTGAACCATTGGCTGACCAATCCCACCGACGGGCTGGCCTTTCTGATCCTGGCCGATCAATTCCCGCGCAACATGTTTCGTGACACGGGCAAGGCGTTTTCCAGCGACCGTATCGCGCTGGCGGCGGCAAAACTGGCGATCGAGAAAGGCTGGGACATGCGGGTTGAGGCGCCCGCGCGGCAGTTCTTCTACCTGCCGCTGATGCATTCCGAGAACCTCTGCGATCAGGACCGCTGCGTGCGTCTGATGTGCGAGCGGATGCCGAAAAGCGATGGCAGCAACCTGCTCCACGCCCGCGCGCACCGCGAAGTGATCCGCCAGTTTGGCCGCTTTCCCTATCGCAATGCGGTGCTGTCGCGCAGTTTTACGGCACAGGAAACCTCCTATCTCGAAGAGGGCGGCTATGGCCGGACGGTCAAGGACCTGCGCGCGGAACTTCAGGCGGCCTGAGCCTTCGGCGTGCCGTGGCAACACGCGTGGTTGTGGCGATTGCAAATATGGTTTAGCGGTAAACTATATTTGCAAACCCTAACGCGAGGTCCTTGCCATGGCTGCCAAATCCTTTGATCTGATCGTGATCGGTGCGGGGCCGGGCGGCTATGTCGCCGCGATCCGTGGCGCCCAGCTTGGCCTGAAGGTCGCGGTGGTCGAACGGGAGAATCTCGGCGGCATCTGCCTGAACTGGGGCTGCATCCCCACCAAGGCGCTGTTGCGCTCTGCCGAAGTGTTCCACCTGATGCACCGTGCCAAGGACTTCGGTCTGGCGGCGGATAAGATCGACTATGATCTCGCCGCCGTGGTCAAACGCTCGCGCGGCGTGGCCAAGCAGATGGAAGGCGGGGTCAAACACCTGCTGAAGAAAAACAAGGTCGATGTCTTCATGGGCGAGGCTTCGATCCCCGCGAAGGGAAAAGTCTCCGTCAAAACCGACAAGGGCGGCGAGGAGTTGACGGCCAAGAACATCGTGCTGGCCACCGGCGCACGGGCCCGCGAATTGCCGGGGCTAGAGGCGGACGGCAAACGCGTCTGGACCTATCGCCATGCCCTTCAGCCCGCGCACGACCCCAAGAAACTACTGGTTATCGGGTCCGGTGCCATCGGCATCGAATTTGCGAGCTTTTACAACACCCTTGGCGCCGATACCACGGTGGTCGAGGTGATGGACCGCGTGCTACCTGTCGAAGACGAAGAGATTTCGAAATTCGCCAAAAAGGCATTCGAAAAACAGGGCATGACCATCATGCAAAAGGCCACGGTCAAGAAGCTCGACCGTGCGGACGACAAAGTCACCGCCCATATCGAACGGGACGGCAAGGTCGAGAAGCTTGAGTTCGACACCGTGATCTCAGCCGTTGGCATCGTCGGCAATACCGAAGGGCTGGGGCTGGAAGAGCTTGGCGTCAAGGTTGACCGCACCCATGTCGTGACGGATGAATATTGCCGCACCGGGATCGATGGGCTCTTTGCCATCGGCGACATCGCGGGGGCGCCTTGGCTTGCGCATAAGGCCAGCCACGAGGGCGTCATGGTGGCCGAGCTGATCGCGGGCCAGAAACCCCATCCCGTCAAACCCGAAAGCATCGCCGGCTGCACCTATTGCCACCCCCAAGTCGCCTCCGTTGGGCTGACCGAGGCGAAGGCCAAAGAGCAGGGCTATGCCATCAAGGTCGGGCGCTTCCCCTTCATCGGCAATGGCAAGGCCGTGGCTTTGGGGGAGCCTGAGGGGCTGGTGAAAACCATCTTCGACGCCAAAACCGGCGAACTTCTGGGCGCGCATATGGTCGGGGCCGAGGTGACGGAACTGATCCAAGGCTATGTCGTAGGCCGCCAGTTGGAGACCACCGAAGAAGACCTGATGAACACCGTCTTCCCGCATCCGACGCTCAGCGAGATGATGCATGAATCCGTGCTCGACGCTTTCGACCGCGTGATCCATATGTAAGGCGCGCGGGGCAGGGCGCGCCCAACGCGCCTTGCCCCGTCGCACTTCGGCCAAACCGTTGGGAGCCATGTCGTGGTCAGCCTAAACCGTGTCGTCATGCACCGCAGCACCCGCCGGATGATTGACCGTTTGAACCCTGAAACGCTGGACGCCGCCGAAATCTCCGGCAAGTTCGGCAAACGGTTCACGTTCCAGAGCTACACCCAGTTCGCCTATCCGACCTATGACATCTGCGCAAATCCCTTAACCGATCCGGCGAGCGGTGCCGTGCGGCAGTTCGATCTGATCCTCGCCAATCAGGTTTGGGAGCATCTCGACCGGCCCTATACGGCACTGGGCCATGTTCAACAGATGCTCAGGCCGAGGGGATATTTCTGGATCGCCGTGCCGTTTTTCATCCCCTTTCATGCGGCCCCAAATGACAACTCCCGTTGGTCCGCCCGGGGCCTGAAGAACCTGCTGATCGAGGCCGGGTTCGACGCGCACCGGATCAACGCCAAACAATGGGGCAACCGCGCCGCCGCCGCACGCAATCTGGAGCCTGACTGGCCCCCGGCTTTCGACAAGGCCATAGATGATCTGACCAATGATCCCGAAATGCCGCTCTGCGCATGGGCGCTGGCCCAGAAGGCTTGAGGGCAGATGGCTGAACACACCTCCTTTCTGCGCGTCTTTGCGCTTTGGGCCGCGGGGCTGGGGGCGGCTGCGCAATATGGCAAGATGAGTGTCATCTTCGACCTGCTGCCGGATATCTACCCGCAGGCCGGGGCGGCGCTTGGGTTCTTGGTCTCCTCGGTGGGTGGTGTCGGTATCCTCCTTGGTGTCGTGGCGGGGCTGGTGGTCGCCCGGGTCCGCTATCGCCGCGCGCTCCTCTTCGCCCTCTGGCTTGGCGCGGCCGTGTCGGCTTTTCAGGCGTTCTTGCCGGGCTTTGGCTGGATGCTGGCCAGCCGCGTCGTCGAAGGGCTGTCACATCTGGCCATCGTCGTCGCCGCGCCGACACTCATTGCGCAGCTTAGCGCTGTGAAAGACCGCGGGTTTACGCTGACCCTCTGGGGCACCTTCTTTGGCGTCGCCTTCGCTGTCCTGACGCTTCTTGGCCGTCCGCTCGCATTGAGCTGGGGGGTGCCAGCGCTTTTCACCGTTCACGCGGCTTATATGGCGGGCTGCGCGCTGGTGCTCTCCGCCAGTCTGCGCAGCTTGCCGGAGGAGGGCGCGCAGCCGCCGTTCTCCCTGCCGCAGATACTCCGCGATCACCTTGCGATTTACGGGTCACCCTTTCTCTCCGCTCCGGCGGCGGGGTGGTTGTTCTATACAGTCAGCTTCGTCTCCATCCTCACTGTTTTGCCGCCCTACCTCCCCGAGGCATGGCGCGCGGTCACCATGGCCGCCATGCCGCTCACCAGCATCGCGGTGTCGATGACCATCGGAGTGGCGCTGCTGCGCCGCCTGCCAGCGGTCTACGTCGTGCAAACGGGCTTTGGCCTCTCGGCCCTTTCCATGGTCTGGCTCTGGCTCGCCCCCGGCACCCCGCTGGCCTGTCTGGCACTTGCAGGGGCCATGGGGCTGATTCAAGGGGCAAGTTTCACCGCTGTGGCGCAACTGAACACCGGCCCTGCTGCGCAGGCGCAGGCCAACGGCGCGGTGGCGCAGATGGGCAACCTCGGCAACAGCCTCGGCACGCCGGTCATGGCCTTCGGTCTGGCAAGCTTCGGCGCCGCGGCGCTGCCGTTACTTGCGGGCGGGGCCTTCGTTATGGGGCTTGTGGCACATCTCCTCCTCGGTGCGGCCCGACGTCGCAGGCAACGTGTTCCTGTTTAGTTCTCGCTTTTCCGTTGGAAAACACTGCATCAGCACCTATGTACAAATCGTTAAGAGGGGCATGTGATGGCTGAGCTGAAGAATATTGAAGTGCGCGGCGCGCGCGAGCACAATTTGAAGAACATCGACGTGGATATTCCACGGGACCAACTGGTTGTGATCACCGGGCTTTCTGGTTCCGGCAAGTCGAGCCTTGCCTTCGACACGATCTATGCCGAAGGGCAGCGGCGCTATGTGGAATCGCTCTCGGCCTATGCGCGGCAGTTCCTTGATATGATGCAAAAGCCGGATGTGGATCACATCTCCGGCCTCAGCCCCGCCATCTCGATCGAGCAAAAAACCACGTCGAAGAACCCGAGGTCGACCGTCGGCACGGTGACCGAGATCTACGACTACCTGCGTCTGCTCTTCGCCCGCGTCGGCACGCCCTATAGCCCCGCCACGGGCAAGCCGATCGAGGCCCAGCAGGTGCAGGACATGGTCGACCGGATCATGACGATGGAAGAGGGCACGCGGGCCTATCTGCTGGCCCCCATCATCCGCGACCGCAAGGGTGAATACCGCAAGGAATTTATTGAGTTGCGCAAGCAGGGCTTCCAGCGGGTCAAGGTAAATGGCGACTTCTACGATCTGGATGAGCCGCCCACCTTGGATAAGAAATTCCGTCATGACATCGACGTCGTCGTCGACCGGATCGTGGTGCGCGAAGGTTTGGAAACGCGGCTTGCGGACTCGCTTCGCACCGCGCTCGACCTTGCCGATGGGATCGCCGTGCTAGAGACGGCCCCCAGCGAAGGTGAGCCGGAACGCCATACGTTCTCCGAGAAATTCGCCTGTCCCGTCAGTGGTTTCACCATCCCCGAGATTGAGCCGCGGCTGTTCTCTTTCAACGCGCCCTTCGGGGCTTGCCCGTCTTGTGACGGCCTTGGGGTCGAGCTTTTCTTCGATGAACGTTTGGTGGTGCCGGATCAAAACCTGAAGATCTATGATGGTGCGCTGGCGCCTTGGCGTAAGGGGAAGTCTCCGTACTTTAAGCAGACCATCGAAGCCATTGCGAAACATTATAATTTTGATCAGAAGACCCGTTGGAAAGACCTGCCTGAAAAGGTCCAGAACGTCTTCCTCCATGGTTCCGGTAAGGAGGAGATCACCTTCCGTTATGATGAGGGCGGCCGCGTCTATGAGGTGAAGCGGGTTTTCGAAGGGGTCATCCCCAACATGCAGCGGCGCTACCGCGAAACCGATAGTAATTGGGTGCGCGAGGAGTTCGAACGCTACCAGAATAACCGCCCCTGTGGCACTTGCGGCGGCTATCGCCTGCGGCCCGAAGCGCTGGCGGTGCGGATTGGCCCGCGCGACGGTGGTGAAGATGAATTGCTGCATATCGGCAAAGTGGTCGAGATGTCGATCCGCGAGGCTTTCGACTGGTGCAAGACGGTGCCAGACCATCTGACCGATCAGAAGAACGAGATTGCCCGGGCCATTTTGAAGGAAATCCGGGAACGTCTTGGTTTCCTAAATAACGTTGGTCTTGAGTACCTTACGATGTCACGTTCAAGTGGTACGTTAAGTGGCGGTGAGAGCCAGCGCATTCGTTTGGCGAGCCAGATCGGCTCGGGGCTGACGGGGGTTCTCTATGTTCTTGATGAGCCATCGATTGGCTTGCACCAGCGCGACAATGACCGTCTGCTCGATACATTGAAGAACCTGCGCGATCAGGGGAACACCGTGATCGTGGTGGAGCACGATGAGGAGGCCATCCGCGAGGCGGATTACGTCTTTGATATTGGGCCGGGGGCTGGGGTCCACGGCGGACAGGTTATCAGCCATGGCACGCCGCAAGAGGTTGCAGCCGATCCGAATTCAGTTACGGGTCAGTACCTTACCGGCGTTCGCGAAATCTCCGTCCCGGCGAAGCGGCGCAAGGGGAATAAGAAGAAGTTGCAGGTGGTAAAGGCCACCGGCAACAACTTGCAGAATGTGACGGTGGACTTTCCGCTGGGGAAATTCGTCTGCGTGACGGGCGTGTCGGGGGGCGGCAAATCGACCCTGACGATTGAAACCTTGTTCAAGACCGCTTCGATGAATCTGAATGGGGCCCGGCAGACGCCAGCGCCATGTCAAACGATCAAGGGGTTGGAGCATCTCGATAAGGTCATCGACATTGACCAACGCCCGATTGGGCGAACTCCGCGTTCGAATCCAGCGACTTACACCGGGGCCTTCACCCCAATCCGCGATTGGTTTGCCGGTCTGCCGGAGGCCAATGAGCGCGGCTATAAGCCCGGGCGCTTCTCCTTCAATGTCAAAGGGGGGCGTTGCGAGGCCTGTCAGGGCGATGGGGTCATCAAGATTGAGATGCATTTCCTGCCAGATGTCTACGTGGAATGCGAGACCTGTAAGGGCGCGCGTTATAACCGTGAGACGCTCGAGGTGAAGTTCAAGGGCAAGAGCATCGCAGATGTCCTTGATATGACTGTGGAAGATGCGCAGAACTTCTTTGCCGCGGTGCCGTCGATCCGGGAGAAGATGGACGCGCTGATGCGGGTCGGCCTAGGGTATATCAAGGTGGGTCAACAGGCGACGACGCTTTCGGGCGGTGAGGCGCAGCGGGTGAAACTCAGCAAGGAGCTGAGCAAACGCTCGACGGGGCGCACGCTTTACATTCTGGATGAGCCAACCACCGGTTTGCACTTTGAAGACGTGCGTAAGCTTTTGGAAGTGCTGCATGAATTGGTTGATCAGGGCAACTCCGTCGTGGTGATTGAGCACAACCTCGACGTGGTGAAAACCGCGGATCACATCATCGATATCGGTCCCGAGGGCGGTGATGGCGGGGGCCGTGTTGTGGCCACGGGTACGCCCGAAAAGGTCGCGGAAGTGGCTGAGAGCTACACGGGGAAGTACCTCAAGCCCATGTTGCGCAAGGAGACGAAAGTGGCGGCGGAATAACCGCCGCCACTTCACCGTGTCAGTTATGTTAGGGGCTTAGCCCTTATATCCGCGCTGTTCGAACCGCGGGAGCATGGCGGAGAAATCTTTGCCCTTGCCGCCTTCTTCTTCGACGAAGCGGGTGTAGAGCTCTTTCGCCAGTGCGCCCATGGGCGTGTCGGCATTGGCCATTTCAGCGGCTTGCTGCGCGAGGCCAAGGTCTTTCAGCATCAACTCCGCCGCGAAGCCCGGTTTGTAGTCATTGTCGGCAGGCGACTGCGGACCGACTCCGGGGGCAGGGCAGTAGGCGTTCATCGACCATGAATAGCCGGAGGACGTGCTGACCACGTCGAACATCCGCTCCCGATCTAGGCCCAGCTTGTCGGCCAGCGCGAAGGCTTCGCAGGTGGCGATCATCGTGGCGCCGAGGATCATGTTGTTGCAGATCTTCGCGGCTTGGCCAGCGCCTGCGTCGCCGCAGTGTACGGCCTTTTGACCCATGATGTCGAAGAGCGGTTTGGCTTTCTCGAAGGCCGCCTCCGCACCACCTGCCATGAAGGTGAGCGTGCCGCCCTGTGCGCCGCCGATGCCGCCGGAGACGGGGGCGTCGACGAAAAGCAGCCCGGCTTTCTGCGCCGCCTCTGCCGCGAAACGCGCGCTTTCCACATCGACGGTGGAACAGTCGATCAGCAGCGCGCCGGGGGCCATATGGGCGACAGCTTCTTCGGCAACTTGGCGCAGGATCGCGCCATTGGGCAGCATGGTGATGACGACATCGGCGTCGGTCACCGCTTCGGCGATGGTCTTGGCTTCGGCTACCCCTTCGGCGGTGGTGCCAGCCACGTCATTGCCGCGCACCGTATGACCCGCGGCGGCGAGGTTGGCCGCCATCGGGCCGCCCATGTTGCCCAGTCCGATGAAACCGATTGTGAGTTTGCTCATGAATTTTCCTCCAACTTCAATTCGTTGTCGCCCAAGGGGGCGAGCATGGCTTCGACATCGGCCTGCGGTACGTTCCAAGCGGCATGTTGCCAGTTGGGGCTGCGATCCTTGTCGATGATCGCGGCGCGCACGCCTTCGATGAAGTCGCCTTTCTCCAGTGACCGCGCGGTAAAGCGGTATTCCTGTTGCAGCGCCGGGACCATGCCGATGCCCGGGCCGCGCAGACGGCGGAGCATTTCCAGCGTGCAGCCCATCGACAGGGGGGAGCTGCGGCGCAGGGTCTTCAGCGTCTCGGCGGCGAAGGCGCTTTCCGATATGGAAAAGGTGGCTTCGATCTTTTCCAAATTCTCCGGGGCGAAAAGGTGATCCACCTCATCTTGAACCTCGGCCAGTCTAGATGGGGGCGGGGTCGTCGCCGCGCGGTCGAGGATGAAGGGATCGCCGTTCTCTTCCAGTTGCGCGATTAGCTCGGGCCATTGGTCCTCGGGGATGAAGTAGTCGGCAAAGCCCGCGTGCAGCACATCCGCCGGACCCATGCGCGCCCCGGTGAGGCCGAGGTATTCGCCCATCCGCCCCGGCGCTTGCGCCAGCAGCAGCGTGCCGCCCACGTCTGGCACCAGTCCGATGCCGCATTCCGGCATGGCGATCTTGCTCGCCTCCCCCACGACGCGGTGCGAGCCGTGGCAACCGATGCCGACGCCGCCGCCCATGGTGAAGCCCTGCATGAAGGAGATCACCGGCTTGGGGTAGCCATGCAGCTTGTTGTTGAGCCGGTATTCATCGGCCCAGAACTGCCGGGCGAAATCGTAATCGCCCTCCTTGCCGGTCTGGTAGAGTTGCGCGACGTCGCCGCCAGCGCAGAAGGCTTTCTCGCCCTCCGCGTCCAACACGACGACCGCGACCTCCGGGTCGTCGCGCCAAACATCAATGGCCTTCTCGATGGCGATACACATGTCGTAGCTCAGCGCGTTCAGCGCCTTGGGCCGTGTTAGGGTGATGCGGCCCGCGCGACCCGTTTTGCGGATGTCGATGTCACTCATGGGGGCCTCAGCGGTTCTTGAGCATGTCGCGGGCGACGATCACGCGCATGATCTCATTGGTGCCTTCGAGGATCTGGTGCACCCGCAGGTCGCGGACCAGCTTCTCGATGCCGTAGTCGGCAAGGTAGCCGTAGCCGCCGTGCAGTTGCAGACATTGGTCGACGACCTTGCTGCCGGTCTCGGTCACGAATTTCTTGGCCATGGCGCAGAACTTGGTGGCGTCCGGCGCACCGGTGTCGAGCTTCCACGCCGCTTGGCGCAGGAAGGTGCGCGCGGCCTGCAACTCGATCTCCATGTCGGCGAGACGGAACTGCAGCCCCTGGAACTGGTCGATGGTCTGGCCGAAGGCCTTGCGGTCGCCCATGTATTCCAGCGTCTTGTTCAGCGCGGTTTGTGCCGCGCCAAGCGAGCAGGCGGAGATGTTAAGCCGCCCGCCGTCGAGCCCCGCCATGGCGTATTTGAAGCCTTTGCCCTCTTCACCGACAAGGTTCTCGGCCCCGATCTTGCAATCGTCGAACTGCACCAGCGCGGTCGGCTGGCTGCGCCAACCCATCTTGTCTTCCAACCCGCCGAAGCTGAGGCCGGGGGTGCCGTCCTCGACATAGACGGTCGAAACCCCGCGCGCGCCGTCGTCGGAGGTGCGCACCATGGTGACATAGGCATCCGAATAGCCGCCGCCCGAGATAAAGGCCTTGGTGCCGTTCAGCGTGTAGCCCTCATTGCTGCGCTCGCAGCGGGTCTTCAGCGCCGCCGCGTCGGAGCCGGAGCCGGGTTCGGTCAGGCAGTAGCTCAGCACCGTCTCCATGGTCAGCACCTTGGGCATGACGCGCTCTTTCATCTCGTCACTGGCGAAAGTGTCGAGCATTTTGGCGCACATGTTATGGATTGAGAGGAACGCCGCGACCGAGGGGCAGGCCATCGAGAGCGCCTCGAAGACCAGCGTGGCGTCGAGGCGCGTGAGACCCGCGCCGCCGGTTTCCTCGGAGACGTAGAGCCCGCCAAAACCCAGCTCGCCGATCTGCGGCCACAGCTCCTTGGGAATGGTGCCATCCTTCTCCCACTGCTGGGCATGGGGGGCGATATTGTCCTGCCCAAAGGCATGGGCCATGTCGAAAATGGCGGTCTGTTCCTCGTTCAATGCGAAATCCATCGCGGCTCCTCCCTGAAGTCATGTGCCCTTGGAACTGAACACTTGTTTAATTCTATCAGCCGAAAGGAGTCGCAACAAGCGTCACAGATCGGCGTGGTATTCCTCTATCAACTGGCGCACGACCGCTTCGCCGCCTTTGCCCTCGGGGGCGTCGGCCCAGACTTTGCGCTGCCGGTCGGCGGAGGTGCCCTGTTTGACGACATCGCGCAGGGCGCAGACCTCGTCCAAACAGCCAAGCGCCTCAGCGTCTTCGGCGATCAGGCCGATGATCTCTTCGAACAGTTGGTCGAAGGGTTTGAGGGTCGGCCCGCCAAAGTCGATCAGCGTCTCGTTCACCCCGTAGCGCTGCGCGCGCCAGCGGTTTTCTTCAATCAGGAAACGGTCATACTCGCGCCAACGCAGGTTGCTGTCGCGCAGGCGCAGGAGGAAGCGCGCGATAGACTGGGTCAGACCCGCCAGCCCAAGCGCATGCGACAGGCGCGGCTGCACATCGCAAATGCGGCTTTCCAGCGTGGGGTAATGGGTCGAGGGGCGCAGGTCCCACCATATTTTCGATTGATCGGGAATGATGTCGAGGTCGATCAACGCCTGCGTGCTGCGCTCATATTCCCCCCAGCTATGAAGCAGCGGCGGCAGGCCGGTGCGCGGCATGCTCTCCATCACCGCAAGTCGGTAGGAAGCCAACCCGGTGTCTTCGCCCTGCCAATAGGGCGAGGAGGCCGAGAGCGCCAGCAGATGTGGCAGGAAATAGGAGAACTGCGGCATCAGATCGATGCGCAGGTCATCGCCCTCGATCCCCACATGCACATGCATCCCGCAGCTCAACATGCGGCGGGCGACGTTTTCCAACTCGTTCTCGATCTTGGCGTAGCGTTCCTTGTGGGTGATCTCCTGGTTCTTCCAATCCGAAAACGGATGGCAGGACACGGCGATGGGGGCGAGGTTGTGTTTGGCGGCATGTTTGGCGATGGTGCTGCGCAGGTGGCGCAAATCATCGCGGGCCGCGGCCACATCGGTGCAGGGCTTCGAGCCGATCTCGATCTGACATTGCAGCATCTCGGGGCTGACCTGATCGCCGAGGTCCTTGCGGCAGTCTTCCATCAGCCCTTCGGGCGTGTCAGCCAGCGCCAGTGAATCCTTGTCGACTAGAAGGTACTCTTCTTCGATACCGATGGTGAATTCTTTTTGCATGGCGCTGGCCTCGTTCAATGGGGCCGACTGCCGCGGGGGCAGCCGGCGTGATGGATCACTCCATCACGGGGATGGAGAACTCGCCACCCTCCTTGATGCCGCTCGGCCAACGGGCCGTGACGGTTTTGGTGCGGGTGTAGAACTTGAACGCATCCGGACCGTGCTGGTTCAGATCGCCGAAGACGGATTTCTTCCAGCCGCCGAAGGTGTGATAGGCCAGCGGCACCGGGATCGGCACGTTCACGCCGACCATGCCGATGTTGATGCGGTTGGCAAAGTCACGCGCCGCGTCGCCGTCACGGGTGAAGATCGCCGTGCCGTTGCCGTATTCATGGTCCATCGCGAGGCCAAGCGCCTCTTCGTAGTCCTTAGCGCGGACGCAGGTCAGCACGGGGCCGAAGATTTCCTGCTGGTAGATGTCCATGTCCTTGGTCGCGCGGTCAAACAGGTGCGGGCCGACGAAGTAACCGTTCTCGTAGCCCTGAAGTTTGAAATCGCGCCCATCGACGACCAGTTCCGCGCCCTGATCGATGCCGGTCTGGACCAGACGCTCGATATTGGCCTTGGCGGCGGCGGTGACCACAGGGCCGTAGTCCACGTCATTGCCCGCGGTGTAGGGGCCGACTTTTAGCTTCTCGATGCGCGGCACCAGCTTCTCGATCAGGCGGTCGGCGGTTTCCTCGCCCACCGGCACTGCGACCGAGATCGCCATGCAGCGTTCGCCCGCGGCACCGTAGCCCGCACCCACCAGCGCGTCGGCGGCCTGGTCGAGGTCGGCGTCGGGCATGATGATCATGTGGTTCTTGGCACCCCCGAAGCACTGCACGCGTTTGCCGTTGGCGCAGCCGGTGGCATAGATGTACTCGGCGATCGGGGTGGAGCCGACGAAGCCGACGGACTGGATCACGTCATGGTGCAGGATCGCGTCGACCGCTTCTTTGTCACCGTTGACGACCTGGATGATGCCCTTGGGCAGACCGGCTTCTTCCAGAAGTTCGGCCAGCATCAGCGGGACGGAGGGGTCACGCTCGGACGGTTTGAGGATGAAGGCGTTGCCGCAGGCGATGGCGGGCGCGAACATCCACATCGGGATCATGGCGGGGAAGTTGAAGGGCGTGATGCCCGCGGTAACACCCAAGGGCTGGCGCATGGAGTACATGTCGATCCCGGGGCCGGCGCTGTCGGTGAAATCACCCTTCAGCAGTTCCGGCGCGCCGATGCAGTATTCCACCACTTCGAGGCCACGCTGCACGTCGCCGGCGGCGTCGGGCAGGGTCTTGCCGTGCTCGCGGCTCAGCGCCTCGGCCAGCTTGTCCATGTCGCGGTTCAGCAAGGCCACGAATTTCATCAATACGCGGGCGCGACGCTGCGGGTTGGTGGCCGCCCATTTCGGCTGCGCGGCTTGGGCGTATTCCACGGCCTTGTTCAACTCGTCGCCATTGGCGAGCGGCACCTTGGCCTGCACCTCGCCAGTGGCGGGGTTCATCACATCGGCAAAGCGCCCGGAGGTGCCTTTGACATGTTCGCCGTTCAGGTAATGCGTCATCTCTTGCATGATCGGTCTCCTCTATGGTTGGCGGCACGATAGCCTTGCAAAAAGAACCGGAACAGAGGAAGGATGGCAAAACCGTCTTGCATTTTTGCAAAACGTAAGAGGGCAGGTAGATGGATCAGAATTGGGATGACCTGCGGCTGTTTCTGGCCGTCGCACGAGAGGAAAGCCTGTCAGGCGCGGGTAAGCTGCTCCGGCTCGATCCAGCGACGCTGGGCCGCCGCATGGCACGGTTAGAAAAGGCGTTGCAAACCGTCCTCTTCGTGAAATCGCCACAGGGCTATATGCTGACCGAGGCGGGGCGAGACCTCATGCAACGGGCAGAGCGGGCCGAACAGGCGATGCGCGCGGCCACCGCCGGGGTGCAGGTGCAAAGCGATCAGCTTTCGGGGCAGATCCGTGTCGGCGCGCCCGATGGGGCGGCGAACTATCTGCTACCGCAGGTCTGTGCGGCCATTGCCGCGAAGAACCCCGATCTGGACGTGCAGATCATCGCATTGCCGCGCGTCTTCAACCTGTCCAGGCGCGAGGCGGATATGGCCATCGGGGTGAGTGCGCCCACGGCGGGGCGGCTGGTGGTGCAAAAAGTGACGGACTACCACCTCCATCTCGCCGCCGCGGAAAGCTATCTGGCGCAGCACCCCGAGGTGACCGCCGTGGGCGATCTGCAAGGGCATCGGATGGTCGGCTATATCCCCGATATGATCTTTGACCGTGAGTTGGATTACCTTGCGGACCTTGGCATCAGCCGGGTGGCGCTGGCGTCGAATTCCGTCTCCGTGCAGGTGCGGATGATCCAGCAGGGCGGGGGGATTGGGGTCGCGCATGACTTCTCGCTCGCCGCGACGCAGGGGGTGCGGCGCATCCTTACCGATGCCGTGAGCCTCAAACGCGCCTTCTATCTGATCCGCCACGCCGATGACCGCCGCAACGCGCGGTTGGCGGCCTTTGCCGAGGCGCTGGCCACCGGACTGCGGGCCGAGACCGCGCGGCTGGAGGCGCTGACCTCGGGCCGGACTGCGCCAAAAGCTTGACAGAAAAGGATTTCGCGGTGACGCTGGAGGTGACTTTGCCCTGTACCCAAGGAGGCGCCAGATGCTCGTATCGCAGATTCTCAAGACCAAGCCCGATGACAAGGTGGTGACGGCCAAACCCGGATTGGCGATCTCCGAGGCGGCGGCGATGCTGGCCGAGAAACGGATCGGGACGCTGGTGATCTCGGCGGATGGTAAGACGCCGGATGGGATTCTGTCCGAGCGGGACATCGTGCGCGAGCTGGGCCGCGCGGGCGCGGGCTGTCTGGAGCAGGCGGCCGAAACCCTCATGACCCGGAAATTGGTGACCTGTAGCCGCGACGACCGGTCCGATGCGGTGCTGCAAAAGATGACCGATGGACGGTTCCGCCATATGCCGGTGCTTGAGAACGGCGAACTGGTTGGGCTGATCTCCCTCGGCGATGTGGTCAAAGCACAATTGCAAGAGCTGTCGATGGAGAAACAGGCCCTTGAAGGCATGATCATGGGCCACTGAAGCGGCCTTTAAACTGTGGCCCCCGCCGACTGACGGCGGGGCAATGCTACCGCTAACCGACTTGCGCTTGGGGCGGTGAAATGATTGGCTGTGCCGCAACGCAGCAGATACGCAGGACAATTACATGCGCATAGCCCTTTACCCTGGTACGTTCGACCCGATCACGCTGGGGCATATCGACATCATCCGCCGCGCGGCCCGTATGGTCGACCGGCTGGTGATCGGCGTGGCCATCAACCGCGACAAGGGGCCGTTGTTCACCCTCGAAGAACGGGTCGCCTTGATCGAAGCGGAATGCGCGCAACTTGCCGAAGAGACCGGCGTCGAGATCGTGGTGCATCCGTTCGAGAACCTGTTGATCGACTGTGCGCGCGATGTCGGGGCCCAGACCATCGTGCGCGGCCTGCGCGCCGTGTCCGATTTCGAATATGAGTTCCAGATGGTCGGCATGAACCGGCAGTTGGACGATTCCATCGAGACGGTCTTTTTGATGGCCGAGGCCACGCATCAGGCAATTGCCAGCAAATTGGTGAAAGAGATCGCGCGGTTGGATGGGGATGTCAGCAAATTCGTGACGCCGGCGGTGAATAAGGTGCTGATTGAGCGGTTTTCGCAGAGGTAGCGTCTGGAGTGGTGAGTGGGCCGTGTGAGGCACGGTTCTGCGAGGTATTTTTAAAAGGATGAAAGGGGAGGGGCGTGGCGCTTGAATGGCGGCCGCGTCTTTTTTGGATTCTGTGACGGGAGCGATTGGGGGGAGGTTACCGCCAGAAGGCCATCCATTCGATCAGCGCGAAGAGTTTCTTGCCGAGATAGATCATATGGTCGGCCCCATAGACATAGAGGTCAATCATCATCGCCCCGGCAATGACGAGGGCCAGCACGATGGCGATGGGATTGGTCATGGTGTGGCTCCGGGCGGGGATGGCCTGATATTACAGGCACGTCCCCGCCGTGCAAGCCTTAGCCCAACTGGCCCATGGCCACGGCCACATCGGCCATGCGCACGGAGAAGGCCCATTCGTTGTCGTACCAGCCCAGCACGCGCACCGTGCGGCCCGCCACGACGATGGTCTGGTCGGGGGCGAAGATGCAGCTTTCTTCGGTATGGTTGAAGTCGATGCTGACCTTCTGCTCGGGGTCATAGGCCAGCACGCGTTTCATCGGGCCGTCGGCGGCGGCGCGGGCGGCGGCGTTGATTTCCTCGACGGTCACGTCGCGGCTGGCTTGGAAGGTGAGGTCGACAGCCGAGACATTGGGGGTGGGCACGCGCATGGCAGTGCCGTCGAGCTTGCCTTTCAGCGCCGGCAGCACTTCGCCCAGGGCCTTGGCGGCGCCGGTAGAGGTGGGGATCAGCGCCATGGCGGCGGCGCGGGCGCGGTAGAGGTCGTTGTGGCGGCGGTCGAGCGTCGGCTGGTCGCCGGTGTAGCTGTGGATCGTGGTCATCAGGCCGCTTTCGATGCCCACGGCTTCGTGCATCACCTTGGCCAGCGGCGCGAGGCAGTTGGTGGTGCAGGACCCGTTGGAGATCATCCGGTCGGAGACTTCGAGTTGGTCGTCGTTGACGCCGTAGACGATGGTCTTGTCGACGTTCTTGCCCGGCGCCGAGAGGAGCACGCGTTTTGCGCCGTTTTCGAGGTGTACGTTTGCTTTGTTGCCGTCGTTGAACTTGCCGGTGCATTCCAGCACCACGTCGCAGCCGGACCAGTCAAGCTCTTCGAGGTTGTAGGTCGACATCATCTCGATGTCGTTTTGGCCGAGGTTCATGTAGCCGTCGTCGATCTGAACCTCGCCCGGGAAGCGGCCATGGACGGAATCGTATTTGATGAGATGCGCCGCGGTGCTGAGCGGGCCGGTGGCGTTGACCTTGATCACTTCGATATCATCGCGCCCCGAGGCCGCGATATGGCTGAGCGTACAGCGGCCGATGCGGCCAAATCCATTGATGCCAACTTTGATGGTCATGGTGCATTCCTTGTCTCGGGCCGCGCGGGTGGGGGGCCGTATGTCGGGGTCGCGGGTTCTATATCCGGCAGGGGCGGTCAGGGGAAAGGGGCAAAACCAAATGATTTCCATATGTTAGCGTTAAACTTACATGTTAGCGGTAAAGGTCGCAGCGGCTTCGGACTTGCCAGATGGGCTGCACATGCTACTTCGGATGCAGCACGCAAAAAGGGGCATGGAATGAGCGGTTTACTGGCACTTGTGGATGACGTGGCGGCCATCGCCAAAGTTGCAGCAGCGAGCGTGGATGACGTGATCGGGCAGGCGGCCAAGGCGGGATCGAAAGCGGCGGGCGCGGTGATCGACGATGCGGCCGTGACGCCCAAGTATCTGCATGGGTTCAAGGCCGAGCGGGAACTGCCGGTGATCTGGCGGATCACCAAAGGGTCGTTGCGCAACAAGCTTGTGTATTTGCTGCCCGTGGGTCTGCTTTTGGCGAATTTCGCGCCATGGGCGATCCCGCCGCTTTTGATGCTGGGCGGGGCCTACCTGTGTTTCGAGGGGGCCGAAAAGGTCGCCCATGCGCTTGGTTGGGGGCATGGACATGAGGATTATCCCGATAAGGAGAAGGTGGTCGAAGACCCGGCGCAGCTGGAAGAGAAGAAGGCCGCGGGCGCGATCAAGACTGACTTTATCCTGTCGGCAGAGATCATGACCATTGCCCTTTCCGCGATCCCCGAAAGCAACTTTTGGATGGAAGCGGCGACGCTTGCGGCGGTGGCGGTCATGATCACCGTGGCGGTCTATGGCTCCGTCGCCTTGATTGTCAAAATGGACGATGTGGGTCTGGTGATGGCGAACAAGGGCCGTTTTGGCCTGACGCGGAGCATTGGCCGGGCGCTGGTGCGCGGGATGCCGGGGTTTTTGAAGCTGCTCACGATTGTCGGCACGGCGGCCATGCTTTGGGTCGGTGGGTCGATTATCATTCACGGGTTGGAGCAGATGGGCTTTGCCGCGCCCTATAAATGGATCCACGACATCGCCGTGACCGTTGGCCATGCGGTTCCGGCCCAGTTCGAAGGGGCGGTCGAATGGATCACCACGGCGGGGATCGACGGGCTCTTTGGTTTGGCGCTTGGTCTGGTGCTGATCCCGATCGGGGAGAAGATCGTGACGCCGATCTGGCGCAAGGTGTTTCATAAGGCAGCCGTTTAAGAGCGACCTTATCTAGCAAACGAAGAAGGGGGCGACGGATGAACCGTCGCCCCCTTTTTGTATTGTATGACCCGCAGATCAGAGCAGCGCTTTGGCCTTCTCTGCCACGTTCTCTGCGGTGAATCCGAAGCGCTCGAAGAGTTCTTCCGCCGGGGCAGAGGCGCCGAAACGGTCCATGCCAACGAAATCCGCCTTACCGTATTTGCCACGCTCGCCAAAGAGCCACTGGTCCCAGCCCTGACGGGCACCGGCCTCGATCCCGACGCGCACGGCGCCACCGGGCAGGACGCGCTTGCGGTAGGCTTCGTCCTGCGCGGCGAAGAGTTCCATGCAAGGCATGGAGACGACGCGGGTGCCAATGCCTTCGGCTTGGAGCAGCTCGCGCGCGGCCAATGCGACATGCACCTCAGAGCCGGTGGCAATCAGGATCACCTG
Source organism: Sulfitobacter sp. 1A13679 (assembly GCF_043557115.1). Classification (NCBI taxonomy): domain Bacteria; kingdom Pseudomonadati; phylum Pseudomonadota; class Alphaproteobacteria; order Rhodobacterales; family Roseobacteraceae; genus Sulfitobacter; species Sulfitobacter sp. 1A13679. The sequence continues at coordinate 85,207 of NZ_JBIFFO010000008.1, forward strand.
ACGCTTGCCCTCGGCATCGGCCAGCACATAGGCGCCTTTTTCGGTGAGGTTGTTGTTTTTGTGCTCCAGGCGCACGGTGGGCAGGCCCTGACGGGTCAGCGACAGAACCGATGGCGTGGTTTTCGCGGTGAAGGCGATTTCCCAAGCCTCTGCCGTTTCCACCGCGTCGGCGGGGCGGAAGACGTAGGTGTTGGGCGTGGCACGGCTGATCGCCAGATGTTCGATCGGCTGGTGGGTCGGACCATCTTCGCCAAGGCCGATGCTGTCATGGGTCATGACGAAGGCCGTGGGGATTTGCATCAAGGCCGCCAGACGCATCGCGGGGCGCGCGTAGTCGGTGAAGCACATGAAGGTGCCGCCATAGGGGCGCAGGCCGCCGTGCAGCGCCATGCCGTTCATTGCCGCCGCCATGCCGTGTTCGCGAATGCCCCAGTAGACATAGCGCCCGCCACGGTTGTCGACGTCGAAGATGCCGAGATCGCTGGTCTTGGTGTTGTTCGAACCGGTCAGGTCCGCCGAGCCGCCAACGGTTTCCGGCAGGATCGGGTTCAGCACTTCGAGGGCTTTCTCGCTTGCCGCGCGTGTCGCCATCTTGGGCGCGCTCTCGGTGATCTGCTTTTTGAAGGCTTTGACGGTCGCGCTCATCTTTTTGGGCGCGTCCAAAGCCAAGGCGCGGTTAAACGTCTCGCGCTTGGCGCGGGGCATCTTGTCGAAACGCTCTTCCCAGTCGCGGCGGGCGTCGGCGCCGCGTTTGCCGATCCTTTCCCACGCGGCTTTCACGTCAGCAGGCACTTCGAAGGGGCCGGTGGTCCAGCCATAGGCGGCTTTGGCTTCGGCCATCTGCTCGGCGTCGGTCAGCGCGCCGTGGCCTTTCGAGGTGTCCTGCGCGGCGTGGCCGAGCGCGATATGCGTCTTACAGGCAATCATCGAGGGCAGGTCAGAGGCCTTCGCCTCGGTCAGGGCGGCGTCGATTTCATCGGGGTTGTGGCCGTCGATCTCAATCACATGCCAGCCTGCGGCCTTGAAGCGGGTGACCTGATCGGTGGTGTCCGACAGAGTGACGGGGCCGTCGATGGTGATGTTGTTGTTGTCCCACATCACGATGAGCTTGCTCAACTTGTGACGGCCTGCCAGCGTGATTGCCTCTTGGCTGACGCCTTCCATCAGGCAGCCGTCGCCAGCGATGACATAGGTGTAATGGTCCACGACCTTTGCGCCGTATTGCGCGCGCAGCATCTCTTCGGCCATGGCGAAACCGACGGAATTGGCGATGCCTTGGCCCAGCGGGCCGGTGGTGGTCTCAATCGCATCGGCGAGAAAATTTTCCGGGTGGCCCGCGGTGCGCGCGCCCATTTGGCGGAAGTTCTTCAACTCTTCGATGGGGAATTGCTCATAGCCCGTCAGGTGCAACAGCGAATAAAGCAGCATGGAGCCGTGGCCCGCCGACAGGATGAATCGGTCGCGGTCGGGCCAAAGCGGGTTGGACGCGTCGAACTTCAGGTGCTTTTCGAAAAGGACGGTGGCCACATCGGCCATGCCCATCGGCATGCCGGAGTGGCCGGAATTGGCGGCGGCCACGGCATCGAGGGTCAGCGCGCGAATGGCGGTGGCCTTGGACCAGTGGTCGGGGTTTGCGCTTGCGAGGGCTGTCAGATCCACGGGGGCTTCCTTTGGGGCTGTGGCAGATTGGGCTCGTGCATACCAGCGATGGGGCAAAGTTCAAGCACAACTGGGGTGCGCGGGGGGGTCCGGGGCGGCCCATAGCGGGGGCGAGAGTGAACTTGGCGGCTCAAGTCGCTGAAACGAAAGGGGGGGCGCAATTTGAGCGCGCTTTGGCTAGGATTGCGAAAACCGGCTGATACGGGCGATTCGCGCGCGTGACATTGGGCGGGGCGCGCGCTATCTGCGGGACGGGCCGCCGCAACAGGGTGCAGCCCGGGGCACGGCAGGCGAAAACGCCGCCGAGAGAGCAGGACGAGTGAGGAGAATTCATGCGGATGAGTGAACTTGAAGACTATCAGCGCCGCATCACGGTCGCGATGGACCAGATGGCCAAGGGGGTGGACCGGCTGAGCGCCGCGCCCGCAGTGCCGGATGAAGATATCGTGCAGGCCTTGGAAGAGGAGCGGCAAGCCAACGCTCAGCTGACCGACCGGGTGAAGACGCTGAAGGAAAGCCATCAGGACGAATTGAACGACCTGCGCGCGCAGATGGACTTCAACAACGACCGGGTGACGCAGCTTGATATGGACGTGCAGCGTCTGCGTCAGGCGAATGAGCAGCTGTCGGCGGCCTGTGAGCAGTTGCGGCTGGCCAATGCCGAGGGGCTGGCCGATCCCAAGCTGATCGACACCGCCGTGATTGCAGAGTTGGAGAGCCTGCGCGCCACCCGCGCGATCGAGATGGCCGAGATCGACGCGGTATTGACCGCGCTGGCCCCCTTGGTCGAAGAGGGCGAGCCGGAAGTTCAAGCTGCGGATGAAACGGGGGCAGAGGCCAAAGCCGAAGCGCCCGCGCCCGAGAGCGCTGCGCAAGACGGGAGCGCCGAAGAAGAACCCAAGTCAGGAGGGGCCGACTGATGCCCGAGGTACGGATCACCATTGGCGGCCGCCATTTCGAAGTCGCCTGTCAGGAAGGTGAAGAAAGCTATCTGCAATCTGCCGCCAAGATGCTGGACGACGAAGCCCGCGTGCTGAGCGATCAGGTGGGCCGCATGCCGGAGGCGCGGATGTTGCTGATGGCGGGCCTGCTTCTGGCCGACAAGACCGCAAGCGTCGAGGATCGCATCGCAGAGTTGCGCGCGGAACTGGCCGAGCGTGAGGCCGAACTCACCAGCCTGCGCAACGTCAAGGTCGAGCCTGAGCGGATCGAAGTGCCGGTGGTGCCGCAGGGGGTGAAAGACACCCTTGCTGAAATCGCCGCCCGGGCCGAGGCGCTGGCCGCCGAGATCGAGGAGAAGGCGGGCAAATGAGCCGGGTCCTCAGGGCAGCCCTTTGCGCGCTGCTCTGGGCCGCGCCTGCGGGCGCCGAAACCTCCGCCGTTACCTACATTTGTGAGCGCGGGGTTTCGGTGCCGGTGGTCTATGTGCCCGGTGCCGATCCGGGCGTGGTGGTGCTCTATGTCGAGGGGCGGTTGATCCAGTTGGGCCGCCTGCCGTCCGCCTCTGGCGCGCGCTATGGCTGGCCCTCGGACGGCGCGGGCTATGAGTGGTGGGAGCATCAGGGCCGCGCTTCGCTGGCTTGGCGGGCAACGACCGATGGCGAAGTGACCCCGATCTACACTGACTGTTTGCCGCAAGATTGAAGGGGCGGGATTGCGGCGCGAGCTGCAATATGCTCTGGGGGGCGCGAAAAGTGCCCCTTTCGGCGCGACCACCAAACGCGCCCCTACGGGGCGACCAACAAACGCGCCCCTACGGCGCGACACTCCATGACGCAAAATCAGGACGCCCTCAGAATGACCACCAAACCCCGCATCATCATCTCAAGTGACCACGCCGACATCGCCCTGCGCCAAGACATCGCGCGCCATGTGGCCGAACGCGGGTTCACGGTTGAAGACATCGGTCCCGCGACGGCGGAAAGCACCGACTACCCCAAACATGGCGAAGCCGCCGCACGGCGCATCGCGGCGGGGGAATTCGATCTGGGCATTTTGATCTGCGGCACGGGGCAGGGCATCATGATGGCCGCCAACAAGGTCAAAGGCATCCGCTGCGGCGTTTGCAGCGATACCTTCTCGGCCAAGATGATCCGGGCGCATAATGACGCGAATATGCTGTCGATGGGCGCGCGGGTGATCGGCGGCGGTCTGGCGCTTGAGATCGTGGATGCCTTTCTCGACACCGAATTCGAAGGCGGGCGGCATGGCCGCCGTGTCGATATGATCACGGCCATCGAAGACTGAGCTGCCCCCGGCCTTACATACAAAAACACCCCGGAGCGCGAAACCGCTCCGGGGTGTTTTGTTTGACGCGGGCGCCCGGCTTAGCCGTTGGCTTCGCGGATCTTGTCGGCGGCTTCCTTGTCGAAGGCGACGCCGTTCTCGTCGAACAGGGTGTCCAATTCGCCCGACAGCGTCATCTCGGTGATGATGTCGCAGCCGCCGACGAATTCGCCTTTGACGTAAAGCTGCGGGATGGTTGGCCAGTCGGAGAAATCCTTGATCCCTTGGCGCAGGTTCTCATCTGCCAGAACGTTCACGTCGCTGTAGTTCACGCCCATGTAGTTCAGCACCCCGGCCACGCGGCTGGAGAAACCGCACTGCGGCATTTCCTTGGTGCCCTTCATGAACAGCACCACGTCATTGTTGGTGATCTGTTCCTTGATCTGGCTTGCGGCATCGCTCATGTCATTTGTCCTTCACATCTGATTTCTTGAACGCGGCATGATAGCGCCGCGCATAGGTTTCATCGTCGGCCCAGGGTTTGACCTCAACTTCGGCCCCGCCGAGGAAAAAGCCGCCCCGTTTCTTGGTCCAATTCGTATGCCCGCGTTCTAGGCTTTCGTTGCGCCGCGCGGTGCTGGCCACGGCATCCAAATCCAGCGCCTCCATCCCCAGCGGCACCTTGCCGGTCTCAGGCCGGGGTGGCTGGCGCTGCGACAGCGGCACATGCTGGCCGCGCCGGGCGCGGTGCTGGGCATAGGCGGTGGCGGCGATCCCGCCCACGACAGCCGCAGCGACCCAGCCCCACATGGTTAGTCCGGGGTCCGGGTGGTCAGCGCCAGCGCGTGCAATTCGCCGTTTGACCCGTCCATCTTGCCCTTGAGGGCCGCATAGACGGCGCGCTGCTGTTGGACCCGGTTCATGCCGCGAAAGCTCTCGTCCACGACCATGGCCGCCATATGCACGCCATCATTGCCTTCGACGGTGATCTTGGCATCCGGAAAGGACGCGCGGATCAGGTCTTCGATTTCGCTGGCTTGCATGGGCATGGGGTGGCTCCGGCTGTTGTGAGTGTTTGGGCTAGATGTAGTGCCGCTGGCCACGGCGTGCAAGGCGAAGCCGAAGGCCGGATCCGCCATTGACCTTTGCCCCTATTGCGACACACTTTGCGCCCTCACGTTGAAAGGACAACCGATGGACCGGATCCCCGAACAAGCGCTCCACTGGGCCGAGGCCGGACAGCCTGTGGCCCTTGCCACGGTGGTGGAAACATGGGGCTCCGCCCCCCGCCGCGCAGGCGCGCAACTGGCGGTGGCGGGCGACGGCACGATGATGGGCTCCGTCTCGGGCGGCTGCGTCGAAGGGGCCGTGGTGGTCGAGGCGCTGGAAGCGCTGGAGGACGGGCGCACGCGGCTGTTGGAATATGGCGTCAGCGATGGTGATGCCTTTGCCGTGGGGCTGGCCTGCGGCGGCACGATCAAGGTGCTGGTGGAGCCGGTGGGGTCGGAGGCGCTGAGCCTCGAGATGCTGCGCGAATTGGTGGCACGGCGCGCGGCCCGTAAGCCGGCGGCCTATGAGGTGGCGTTGGACGGCAGCGACCGTCGGCTGACAGGGGCGGGGCATGAGGACCGCTTTCGCCGCGACCGCTCTGGCGTCGAGGATGAAACGGGGCGGTTCATTGCCATCCACAATCCGCCGCTGCGGCTGGTGATCGTGGGTGCCGTGCATATCGCGCAGCATCTGGTGCGCATGGCGACAGAGGCGGGGTTCGACCCGATCGTCGTCGACCCGCGGGAGGCTTTCGGCTCACCCGCCCGCTTCCCCGATTGCCAAGTGGTGAACGATTGGCCCGACGTCGCCCTGCGCGAGATCGGGGTTGATGCGCGTACTGCTGTGGTCTTGCTGACCCATGACCCGAAACTCGACGATCCGGCGCTGCATGTGGCGCTCGGATCCGAAGCTTTCTATATCGGCGCGCTCGGCTCGACCCGGACGCAGGCCAGTAGGCTCGACCGGCTGGCGGAAGCGGGTGTGGCTGCAGAGCAGGTGGAGCGTATCCACGGGCCGGTCGGTCTCGATATCGGTGCGGCCAGCCCGGCTGAGATCGCCGTGTCGATCCTTGCCGAAATGATCCAAAGCCTGCGCCGGCCATGAGGTTTGGCCCGGTCCCTTTGAGCGCGGCTTTGGGCGCGACGCTGGCCCATTCCGTTGCGGTTGAAAAGGGGCGGCTGCGCAAGGGCCGCGTGCTGACCCAAGAGGATATCGCAGCACTGGAAGGCGCGGGCATCGAAGAGGTGATCGTCGCCCGGCTCGACCCCGGTGATATTGATGAGAACGCAGGTGCCGCGCGATTGGCCGAAAGCCTCTGCGGTTCGGGCCTGCGGATGTCAAAACCCTTTACCGGGCGGGTGAACCTGCTGGCCGATGGGCCGGGGGTGGTGGTGATGGACCGCGCGGCACTTGAGGCGGTCAATGCGGTGGACCCGATGATCACGCTGGCCACCGTGCCACCCTATCAGCAGATGGGCGAAAACGGCATGGTGGCGACGATCAAGATCATCTCCTACGCCCTGCCTGAAAGCACAGTCGAGGCCGCCTGTGCGGCGGCGGGAGAGGGCGCCTTGCGCCTCGCGCCGCCTGTGCTGCGCGACGCCACGCTGATCATTACCGACGTGCCCGGCGGGGCCGGGGGCAAGGGCCGCGCCGCGGTGGAGGGGCGGCTGACGGCGCTCAACGTGACCCTTCGCGATGTCGTAACCGTTCCCCACCGTAGCGCCCCGCTGGCCGAGGCGATTGCGGCGGCAGAGACCGATCTGGTCCTGATCCTCACTGCCTCCGCCACGTCGGACATCAATGACGTCGCCCCCTCCGCCCTGCGCGCGGCGGGGGGCGAGGTGACGCGCTTTGGCATGCCGGTCGATCCGGGCAATCTGCTCTTTCTCGGCCAACTTGGCACTCACGCCGTGATCGGCCTGCCGGGCTGCGCCCGTTCGCCCGCGCTCAACGGAGCCGATTGGGTGCTGTCGCGGCTGGTTTGCGGCGTTCCCGTCACCAGCGCGGATATCGCGGCGATGGGGGTGGGCGGCTTGCTGAAAGAGATCCCCACGCGCCCGCAGCCGCGCAACCCCGGCAAAAGCGCGGGCAACGGCTGAGGCAAAACCTTAGGAAAATATATGTTCTCAACTAGGGCTTGTCGTGCTTAACTGATCTCAACAAGCGTCAGACTGGGAGGAAGAACATGACACAGGTCAAGATGACCGTGAACGGCAAACCCGCGTCGGGAGAGGTCGAGGGCCGCACGCTGCTGGTGCATTTCCTGCGCGATGATCTGGAACTGACCGGCACCCATGTGGGCTGCGATACCAGCCAATGCGGCGCCTGCGTGGTGCATGTGAACGGCAATGCTGTTAAGGCCTGCACCATGTTCGCGGTCGAGGCCGATGGCGCCGAGGTCGAGACCATTGAAGGGCAGGCGGCCCCCGATGGCACGCTCAGCACCATCCAACAGGCGTTTCAGGATCACCACGGGTTGCAATGCGGCTTTTGCACGCCGGGCATGGTGATGTCGGCGGCGGCGCTGCTAAAGGAAAACCCGAAACCTTCGGAGGCCGAGGTGCGCCATTACCTTGACGGCAACATCTGCCGCTGCACCGGCTACCACAATATCGTCAAAGCGATCATGGCGGCCAGCGGCCAAGAGGTCAGCGCGCTGGCGGCAGAGTAACGGCGTCACGCCGGGCAGGCCGGTGATGGCGGAGGGAGGACCGCCAGAACCGGAGGCCGCGTGACGGATCAGGTGCATCGCACCGCCACCAAACGGGAGGATATTATGCCAAAGGATTTTGAACCGACGAGCGGTATTGGGGCCAGCAGCAAACGGCGGGAGGATGTGCGCTTTCTCACCGGGTCGGGGCGCTACACCGATGACATCAACCTGCGCCGCCAGACCCATGTATTTTTCCTGCGCTCGGATGTGGCCCATGGGCGGCTGACCGGGGTCGATACCTCTGCCGCCGAAGACATGCCCGGCGTGCTGAAGATTTTCACCGGCGCGGATTTCGCCGAAGTGGGCGGGATGCCCTGCGGCTGGCAGGTGACCGACAAACACGGCCAACCCATGCAGGAGCCGAAACACCCCGTACTGGCCCATGAAAAGGTCCGGCACGTGGGCGAGCCCATTGCCGCCGTCGTAGCCGAGACGTTAGCGCAGGCCCGTGACGCCGCCGAGGCGGTTGTCGTCGATATCGACGAGTTGCCCGCCGTGGTGAACATGAAAGACGCGGTGAAAGACGATGCGCCCAAGGTGCATGACGACCTGACTAGCAATCTGTGCTACGACTGGGGTTTCGTGGAAGAGAACAAGGAGGCGGTGAACAAAGCCTTTGACGAGGCCGCCCATGTCACCACGTTGGAACTGGTCAACAACCGCCTCGTCGCCAACCCGATGGAGCCGCGTGTGGCAATCGGCGATTACAACCGGTCGGACGGGGAGCACACGCTCTATACCACCAGCCAGAACCCGCATGTGATCCGCCTGCTGATGGGCGCCTTCGTGCTGGGCATCCCCGAGCACAAGCTGCGTGTGGTAGCTCCGGACGTGGGCGGTGGCTTCGGCACCAAGATCTTTCACTATCAGGAAGAGGCCTTCTGCACCTTCGCCGCCAAGGCGGTGGGGCGTCCGGTGAAATGGACGTCGAGCCGCTCGGAAGCCTTCATGTCCGACGCCCATGGCCGCGACCATGTGACCAAGATCGAACTGGCGCTGGATGCCGACAATAACTTCACCGCCCTGCGCACCGATACCTATGCGAACATGGGGGCCTATCTTTCGACCTTCGCGCCTTCGGTGCCGACGTGGCTGCACGGCACGCTCATGGCGGGGAACTATAAAACGCCGCTGATCTATGTGAACGTTAAGGCGGTCTTTACCAATACCGTGCCAGTAGATGCCTATCGCGGGGCCGGTCGGCCCGAGGCGACCTATCAGTTGGAGCGTTTGATCGACAAGGCCGCGCATGAATTGCAGGTCGATCCAATCAAACTGCGCCGCCAAAACTTCGTGACGGAGTTTCCCTATGCCACCCCGGTGGCGGTGGAATATGACACGGGCGATTACAACGCCACGATGGACAAGCTCGAAGAGATCGCGGACCACGCGGGTTTTGAAGCGCGGCGCCGTGAGAGTGAGGCGAAGGGCAAGCTGCGCGGCTTCGGCGTGAACTGCTATATCGAGGCCTGCGGCATTGCACCGTCGAACCTTGTGGGCCAACTCGGCGCGCGGGCGGGGCTCTATGAAAGCGCGACGGTGCGGGTCAACGCCACCGGCGGGCTGGTCGTGATGACCGGCAGTCACAGCCACGGGCAGGGGCATGAGACTTCATTCGCGCAGGTGGTGGCCGGTATGATCGGCATCGACGAGAATATGGTCGAGATCGTCCATGGCGACACCTCTAAGGTGCCGATGGGCATGGGCACCTATGGCTCGCGCTCGCTCGCGGTAGGCGGCAGCGCCATGGTGCGGGCGACGGAAAAGATCATCGCCAAGGCCAAGAAGATCGCAAGTCACCTGCTCGAAGCCTCGGAAGGGGATATCGACTTGAAGGATGGGGCCTTTAGCGTTGCGGGGACGGATAAATCCGTGGCTTGGGGCGATGTGACGCTTGCCGCCTATGTGCCGCATAACTACCCGTTGGAAGAGATCGAACCGGGGCTTGAGGAAACCGCCTTTTATGATCCGTCGAACTTCACCTATCCGGCGGGGGCCTATGCCTGCGAGGTCGAGTTGGACCCTGAAACCGGCCATGTCACCGTCGAACGCTTCACCGCCGCCGATGATTTCGGCAATGTGGTGAACCCGATGATCGTAACGGGCCAAGTCCATGGCGGTTTGGCCCAAGGTATCGGTCAGGCGCTGTTGGAGAACTGCGCCTACGACGAGGACGGCCAACTGCTTAGCGCGTCTTACATGGATTACGCCATGCCGCGCGCCAGCGATTTGCCGTTCTATGACGTGGATCACTCCTGCCAGACGCCCTGCACCCACAACCCCTTGGGCGTAAAAGGCTGCGGAGAGGCCGGGGCCATCGGTTCGCCGCCTGCGGTGGTCAATGCGGTGCTTGACGCCATGCGCTCGGGCGGGAAGGACATCGGCCATATCGACATGCCGGTCAGCCCCGCGCGGGTCTGGGAGGCAATGAATGGCTAAGGGCCTGCTGAAGATTGGTTTGAGAAAAGAGGCGACGCTCGGGCGGCCTCTGGGAAGGATGAAAGATGTATGATTTCGAAGTAGAGCGCCCCAGCAGCGTGGCGGATGCGGTCAAGGCCTTGGGGCAGGAGGATGCGCAACCGCTCAGCGGCGGGCAGACGTTGATCCCCACGCTGAAGGCGCGGCTGGCGATGCCCTCGGTTCTGGTGTCGCTGGCGGGGATCGATGCGCTCAAAGGGGTTGAGATGCGCGATGGCGCGCTTTGGATCGGTGGCGGCACGACCCATGCCACGGTCATGCGCGAGGCGGCGGAGAGCTACCCGGCGCTCGCCAGCCTCGCCGCACGGATCGGCGACCCGGCGGTGCGCAACCGGGGGACCATCGGCGGATCGCTCGCCAATAACGACCCCTCTGCCTGCTACCCGGCGGGCGCTCTGGCCAGTGGCGCGACGATTGAGACCGACCGCCGCGAGATTGCCGCGGATGACTATTTCCAAGGCATGTTCACCACCGCGTTGGAGGAAGGGGAGATCGTCACCGGCGTCCGTTTCCCCATCCCTGAGGTCGCGCATTACGAGAAATTTATCCAGCCCGCCTCGCGCTTCCCGCTGGTCGCGGCCTATGTCGCGCGCCTCGGCGTTGGGGTGCGCGTGGCGATCACGGGTGCGTCGAACGACGGTGTCTTCCGCTGGAGTGAAGCCGAAACTGCCCTGTCGGAACGGTTCGCGCCGGAAGCCTTGGAGGGGCTGACACTCGACGCGGGTGACATGATCAGCGATCTGCACGGCAGCGGCGCCTACCGCGCCCATCTGTGCGGCGTGATGACCCGCCGCGCTGTGGCCGCCATCGCCTGATAGCCGATAACAGCAGCGTAAACCTTTGCCGCGTCCTTATAGGGGGCGCGGTATTTCCATGGGGTAAGCTCTTGATATTGGATAGCGGAACCAGCGCCCCCATCATGCGTTGGGTGACAAGCGCTGCCCGAACGGCGTTCCCGTAATGATGAGGACGTGAAAATGAAAAACCTACTGAGATCTACGACTTCGCTGGGTCTGAGCCTTGCCTTGGCTTTCCCGCATGGCGCCTTTGCGCAGGAGCAAAATCTGAATGAATGCGGCCCCGTGGGCGAAGCGACCGAATTCCCCTGCGCATTCGACGATCAGACGGTAGAGAGTGCCGAAGAGCTTCGTGTTATGGCCGGGCTGAGCGGTGAGGCCGAGGCGGAAGTCGAAGCGGAAGGTGAAGCAGAGGTCGAGGCCGAGGCGGAGACCGAAGCCGAGGCGGGTTCGCTGCTGGATCAGGCAACTGGCGCGGTTGAAGCGACGGGTGACGCTGCTGCGGCTGCCGTGAACGACGTGACCGAACAGGCCGAAGAGGCCGCGGACGCAGCAGAGGCGCAGGCTGAAGCCGCAGCCGAGGCGGCAGAGGAAACCGCAAGCGAAGCGGAAGCGGAGACCGCCGAGGCCGAAGCCGAGATGACCGCCGAGACTGAGAGCGAGGTCGAAGCCGAGGAAGAGATCGAGACCGAGGCGGAAGTTGAAGCCGAGCAGGAAAGCGAAGTCGAGGTTGAGGAAGAGGCCGAGGCCGAGATCGAACAAGACGCCGAGGTAGAGGCTGAGACCGCGCAGGACGTGGAAGCTGAAGCCGAAGCAACCGCCGAAGCCGATGCTGAGGCTATCGAGAATGTAGCGACCGAGGACAACGCCGAAGCTGCGGCTGACGCGGAAGCCAATGAGACTGCCGTCGAGACCTTGGAAGAAGCCGATCCCGAAATGGAATCCGAAACCAGCGGCGAAGCAGTCGGCGAGGAAGACAACGCCGGTCTGACCGAAGAGCAGATCCAAGCCCGTGAAGAGCGCCGCGAAGCCCGCCGTGCCGAACGCCGCGAAGAGCGCCGTGAGCAACGCCGCGCCGAGCGTGAAGCTGCCGCCGCCGCTGCTGCCGAAAGCGATGCGGACGCCGAAGTCGTGACCGAAGAAGTTACCGAAGAAGACGTGCGCAGCTCGGACGAAGACTTCGAAACCGAAGTGACTGCCGCAGGTGACGCCAATGCCGCCGCCGCTGAGGACGACGACAGCGGGATGTCGGACTTCGAAAAAGCGCTGCTGCTCGGCCTTGGGGCCGTGGCTGTCGGCTCGGTTCTGAACAATGGTGAGAAAATCGTCAGCCGCTCCGGTGACCGTGTGGTCGTGCAAGACGACACGGGCGAGTTGCGCGTCCTGAAGGATGACAACGCTCTACTCCGCCGCCCCGGTGACGAGGTGCAGACCCAGACCTTCGACGACGGCTCCACCCGGACCATCGTGACCAAGAGCGACGGCAGCCGGGTCGAGACCATCCGCTCGCGCGATGGCACCGTGCTGCGCCGGACGAATTTTGACGCGCAGGGCCGTGAATATGTGCTGGTCGATGACCTCGTGGAAGAGCGCGAAGTTGTCGTGAACGATCTGCCGCAGGTCCAGCAAACTCAGCAGGCACAGCGCGCCAGCACCCAAGACGAAGCCGCGCTGCGTCAGGCCCTGCAAGCTGAGATGCGCAACGATCAGGGGCGGACATTCTCCCTGCGTCAGGTGCGTGAAATCCGTGAGGTACGCTCCCTCGCGCCCGAACTGGAACTTGATGCCGTGCGCTTCCCCACCGGCTCCGCCGCGATCCAGCCTGAACAGGCCCGCGCGCTTGCTAATATCGGCACCACACTGCGTGACCTGATCCAGAAGGACCCGCGCACCGTGATCCTCGTCGAAGGTCACACCGATGCGGTTGGCGATGCGAGCTATAACCTCGCCCTGTCGGACCGCCGTGCAGAGACCGTGGCTTTGGCGCTGACCGAGTACTTCGATGTGCCGCCCGCCAATCTGATCACGCAAGGCTATGGCGAGAGCCAGCTGCGCGTGCCGACCACGTCGGCGGAACCCGCGAACCGTCGTGCCGTGGTACGGAACATTACAGGTCTGCTGCGCTAAGCAGACTAACACCCAAAACAGAAAACGCCCCCGGAGCGATCCGGGGGCGTTTTGCGTTATTGGATGGTGAAGGTGCCAGTCGGACCCGTCATGCGGACCCGATTGAGCCTGATCACTTGTTGGGCAGGGGCCCGATCACCATGACCATTTGGCGGCCTTCCATCTTGGGGAAGTTCTCCACCCGGCCGATCTCTTTGGTGTCGGCAGCGACGCGCTCCAAAAGCTCACGACCGAGGTTCTGGTGCGCCATCTCACGGCCACGGAACCGGAGAGTAACCTTCACCTTGTCGCCACCTTCAAGAAACTTGAAGACATTGCGCATCTTCACATCGTAGTCGTTCTTGTCCGTATTGGGACGGAACTTGACCTCTTTGATCTCGATGATCTTCTGTTTCTTGCGGGCTTCGCTCTCGCGCTTTTGCTGTTCATATTTGAACTTGCCGAAATCCATGATCTTGCACACGGGCGGCTTGGCATTGGGCGAAATTTCAACAAGGTCGAGGCCGGCGTCATCGGCCATTTCCATGGCACGCTGCGGCGAGACAACGCCGACGTTTTCGCCATCGGCACCGATCAGGCGGATTTCGGGGGCACGGATCTTGTCGTTGACGCGCGGGCCGGTGTCACGTTGGGGCGGCGCGTTATGAGGTCTGCGAGCGATGGTGATGGTCCTTTGATTGTTACCTAATTCGAGAATGCAAGGTAAACCCGCGTGGGGCCATCTTCAAGTCGCAAAATCACGCTATGCGTGGGGTTTGGGGCGATTTACCCTTGATCTGGGGCGATTGTGGCGCAATTCACGGCTATGCGGCCCCGGGGGAAATCTTTAACCTCGCGGGGCGTAGATTAAGGGGAATGGAATGAAGAATCTGGTCTGGTTGGTCGTGGCGGCGCTGATTGCGCTGGCGGGCTATATGCTTTTCACCGGCAAGGGGCCGCAGGAAGTGGCCATCGAAGCTTCTGAGGCGATCAATGCGCCCGAGGTGGCCGATAATATGACCAACGCCGCCGAAGACGCCGCTGATGCAATCGCAGGCAGCGTGGATGCCGCCGGGGAGGCGATCAGCGATGCCGTGGATGACGCAACCGAGAGCGCCAATGACGCGGCGGAGCCTGCGGCGCAGAATTAAGCGGCTCCGCGCAATGCGGAAAAGCAAAGGCCGCGTCCGGGGAACCGGGCGCGGCCTTTGCTTTGGTTTGATCCGTCTGGCGGGTTACTCGGCGGCGGGCTTCATCTGGAAACCTTCCTTAACCTGATCGGCAGGGGTCACCGGGTAGTCGCCCGAGAAACAGGCGTCACAATACTGCGGGCAGTCGGCGTTGCGGCCTTCGGCTTCGCCCACCGCGCGGTAGAGACCATCGAGCGAGATGAACTTGAGACTGTCGACCTGCAAATGGTCGCGCATCTCATCCTCAGACATGGTCGCCGCCAGCAGCTTTTCGCGCTGCGGGGTGTCGACGCCGTAGAAACAGGGCCAAGCCGTGGGGGGGGAAGCGATGCGGAAGTGCACCTCCTTCGCGCCCGCGTCGAGGATCATCTCTTTGATCTTTCGCGAGGTTGTGCCGCGGACCACCGAGTCGTCGACCAAGATCACCCGCTTACCCTTGATCAGCGCGCGGTTGACGTTGAGCTTGAGACGGACCCCCATGTTGCGGATCTGCTCGGTCGGCTCGATGAAGGTCCGGCCCATATATTGGTTGCGAATGATGCCCATCGCGTAGGGGATGCCGGATTCAAGGCTATAGCCAATCGCCGCCGGGGTGCCGCTGTCGGGCACGGGGCAGACGAGATCGGCTTCCACAGGGCTTTCCTTGGCCAGTTCGCGGCCAATATTCTCACGCGTTTCATAGACCGAACGACCGCCGAGAATGCTGTCGGGGCGGCTGAAGTAGACATGCTCAAAAATACAGAAACGCGAGGCGACACGGCGGAAGGGGAAGTGGCTTTCAACCCCTTTCTCGGTGATCACCACCATCTCGCCGGGTGCGATCTCACGGACGAATTCCGCGCCGATGATGTCGAGCGCGCAGGTCTCCGAACTTAGCGCCCAGCCATCGCCGACACGGCCTAGCACGAGCGGGCGCACGCCCAGCGGATCGCGCACGCCGATCAGCTTGGTGCGCGTCATGGCAACGACAGAGAAGGCCCCCTCGACCCGGCGCAGCGCATCTTCCATCCGCTCGGGGATGTTTTGCTGCAAGGACCGGGCCATCAGGTGAATGATACACTCACTGTCGGATGAGGATTGGAAGATCGAGCCCCGCTCGATTAACTCACGGCGCAGGGCGTTGGCATTGGTGATATTGCCGTTATGGGCAATCGCGGCCCCGCCCATGGCGAACTCACCAAAGAAGGGCTGCACGTCGCGGATCGCGGTGGGGCCCTTGTTGCCAGAGGTCGAATAGCGGACGTGACCAATGGACAGCTCGCCGGGGAGCGTTTGCATCACATCCTGCGAGGTGAAGTTGTCGCGGACATAGCCAAAGCGGCGGGCCGATTGGAAACCGGCGGCGGGATCATAGCTGACGATGCCGCCAGCCTCTTGTCCACGGTGCTGGAGGGCGTGCAGGCCAAGGGCCACGAAAGTGGCGGCATCGGCAACGCCAACCACGCCAAAGACGCCGCATTCCTCCTTCAGTTTATCCTCATCTCCGCTGTCGCGCAGATAGGAAGTGTCAAAGGGATGGGCGGGCGGCATGTGCTTGGACAACGGGGCAACTCCGAATCCGGGTGAGGTCGCTGCCTATGTAGGGGCTTCGCAAGCGGCTGTCACCCCGCATGTCGCCCGCGGGGGGCATGAGGCAGGATAAAGCGCCGCATTGCCCGCCAAGGAGGCGGCCACCGTAACCTGCCAAGCCCAAACGCAAAACAGGCGGCCAGTATGCTCTGGCCGCCTGTTTAAAAGGATTGTGTTAAGAGATTATGAAGGCCTTAGGCGCTACATTTGCCCACCAGGGCCTCATAGCGGTTGGTGATCCAGCCGAGCGCCTCTTGCGGGTCTTTTTCTTCGATCTGGCCGGTGAAGCGCGAGAATACGGCGGCGGAACGGCTGTTTTCCACCATGGTGGTCCGCTCACCGGTGATGACGGTGTCGTAGACGAAGAAGGCAATCGCGACGAGCAGCACGCCGCGCACGACTCCGAAGATGAAGCCAAGCCCTTGGTCCACGCCGCCCAGCATAGAGCGGTGCACGAGCGAGGAGAACAGCGGCGTGAAGAGCGAGACCACGATAAGCGCCGCGGCAAAGACCAGCGCAAAAGCACCGATCACCGACAATTCGCAGCTATCGGCCAAGAATTCGCCCACATAGGGCAGCTCACGCACCAGCGGTTCGACCTGCGGCGCAAAGAGAAAGGCCAGCACAGCCGCTGCAATCCAGCCTACAATCGCCATCAACTCGCGCACCAGCCCGCGGCCATAGGCCAGCAATGCCGATAGCACGATGACAACCGCGACCACCCCGTCAATAATGGTAAAACCGTCCATGCGCGTTCTCGCCCTCGTCTAAGGGGGGATCAGCCCGCCCCGAAAATTTCGCCAACAAATCCGGTCAGATCGCTCATCGTATTCAGCGCAATTCCGGTCACACCCACAGCCTTGCCGCCGCGCGGTGCAATAGCGCTCGTAAAACCAAGTTTTTGCGCCTCTTTCAACCTGTTTTCCGTCTGGCTGGCGGGGCGCAGCGCACCGGAGAGGCTAATCTCTCCGAAAACAACGGTTTCGGCGGGCAGGGCCGCGTCTTCCCGCGCCGACAGGATCGCGGCGGCCACGGCGAGATCGGCGGCGGGTTCTGAGATCTTCATCCCGCCCGCCACATTGAGGTAGACATCCAGCCCCGCGAAAGGAATTCCGCAGCGCGCTTCCAAGACCGCGAGGATCATCGCCAAACGGCCCGAATCCCATCCGACCACCGTGCGGCGCGCTTGGGAATGGGGCGAGGGGGCCACAAGCGCCTGAAGTTCGACTAAGACAGGCCGGGTGCCTTCGATGCCTGCAAAGACGACCGAACCGGGGGAGGGTTGCCCGCGTTCCGACAAGAACAGCGCCGAGGGGTTGATCACTTCTGACAGACCGCCGCCCGTCATTTCGAAAACGCCGATCTCATCCGCCGGGCCGAAGCGGTTTTTCACCGCGCGCAGGATACGGAACTGGTGGCCACGCTCGCCTTCGAAATAGAGCACGGTGTCGACCATATGCTCCACCACGCGGGGACCAGCGATCTGGCCTTCCTTGGTGACATGGCCCACGAGGATCACCGCGACCCCGCGGCGTTTGGCGAAGCTGGTCAACTCATGCGCCGCGGCGCGGACCTGACTGACCGATCCGGGCGCGCTTTCAACGTTGTCGGCCCACATGGTTTGGATCGAGTCGATGATGGCAAGTTGCGGGCGCTCGGCCTCGAGCGTGGTTAGGATGTCGCGCAGGTTGGTTTCCGCGGCCAGTTTCACCGGCGCTTCGGAAAGCCCCAGACGTTGCGCGCGCATGCGGACCTGCGCGCTGGCTTCTTCGCCGCTGACATAGATCGTCTTGAGGCCGGAGTTGGCGAAATGCGCGGCGGCTTGCAGCAGAAGGGTCGATTTCCCGATGCCGGGATCGCCGCCCACAAGGATCGCCGAGGCGGGCACCAGCCCGCCGCCCAACACGCGGTCCAACTCCGCAATGCCCGACTGTGCACGCGGGGGCGGGGTTTCTTGTGTGGCAAGATCGGTGAGCTCAATGGCAGAGCCGCGCCTTGCTCCCAAGGATTTGCTGGGCGGGCCTGCGGAGATGCCTTTGTCTTCGACGATGGAGTTCCAAGCGCCGCAGGCGTCACAGCGCCCGGACCATTTGGAATGTTTCGCGCCGCATTCGGCGCAGGAAAAACTGGAGGAGGATTTGGCCATGGGCCCTTTTCGCGCAGCTGCCCGATGGCGTCAAAGGAAAAGCATCCGGCCCTTGGGCGATGATCCCGGGGGGGAACCCAATGGGCCGGATGCCGCCGCTGGCATTACTCAGCGGCTTTGGGTGGCAGGTCGATCACGATATTGTCGAGCGATGTCGTCTCAGGCTTGCGCTCGGGTGTTTCGGTCTGGACCACACGTTCAAGGCCGAGCTCTGGCATGATCTCACGCATCTCTTCACGCAGACGCTCAAGCTGGGCTACGGCGACGCTTTCTTCGAGTTCGACTTCGTGCAACCAATGTTTCATCTCGGTCGAAATCGCCTTTGCCTGATCGAGGCGGCTGTTGAAGAGTTCGACCTCTTCCTGACGCTGCTTGAGGAAGCTGCGGGCACGGGCCAGTTTCTCATCCGAATAGACTTCGGCCAGATCGCGGGCCACGTGGCTCATCTGAGCGGCCATTTCCAGCACGGCAGGCTCCAGCGTGGCGAGGTCGGGATGATCGCGCAGATAGGCTAGACGCTCGCGCACCGAATCGAATTCCGAGCTCATCTGAAAGGTTTCGGCCCGGTCGGCGGCGTGCACGGCGGCATAGGCGCGGGCCACGTCCTGCATGCCGACATTGAACTGACGGTGCGAGGTCTCAAGCTGCATGACACGGCGGTTGGTGGGCAGGAAAAAGCACAGGCCCACAGCAAGGACGGTCAGCGCCAGTTGGGCGTACATCCCGGCGTTTTCGACAGGCTCACCGCCGTATTGCAGATCAAGGCTGATCCAATTCCAAAGGCTAAGGGCCGCCATGATGCTGGCCCCCGTAAGGGCAAGTGCGGCGAGGGCAAAAACCACAACGGCGAGCCGCTGAAAGGCGAATTGAATGAGGTAGGCAAAGGAACGAAGCTGGGACATACTTTCTCCCCCCTGGAAGAGCTACTAAGCAAGTTTCTGCCGACCAACGCCTCCTTATCCTTCTTTGTTCCCATTCCCTGCGGGATTATGCTGAGGATTTAACGTAGTTTTGCCGAGATTATGGCACAACCGCAGGTTTTTCGGAAGTTATTTGCGCCTGCGCAGCGCTATTCGTGATTGGCAGCGCAGGGCAGGGACGAGGCGTACCCTGGGGGAGTGGCAGTGATTCGCGCAGCGTCTTTCGCGGCGGCATGCTGCGACGCGGGGAAAATCGCCGACTTAACCGGCGTAGTTTCGCGCGTATCTTGCGCCCAAGGAGGTGAGCACCTCATAGCCGATCGTGCCCGCCCAATCCGCTAAATCATCAACGCCTTGGCTTTGCCCCAGCAGTTGCAGGGTCGCGGGCACCTCTTCCAATGCAGAGACATCCACTGTGATCAGGTCCATTGAGACGCGCCCGAGGATGGGCAGGGTAACACCCTCATGCTGGAAGCAGGCTGTGCCGGTCGCATTGCCCATCGCGCGCAGAAGGCCGTCGGCGTAGCCCGCGGCCACGGTGGCGAGCGTCACGGTGCTCTCCGCCGTCCATGTGTTGCCATAGCCCACAGTCTCCCCGGGGGTGACGCTGCGGGTCTGGATCACTGGCACGTCGAGGGTGACCACGGGCCGCGCCTTTGTGAATGGGCGCCCGCCGTAAAGACCGATGCCGGGGCGGGTGACGTCGAAATGATACTCCGGCCCCAACAAAATGCCCCCCGTGGCGGAGAGCGAGCGCGGCACCTCGACCCCTTGGGTCATGTCGCGGAAACTGTGCAGTTGCGCGTCGTTCATCTCGTGATCCGGCGCGTCCGAGCAGGCCAGATGCGACATGATCAGCGTGGGGTTCTGGCTCAGCGCGATGTCGCGCAGGGCCGCCCATTCCGCAGGCTCCATCCCCAGCCGGTTCATCCCGCTGTCGAGTTGGATGCCGAAACCATGGCCGGGCAGGGTCTCAAACTGGCGCAGCAGCTGCTCTGTCGAGTTGATCATCGGCGTCAGCGCGGCACCGGCAATCGCCTCTGCATCGCCCGGCATATGACCGGAAAAGACATTGATCACCGGGCCTTCGCCCAAAGCTTGGCGCAGGGCCACCCCCTCTTCGGTCAGGGCCACGAAGAACTGCCGCGCCCCGGCCTCGGCCAATGTCTTGGCCACACGGGCAGCGCCCAGCCCATAGCTGTCGGCTTTGACCACGGCTGCGGTCTCGGCCTTTGTCATACGGTCGAGGGCGCGCCAGTTGTCGGCGATGGCTTGTAGGTCGATGGTCAGGGTCGCTTTGCTCATGCGCGGATGTGGGCCGGAATGAGGGGGGAGGTCAAGCGGCCAAGGGCACCTAACGTCATGCGCGACAGGGAGGCGGGGGATTTGTTACAGTTTTGCCTACCGGATGCGCAGGATGGGGAGGTCAGGCGGATGTCACGGGTCAAGATCATGTTCGGCCATGCGGGCGTGTCGCTTATGGCGCTGGCGGCCTTGGTGGCCTTTGCTGCCATGCTCTGGGGCGCGCCGCTGTGGTGCTGGGCGCTGGTGCCGCTGGGGGTCGCGGCGCAGATGCTTAATGAGTACACCCTGCACCGGCATGTCTTCCACCTCGCCCCGCCCAAACGGCAATGGGCCTTTGATCTGCTTTACCGCGCGCATTACGGGCACCATGATTTCCCGACCAATCACGGGCTCTTCTTCGTGCCGGTCTGGGTCGCGCTGCCGATGCTAGTGGGAAACTTCCTTCTGGTCTGGGGCATCGCGGCGCTTTTGGGGGCCGAGGCGGCAGTCTGGATCGCCACGGCGATCGTGCCCTTGGGCGGGGTACTGACCTTTCTGGGCTACGAGTGGTTTCACATGACGGCGCATCTTACGGTGCCGAAAACGGCGGTGGAGCGGCATGTCACGCGGCTACACAACCAGCATCACTTTCGCGACTTCAACAAGTGGTTTCACGTCAGCCCGGGCGGGGAGATCATCGACCGGGCCATGGGCACTGATATCGACACCGAGGCTTTGAAACAGCAGCAGCGGGTGGCTTTTATCCGCACCTTGGGGATGCAGCCCGACGATCCAAGACTGCTGGCCGCCCGAGCGAAATTCGCCGGGAAATACGGGCTGAACGAGGCCGAAGTGGCGCGCGCCGCGCGGGGATAGATGTGAAACTTCCGTAACGTTACCCGAAGGGCGCTTGCCTGTTCCCGTGGCCCGGGTAGGCTTGGCCCAATTCAAGGGAGGACGAACCATGCACCGACATATGACCACCACAGCCCTGCTTGCCGCGGGCCTTACCGCTGGCGCGGCGCAGGCGGAGAACCGGATCGACCGGCAATTGCCGAACGCGCCCGAACTTGCGGCCTATGGCGATCATGCCGTGGGGGTGCGCACGCTGGAGATGGTCAACCCCGACCAGATCGACATCCTCGCCATCGACCCCGCCGCCGACAAGCCTGAGGAGGTGCCGCGCTATGACCGGCCGCTGACGGTGGAGATGTATTACCCCGCCGCCGAGGGGGCGGAGGGCGAGACCGCCTTCAAGGCTTATCTCCGCGACGGCACCACCGAGGTCACGTTGCAGGGCCAAGCGATGCGCGACGTCGATCCGGCAGAGGGCGAGACCTTTCCGCTGGTGCTGATCAGCCATGGCTATCCGGGCAACCGTTACCTCATGTCGCATCTGGCAGAGAACCTCGCCTCCAAGGGCTATGTCGTGGCCTCGATCGACCATACCGACAGCACCTACCGCACGCAGGCGGCCTTTGGCTCGACACTGGTGAACCGCTCGCTGGACCAGCTTTTCGTGCTGGAGCAGATGGCGCAGAAGGCCGCGGAGGGCGGTGACTTCGCGGGGCTCTATGATGCCGAGAACACCGGTCTGATCGGCTATTCCATGGGCGGCTACGGCGCGATCATCACCGCCGGAGGCGGGGTGACGGAAACGTCGGTCGGCTATACATGGGGCGGGCCGCATGGAACGCTGGGCATTCATCAGGCGGGCTCCGAGACGCATGACGCGCTGCCCGATCCGCGCATCAAGACCGCCGTGGCCTTCGGCCCTTGGGGCATGAACCGCGGCTTCTGGGATGCCGAGGGGCTGGCCGGGGTGCAGATCCCGATGTTGTTTATCGCAGGCTCGCAGGACGATACCTCGCTCTACGAAAACGGCATCCGGGCGATCTGGGAGAACACCTCGAACGTAGACCGCGCGCTGTTGACCTACATGAACGCGGGCCACAACGCGGGCGCGCCCATGCCGGCGCCGGAGGAGGCCTATTACTTCAGCGAAGACAAGGGCTTCAACATCTCCGAGCATTACACCGACGCGGTCTGGGATACGGCGCGGATGAACAATATCGCGCAGCATTTCGTGACCGCGTGGATGGACAGTCATTTGAAGGGTGAGGGGGCCAAGGCCGCCTATCTCGATCTGGTAGAGAACTCGAACGACGGCGTCTGGTCGGTCGAGGAGGATGGGACCGAGAAGGAGGACCACAGCTACTGGAAGGGTTTTCCGGAGGGGACCGCCAAGGGGCTGATGTATGAGGTGAAATCGGCGGCAGAGTGAAACGCGTGGCCCGGTAGCGTTGCCGGGCCCTTTTGCCACCGGGCCCGGATTCAGGCCGCAGGCGCCGGGCCATAGCCTGCTTGGCGAAAGGGGGGCTACTAGGTGAAGTTCGGCATGGCGTTCCTTAAGACCGATCATGGCGGCAAAAGCACCAGTCGAGGTTGCCACGCAGCCCGGAATCAAGCCGCAGGCGCCGGGCCATCGCCTGCCCGCCCTGTCACGCCGGAGGCGTGCCGGATTATGATCGGCGCACCTTTGGTGCGACCGGGTAGGCGATTTGGCGAGGCTGGGTGAGACCTCGCGGAACGCACATCATGGTTGAAGGATAAAGTGGTACCGAACTTCTGTTGCATCGCCCACCCGCGGGCAGGCGATGGCCCTAAGTTCTTTAAGATCGCTGGTCAGGGGAAACGGAAGGCGCCAGCCCTCAGAACTCCTGATCGTCCCCGCCGCCCTGCTGCCAAGGCTGCACGAGGTTGCCGAAGCGGGTGAACTTGCCCTCGAAGCTGAGGTCCACCGTGCCGATGGGCCCGTGACGCTGCTTGCCGATCACCACCTCGGCGCGGCCGTGCAGGCGCTCCATCTCTTCCTGCCAGACCGCCATCTTGTCGAGCTCGTGATCGCCGGGTTTCTCGCGCTCCTTGTAGTATTCCTCGCGGTACACGAACATCACCACGTCGGCGTCCTGTTCGATCGAGCCGGATTCCCGAAGGTCCGAGAGCTGCGGGCGTTTATCGTCGCGGCTTTCCACCTGACGCGAGAGCTGCGACAGGGCGATCACCGGGATGTCGAGTTCCTTGGCGATGGCCTTGAGGCCCATGGTGATCTCGGAAATTTCGTTCACCCGGTTCTCGGATTTGCCGGTGCCGCGCACGAGCTGGAGGTAGTCGATGATCAGCACGTCGAGCCCGTGGGTCCGCTTCAGGCGCCGCGCGCGGGCGGCAAGCTGGCTGATCGGCAGGGCAGGCGTGTCGTCGATGAAGAGCGGGCAGGCCTCGAGCGCCTTGGCGGCATCAACGAAACGGCGGAACTCGGCCTCGGTCATGTCCCCCGAGCGGATCTGGTGGCTGGGGATCTCGGCAGCTTCCGACAGAATCCGCGAGGCAAGCTGTTCGGCGCTCATCTCGAGGCTGTAGAAGCCCACGACGCCGCCGTCGATGGCACCCTCGGTGCCGTCGGGCTTCATCCCGCGCTTGTAGGCCTTGGCCACGTTGAAGGCGATGTTGGTGGCAAGCGAGGTCTTACCCATCGAAGGGCGCCCGGCGAGGATCAGAAGGTCCGAGCGGTGCAACCCGCCCAGCTTCTTGTCCATGTCGATCAGCCCGGTGGAGACGCCCGAGAGGCCACCGTCACGCTGATAGGCAGCATTCGCCACGTTGACCGCATCCGTGACGGCCTTGAGGAAGGACTGGAAACCGCTTTCCACCTGACCCTGTTCGGCTAGCTTGTAAAGCTCCTGCTCGGCCTCGACGATCTGCTCGCGCGGCTCGGAGGAGACATCGACCTGCGCGGCCTTGGCCGAGATGTCGCGGCCCAGCTGGATGAGGTCGCGCCGCACGGCGAGGTCATAGATCATCTGCGCGTAGTCGCGTACAGCGAAGGCGCTGATCGCCGCTCCGGCAAGGCGGGCCAGATAGGCCGGGCCGCCCAGCTCCTTCAGCCCCTCATCGTCCTCCATAAAGGCCTTGAGCGTGACCGGGGAGGCGAGGTTATTCTTGGCGATCCGCTGGGCCGCGATGTCGAAGATGCGGGCGTGGACCGGCTCGTAGAAGTGTTTGGGCCCGATGACCGAGGCGACACGGTCGTAGACGTCATTGTTGGTCAGGATCGCGCCCAAAAGCTGCTGTTCGGCCTCAATCGAATGCGGCATCGATTCCGGTGCCTGCACGGCCAATTGGTTCGCGTTCAGCGATGTAATCTCGTTCATGACCTCACCCATTTCTACCCAGATGGACCTCATAGCCAGTGGGTTCGTCCGGCGCAAATTGTATCTTTTGTGGATATCTTTACCGACAAAAGGCCCCACCACATTTTGCCTTGTGGTGGGGCCTTCGGTCAACATCTTGCGAAAATTCGGTTAACCTTTGCGGGATTCCTGCCAGTCGCGCGGGGCGTTCAGGAAGGCTTCGACCTCCGTCAGCGTGGCGGCGTCAAAGGCCCCTTGGGCGCGGGCCTCGGCCAGCACGTCCCACCATGTGCAAAGCGCGTGGAGCGTAACGCCATGGTCGCCAAGGGTCTTTTCGGTCTGGGGGAAGATGCCGTAGTGAAAGATCACCGCCGTATGGGCGCAACTCGCCCCTGTTTCGCGAATCGCGTCGACGAAGCTGAGTTTCGAGCCGCCATCGGTAGTCAGGTCTTCGACCAGCAGCACGCGTTGGCCCGGCGTCATCTCACCTTCGATCCGCGCGTTGCGACCGTAGCCTTTGGGCTTTTTGCGCACATAGGTCATCGGCAGGGCCATCCGTTCGGCGACCATGGCAGCAAAGGGGATGCCCGCCGTCTCGCCCCCGGCGATATTGTCGAAGGCCTCGAAGCCCGCGTCGCGCATGACGGTGACGGTGAGGAAATCCATCAGCGTGGACCGGATGCGCGGGTGGGAGATCAGCTTGCGGCAGTCGATATAGGTGGGCGACGGCAGGCCAGAGGCCAGCGTGAAGGGCTCCTCCGCGTTGAAATGCACCGCGCCGATCTCCAGCAGCATGCGTGCGGTGAGGCGGGCCATTTCTTGGGGGCTTGGGTGGCTGGTGGGGATCATGGCAGGCGTCCTTGGGTGGGGAGAGGTCGGAGCGGTATTTAAGAAAGGATGAAGATCAGGTGGTCCAGTGCAGATCGAAACCGGGGTCGAAGACCGTGACCGGGCCAGCGGGCGTGTCGATGCTGACCGGATGGCTCGGGGCTTCGCGGCGCAGGGTGATTTGTGTTTCGTTTGGCGGGAGGCCGTAGAAGGCGGGGCCGTTGAGCGAGGTGAAGGCTTCGAGGTTGTCGAGCGCGCCGTCTTCTTCGAACACTTGAGCGAGGATGGACATCGTGTTGGGGGCGGTGAAACAGCCCGCGCAGCCGCAGGGCTGCAGCTTGGCGCCATCGGTATGGGGCGCGCTGTCGGTGCCGAGGAAGAAGCGCGGATCACCGGAGGTGGCCGCTTGGCGCAGGGCGCGGCGGTGGGTCTCGCGCTTCGCGACCGGCAGGCAGTAGTAATGCGGGCGGATGCCACCGGCGAGGATGTGGTTGCGGTTGATCACGAGGTGGTGCGTGGTGATCGTGGCGGCAAGCCCGCTGTCGTTGCTGCGCACATAGTCGGCGGCCTCGGCGGTGGTGATATGTTCCATGATCACGCGCAGCGCGGGGTGGGCGCGGCGGATCGGGTCGAGCACACGGTCGATGAAGACAGCTTCGCGGTCGAAGATGTCGACCTCGCTGTCCGTGACCTCGCCATGGGTGCAAAGCGGCAAGCCGATTTCGGCCATCCGGTCGAGCACCGGGGCGACATTGTCGAAGTTCGACACGCCGCTGGCGGAGTTGGTGGTGGCGCCTGCCGGATAGAGTTTGACGGCGTGGATCAGCCCTTCAGCATGGGCGCGGGCGACATCGTCGGGGTCCGTCTCCTCGGTCAGGTAGAGGGTCATCAGGGGCGTGAAATCCGCGCCCTCGGGCAGGGCGGCCATGATCCGGTCGCGGTAGGCGGCAGCCTGGGCGCCTGTCACCACGGGGGGCACGAGATTGGGCATGATGATGGCGCGGGCAAAGTCGCGGGCGCTGTGCGGGACCACGGCGCGCAGCATGTCGCCGTCGCGCAGGTGCAGGTGCCAGTCATCGGGACGGCGGATCGTGAGGCTTTGTGTCATGGGCGCGGGGCTAGCACAGAGCGGGGCCGCGCGCCAGATTGAAAACCTATCCGGTGGCGGTCGCGGCCTCGGCCACGCGGGCCTTGCGTCTGGCGCGGATGCGTTCAAGGCGGCGGGCAAAGCGGGGGGCTTTCATCCGGGCCGAGACATTGGCGCAGAGCGCTTCAAGCAGCAGTTCGCGCCCTTGGGTGTTAATCGCTTGGCTGAGGTTGCGCAGATAGGGCAGGTAATCGCGCCGCGCGCGGTAGAGGGCGGCGAAGCGGGCTGCGTCCAGCGTGCCTTCGGCGGCGGCTTGCAACAGCGGGTCGAGCTGGTCGATCTCAAGCAGGTCGGTTTGCAGTGCATCGCCCATGAAGGGCATCCGCAATTTGGTGACATTGGCACGGGTGAAGAGCGCCGCATGCATCGCGTCGAGCCTCTCGCGCGGGTCGTAGAGGACGAAGACCCGTTCGGCGGCATCGAGCATATCGGGCGCATAGCCATAGCGCGACGTGAAATCGAGGATGCGCATATCGGCGAAACGGTCATCCCATTCGGTGATGCGCGGGTTTAGCGTGGCCTGCGGTTGGATCGCCACCACCGCCGCGCCGGGCGCCGCCACGGAATAGGCGGCGGCGGCATAGGCGCAGGGGCCCGCGCCGTAGAAGAGCACTTGGTCGAATTCGTCGAAGAAGCCGTCGTCGATCAGCCGGTCGAAATAGGCATAGACCTCTTCGGCGCGGAACCATGTGTCTCCGTCGCTGGCAAGGCACAGATGCGACCAATCGTGATTGCGCACCATGTCCCAGCCCAAGGGCTGCGCCTTGTCAGAGAGCGCATGCATGCCTTGGTAGGTCTCGAAGGTGACGAGCAGGGTCGTCTCACGCTCGATGAAGGCGGAGAAGTGGCTTTTGCCCAGAGATTGGAAATAGCCATCTTCTTCGGCCACGGCCTCAATCGCGCGCAGCCATTTGCGTTTGGGCATATCGGCCAGTGAGCTTTCGATCGTGGGCGTCTCGCGCGGCATCGGGCATCCTCGGGCTTGTCGGGGCGGGGCAGAACCGCCGTTTCAGCTGGGTGTAGCCGGATATTAGGGCGAAAATGCGGAAAATCCGTGAGAAATTGAAGAGAATGTGACGGTTTTCCCGGGGCGCGGCTGTCGAAGGCGCGTTACCACCTACGGCGGAAAGCCACGACTTTGTTGTGCGAGCCGCGGTGATAATAGGCCAAGCCCGCTTGCATGAAGGCGGCGAAGACCTTGTTGACGCCCTCGGGGCCGATCCATTGCGGGTGCAATTCGATGATCGCGGCGCGGAGGGTGTCGAGGGGCAGATTGGGAACCAGATCGACCTCGGCCCCTTCGATGTCGCAGATCAATACGCTTGGGGTGAGATCGGCAAAGACTTTAGCCGCGTCGAGCACGTCGATCTGATGGGGCTCAGGCGGGTCTTCGTCTTTGAAACGGGTCAGGGAAGACGACAGGATGCGGTCGCGCACATAGAAATCCGCCTTGCCGGGGGCGGGGCCGAGGATCGCGTTGGTGACATGGGCGTTGGACAGCCCGTTGGCCGCGTGGACCCGCCGGATATAGGGGATGAGGTTGGGGTTCGCCTCAAAGCTATGGACCAAGGCAACATTGCGTTTGCTGGCCACCAGCGTCGACATATAGCCAACCCCGCCGCCTAGTTCGATCACCCTGTCGCCTTCGCGGACGACGCGCAGCGCGGCCTCACTCTCCTTGGCTTCATAGGCGTTCTGTCGCAGCAGCTTGCGGATCCGCCCGCGCAGGATCGCCGGATCGTCGGGAAACTTCATGCCGCGGGAGTGGATGAAATTGGGTTCAGACGGGGGCGCGGCCTGTGTCACGGGTCAGCTTTCCATATCGAGGGCAAGGGCATAGGCGGCGCGTTCGGTTGCGGTTAACTTGATGTTAAGCGCTTGGCGGTAGAGATCCCGGAACTCCGGTGTCTGGCGCAGTTCTTCGGCCTTGGCGCGGTGCCAGTCGAGGCCCGCTTGGTGATGTTTGCGCAGTTTGTCGTCGGCGAAGAGGTGGTCCATCTCGGCCCGCAGACGGGGCAGGTTGCGCTGGATCGACAGGTCGCGGTGGTCGTTCCAGTCCATCCGGATCCAATAGTTGATCCCGATGGAGCGGTCGACGTGAAGCGCGCGCCCGCGCTGGCGTTTGATGAGGAAGGAGTCGGCTGACCGGAGGGCATAATGGTTTAACTGTAGCAGGTCATAGCCGATATTGCTGCGCGAGGACCGCCAGCCGTTGCGCAGCGCGTCGCGCGTCATGTCGCGGCCCGCACCGTTGACCCATTTGACCTCGGACACCGCGGCCTCGTCCAATTTGTTTGGTCGGTGGCAGGAGAGTTTGGCATAGGCGCCGAGGTTGCGGAACATCGTTTTGAACCCCCATGCGGTATGGGGTTTGGGGCAAAAGCTTGGTGCGCAGTGGTCGAATTGGCCGATCACGGGGGCCTCCGACAGGGCGGCCACACCGTTGTGGCCGAAGAGGCGCCAGGTCATTGCGATATTCGTGGCCTCGGGGGCGGCGGCAAAGAAGTCTTCGAGCCTGCCGTTGCCGGTGCGGATGTTGACGAATTCGTCCACATCGATATGCGCGATCCATTCCGCCTGTCGGACGAGCGGTTCCTCCAGCGCTTGGTTCAGCGCGTGTTGTTGGGGGGAATTGCCTTTCCAATCGTCGTTGTTGCGGTGCTGGAGAATGCCCATGTCTTGCAGACGCCCCAAAACGGCATCGGTGCCGTCGCTGCAATCATTGGTGTAGATCAGGAAGTTATCAAAGCCCACAGCGCGGTGATAGGCCACCCATT
The DNA here is from genome assembly GCF_043557115.1 of Sulfitobacter sp. 1A13679. NCBI lineage: Bacteria > Pseudomonadati > Pseudomonadota > Alphaproteobacteria > Rhodobacterales > Roseobacteraceae > Sulfitobacter > Sulfitobacter sp. 1A13679. The sequence continues at coordinate 114,290 of NZ_JBIFFO010000008.1, forward strand.
CGACGATATAGGGCGCTTCGTTTTTCATGCAGGCGACGATGACATTGCCGCTGTTGCCGGGCGGCAATGCGCGCGGGGGCACGGCGGTATAGGCGGGCGCGGGCTCGTCTTCGCCCGCAGGGGCCGCGCCGTTGTGGGGGCGGAAGGGGCCGCGCAGAATGGTTTCGTGGTTGACCTTTAGCCGGGTGAGGAGCCGATCATTGGCGGCGCGCGTCTCTTCGGGGGCGTCGGGATCGTGCAACAGCGCCTCGAACCTCGCGGCAGAGCGGCGGGCCTCCTCGGCATCTGCGCGTTTTTGCGCGAGCGGGGTCGCGGTGCTGCGGATGCGGTGGGCGAAGGCGGCGAGGTATTGGGTGGCGCGAAAGCCGAACTGGGGGTCGGCTTCTTGCCACGGGGCCTCGGGCGCGTTGGGGGTAAGCGTCTGATCCAGCGCGGGAAAACGGGCGATGAGTGCTGCGTTGTCGCGGGCGAAATGGTCGGAGATCGCGGCGAGGCTTCCGGGTTTGATCACGGGGCCGCCGATTTGCAGCGCCTGCAACATCTGGCTCCATGTGCTGCGCGGGCAGGCGAGGTCATGGGCCTGTTGGTAACGGATCAGCACATCGTTGAACTGCCGCATCCGTGTCAGCCAAGGCGCGGGCAGGGCCGCGAGGGCGCGCCCGGGCTCGACCGGGCCGAGGGGCGTGGAAAGGCCGAGGCTTGCGCTGATTTCGCTGGCCCCGGCTTTTGAAATAAGATGGGGCAGGTCGAGCGGGCGAAACGTGATCTTCTCTGCGCCGAAGGCGGCGGCCCAATGGGCGTGCAGCGCTTGATAATCGAGCCAAAAGGGAGGGGCTTGCACTTCGGGGAAAAGGCCGAAGTCCGGGGCGGTCTCTCTCTGGGCAAGCGCGCCATGCCACCAGTCGCCGCGCTCGGCCAAGGCCAGTTCCTGCGTCAGCGGATGACGGCGGCTTTCGGCCACGGCAAAGCCGTAATGCGCGACCAGCGTCCGTGCCTGTTCATCAAGATGCGCGATCACGCGGATGTCGTCGAAATAGGGGCGCAGCAGATCGTGCAGGGCGCGCAGCTCCTCGGGCTGCGACAGCAGGTTGCCCAGTTGCGCCGCGCTCAGCACCACATGATTGGCGCGGGTCGCGGCCAGCTCATGGGGGATCAGCGCGTGAAATTCATCGCGCAGGGTGGTGCCGATCAGGGGGCTGTCCAAGCCGCGGCGGTGCCGTAGCAGCCCCACCGCTTCCGGGGCGGCGCAAGCGGTATAGAGGCGGACGTGGTTCCAGTCAGCGGCGAGAACCCCCTGCTTGAGCAACGCGTCCTTTTGCTGTTGCAGGATGTTGCGCAGCCGGGCGGCAGCGCGTTCGGTCGGACCGATGAAGAGGGTCAGCCGCATCACCCGGCCTCCGCTTTGCCGGTGTTGCTTTGGCCCCACCACGGCAAGTCGATCTCAAGATAATCCGCGATCTTGTCGCGCGCTTCGGGGTCTTCGATGTCAAACTCCAAAAAGTTGGCACAACCGGCGAAGACGCGGCGGCAGAAGGCAAAATGCCCTTCGATCCACCGGGCAAGCTCGGCCTCGTCGCGGCCAAAGCCGCGGGGCAGCCCCGGCACATCGGCTTGCGGCAAGCGTCGGCGGCCCAGATTATTCCAGCGCATCATGCTGTTGGCCGTCTTGGCCGGATCACGGTGCGAGAGCAAAAACTTGACCTCGGGGTGGTGGTGCTGGATGGCGTTCAGCACGCCCCAATCCGTCTGTGGCCAAAGGCTGCGGTCATGGCGCACGGCGCTCATCTCATTGATCACGTCGAACTCATGCAGCCGCGCCAGCGGGTCGCCGCTGGCGAAGTAGTCGGCATAGATGATCCGCCCCAGATGCGCGCCGGTGATCTCGGGCGAGGTGCTTTGGCCCTTGCGAATGCGCCAATCCGCGACCTTGAGCCCGGCGTGGCGCAGCGCATCCGTGAGCGTGGTGGTGCCGGTCTTGGGCAGGCCGAGGTTGACGATCCGCGGCCCTGTCATGTCAGGCCGATCTCTTTGCGGATCCGCTCTTCGGCGGCGCAGAACGGGCTGGCTGCGCGCAGTTGCGCCTGCATCGCGCGGTAGCTCGGATCGGTCAGCAGCGCGTCGCGGCGGGCGCGGTGGGCGGCCACGGAGGCGGCATGCAGATCGGCGACGCCGGGCAGCGCTGTTAGGCGGTCGATTTCGGCGTGCAAGGCGGGCAGGTAGCGCTGGATCGAGCGATCCTCCCAAGCTGTATCGTTCCGGTCGCGCCAATAGCTGTCATCAAAAGCGCGGTGTTCGCGGTTCACGTCGCCACGGTCGTTCTTGACCAGATAGCTGTCGAGCGAGCGCAGCGCGTAGTGGTTCAGCGTGGCAAAGCGCCGTGCGCCGCGGGCGGGAAAGGCGCGGATGCGGCGTTTGCTGGCGGCACTGCGGAAGGGCTTAGGCACCTGTCGGCCTGCGCCATCGGTCCAATGCGGCTGGTGCTTCGTGTCGTCGTGGAAGGGCCGGTGCGCGCCGTAGTAGCCAAAGGGAAAGTCTTGCCGGACCAAGGTCTTAACCTCAATCGCCGTATCGGCACAGCAGATGTCGGGGTTATGGCTATGGGTGAATTGCGCGATGACGGGGGCGTCGGTGAAATCCTCGATCCCGCCATTGGCGAAGAACTGGAAATGCAGCGAGATCGCCTGCGGGTTGCCGCAGGCCGTGATCAGGGCGGGCAGGCGGTGATCGCCGACATGAATGTTCAGAAACTCATCCACATCGGCGATCCAGACCCAATTGGCCTGCGTGACGATTGGCCGACGCCGCGCATCCTTGAGCGCCTGCATCTGGTAGTTTCGATTGGTGGCCGGGTTGGGCAGATGGGTGACGATACCGTGGCGGGCAAGCGCGTCGAGCAGCGCATCGGTGCCATCGCTGCAATCGTTGGAGTAGAATAGGAAATCCGTGACCCCGATCACCCGGTTGAAGGCGATCCATTCCAGCAAAAACGGGCCTTCATTCTTGACGCAGGTGACAGCGGTGATGCGCATGTCAGACCCCGCCGCGCCGGATCGCGATGATAATGCTCTGTCCCATATCCGCCCCTGTGGCCCCCTTGTTGCCGGAAGCCGTCGTTTATTGCGCAGGACTATGCCAGCGCGGGGAAATCCCGTCAATCTGCCGCCGCGCGGTCTGCCCTCTTGACGGGGCGGGGTGGGAATGCACCACTGGGGCCATGAAAAACATTGATACGATCGACGCGGTCCAAGAGATGCTGAGCGCTGAGGGCTATGTCTGCGACCGCGCGCTTGGGGTCGTGGTGTTCCTCAGCCTCACGTTGGGGCGGCCCTTGTTTTTGGAGGGCGAGGCGGGCGTTGGCAAGACCGAGATCGCCAAGGCGCTGGCCGCCGGGCTGGGACGGCGGTTGATCCGGTTGCAATGCTATGAGGGGCTTGATGCCTCCAGCGCGGTCTACGAATGGAATTTTCCCGCACAGATGGTCGCGATCCGCACGGCAGAGGCGGGTGGCGGCGCGGATCGGCGCGCGCTGACGCAAGATTTGTTCAGTGACGACTACCTGATAGAACGCCCGCTTTTGCAGGCGCTGCGCCCGGATGAAAATGGCGCGCCTGTGCTGCTGATCGACGAGTTGGACCGCTCAGATGCGCCCTTTGAGGCGTTTTTGTTGGAGGCGTTAAGCGATTTTCAGGTGACCATCCCCGAGCTTGGTACGATCCGCGCGCCCGAGCCGCCGATTGTGATCCTCACCTCGAACCGCACGCGCGAGGTGCATGACGCGCTGAAACGGCGCTGTCTTTATCACTGGGTCGATTACCCGGACATGGCGCGCGAGATGGCGATCCTTGCCGCCCGTGCGCCTGAGGCGGCGGAGGCGCTGAGCCGCGAGGTGGTGGCCTTTGTCCAGCAATTGCGGACCGAGGATCTGTTCAAGAAGCCGGGCGTGGCGGAGACGATTGACTGGGCGAAATGCCTGCTGGCCTTGGATGTCACCACACTCAGCCCCGAGGTTATCGCCGATACGCTGGGGGCGGTGCTGAAGTATCAAGATGACATCGCCAAGCTGCAAGGCTCCGAGGCGGCGCGCATTCTCGATCAGGCCCGCGCATCGCTGGCGCCTGCCTGAGCGCGATGGCCGAAGACCTGCCTTTGGACCTGCCGGACGACCCCAAGCTTGCGGGGAATATCACCCATTTCGCCCGCGCCCTGCGCCGGGCGGGGCTGTCAATCGGGCCGGGGCGGGTGGTGGAGGCGGTGGAGGCCGTCGCCGCCGTGGGCTTCACCAGCCGCCGCGACTTCTATTGGACGCTCCATGCCTGTTTCGTAAGCCGCCCCGAACAGGCGCGGGTCTTTGCGCAGATATTCCGGCTTTATTGGCGTGACCCGCGGTATTTGGAGCATATGATGGCCGCGATGCTGCCTGCGATCCGCGGCGTGCAAGAGGATCGCCCCGCCACGCCAGCCGAGAAACGCGCGGCAGAGGCCCTGTTGGACGGGGCCGAGGCACCGGAGCGGGAGGACGGGCCTCAGCCAGAGGAGACCATGGTTGAGGTGGATGCAAGCCTGACCATGTCCGCGCGGGAACGGTTGCGGACATTAGATTTCGAACAGATGAGCCTTGCGGAAATGGCTGAGGCAAAACGGATGTTGGCCAAGCTCGACCTGCCGGTGCCGCCGATGCCAAGCCGCCGCAATGTGGCGGCGGCGCGGGGGCGGATCGACGTGGCGCGCACGATGAAAGCGGCGCTGCGGCGGGGTGGAGAGGCGGACCGGCTTTATCGGAAGACACCGCGCGCGCGCTGTCCGAACCTCGTCGTGCTGTGCGATATTTCCGGCTCGATGAGCCAATACAGCCGGGTGATCCTGCATTTTCTGCATGCGGTGGCCAACCGCAGGGGCAAAGGCTGGGCGCAGGTGCACGGTTTCACCTTTGGCACCCGGCTGACCAATATCACCCGCCATCTTGCCACCCGCGACGTGGATGCGGCGCTTGCCGCGGCGGGGGCGCAGGCGCAGGACTGGGAGGGCGGCACGCGCATCGGCGCGGCGCTGGCGGCCTTCAATCGCGACTGGTCGCGTCGGGTCATGGGGCAGGGGGCGGTGGTCTTGTTGATCACCGACGGGCTGGACCGGGACGACCCGGCGGAGTTGGCGCGGCAGATGCAGCGGTTGCAGCTGACCGCGCGGCGGGTGATCTGGCTGAACCCGCTGCTTCGTTGGGACGGTTTCGCGCCCAAGGCGGCGGGCATTCGTGCGATGCTGCCCCATGTCGATAGTTTTCGCGCCGGGCATTCGATTGCGTCTCTGGAAGCGCTGGCCGAGGCGATCTCGCGCCCCGACGATGCGGGCGAAAAGGCGCGGATGCTGGCGGGGTTGAACGCAGAGGCTTAGCCGATGAGGGGCGGGCGGAGGGCTGCGGGTCTCTCCAAAACCAGAGGGTTTTTGGACCCACCCTTGATTGATCCCGGCCTGTCACCCGCCTGTCGTCGGTTCAAGCGAAATGGCCGTATCCCCTGAAGGGGCCCCTCGGCGATTTAGCTTGCCCCGCCGCCCTGCGCGCGACCGTTTGGTCTCAAGCAAGGGCGGCTCCGAAACCAGAGGTTCAGGCGAAGGTCTGGGCGAAAGTGGTCCGGTAGATCGTGCGCAGGTCCGACAGGGGGGCGGAGGTGTTGCCGAAGCTGACCTTGTCACCGCCAAAGGCGCCGACGGCGGTGACCGCTACGCCCGCTTCCTTGCCCGCGGCGATCAGGGTTTCCGCAGCGTCGGCGGTGCAGGCGACGAGGTAGCGGGCTTGGTCTTCGCCGAAGAGGGTGGCGGTGTCTTCGCTTTCGATTTCCACGCCGATGCCTGCGGTTTCAGCCAGCTCGAAGGCCGCGAGGGCGAGGCCGCCGTCGCCGAGGTCGGTGCAAGCGGAGATTTGGCTGGCTTGGGCGCGGATGAATTCGCCGTGGCGGCGTTCGGTGGCGAGGTCGACATGGGGGGCGTCGCCCTCGGCCCGGTCGAAGGCTTCGGCGAGCAGGGCGGATTGTCCGAGGTGGCTGCCAGTCGCGCCGATCAGGAGGGCCACATGGCCGTCGCGCAGTTGATTGCTGATGACTTGGTCGAGGCTGTCGATCAGGCCGACCGCGCCGATGGTGGGCGTTGGCAGGATGCCCTTGCCGTCGGTCTCGTTATAGAGCGAGACATTGCCGGACACGATGGGCATGTCGAGCGCGCCCACGGCCTCGCCGATGCCTTTGATGGCGCCGACGAATTGGCCCATGATCTCGGGTTTTTCGGGGTTGCCGAAGTTGAGGTTGTCGGTCGTCGCCAGCGGTTTGGCGCCCACGGCGCAGAGGTTGCGGTAGGCTTCGGCGACGGCCTGTTTGCCGCCTTCGGTGGGGTTGGCCTTGACGTAGCGCGGGGTCACGTCAGAGGTGAAGGCCAGCGCCTTGTCGGTGCCATGCACCCGCACGATGCCCGCGCCGAGGCCGGGCAGGCGGACCGTATCGCCCATGACCATCGTGTCGTATTGTTCGTAAACCCAGTCTTTCGAGGCGTGGTTCACGGAGCCGATCAGGGCGCGCAGGCCTTCGATCGGCTCGATGCTGGGCGCATCGGTCAGCGCGGCGGCGGCGGGTGTCTCCACCCAAGGGCGGTCGTATTCGGGCGCGGTGGAGGCGAGTTTTGACAGCGGCAGGTCGGCTTTGACCTCACCATCGAGACAGATAAGGAAGCGGTCTTCGGGGAGGGTTTCGCCCACGATGGCGAAGTCGAGGTCCCATTTGTCGAAGACGGCTTTGGCCTCGGCCTCAAGCTCGGGGCGCAGCACCATGAGCATGCGCTCTTGGCTCTCGCTGAGCATCATTTCATAGGCGGTCATATGCGGCTCGCGGGTCGGCACTTTTTCAAGGTCGAGGCGCACGCCAAGGCCACCTTTGTCGCCCATCTCCACAGCAGAGCAGGTGAGGCCCGCAGCGCCCATGTCTTGGATCGAGATCACGGCGCCGGTGGCCATCAGCTCGAGCGTGGCTTCCATCAGGCGCTTTTCGGTGAAGGGGTCGCCGACTTGAACGGTGGGGCGTTTCTCTTCGATCGTGTCGTCGAATTCGGCGCTGGCCATGGTCGCGCCGCCAACGCCGTCGCGGCCGGTTTTCGCACCGAGGTAGACCACCGGCATGCCCACGCCGGAGGCGGCGGAGTAGAAGATCTTGTCGGCATCCGCCAAGCCCGCCGCGAAGGCGTTCACGAGGCAGTTTCCGTCATAGGCTTTGTCGAAACGCACTTCGCCGCCAACGGTCGGCACGCCGAAACAGTTGCCATAGCCGCCGACGCCTTCGACGACGCCGTGCACAAGCTGGCGTGTTTTGGGGTGGTCGGGGCGGCCAAAGCTCAGCGCGTTCATCGCAGCGATGGGGCGCGCGCCCATGGTGAAGACATCGCGCAGGATGCCGCCGACGCCGGTGGCAGCACCTTGGTAGGGTTCGATGTAGGAGGGGTGGTTGTGGCTCTCCATCTTGAAGACCAGCGCTTGGCCATCGCCGATGTCGATCACGCCTGCATTCTCGCCCGGGCCACAGATCACCTGCGGGCCGTCGGTGGGCAGGGTGCGCAACCATTTCTTGGAAGATTTATAGGAGCAGTGCTCGTTCCACATGGCCGAGAAAATGCCCATCTCGGTGTAGTTCGGCTCGCGCCCGAGGATATTGACGACCTCGTCGTATTCCTCGGGGGTGAACCCGTGGCTGGCGATAAGGTCGGGCGTGATGGCTGGATCTTGCATGGAAATTCCCCGGCTGGCGCGTTTGCGCCCTCATACAAGGGGAAATGCCGGGGGGGAAGTGGCTTTGGCCGCCTGCGGGCTGAAAGAAGGCGATGGGCCAAAAAAAAGGCCGAGCTAAAAGCTCGGCCAAGTCCAACAGGGAGGTATGAAGCGACGCGCCCTCAGGCTGTCAATCTTCATGATGGTGAAATAGGAGGCAGGGCTGCCCAAATCAAGGCTATTTAACATGGCAAGTCATCATGGCCGATATGCGCCTATTGCATGGCTGGCCATGGGCTGCGGTTTAGCCTTCGCCCTCCACCCGTTCGCGCCATTGCTTGCGGTAGGTAATGATCTCTTCTTGAACGAAATCCTTGAAGGCGGCGACGCGTTTGGATTGGCGCAGCTCTTCTGGATAGGCGAGGTAGACCGGCACCTCGGCGGATTCGATATCGGGCATGACCTGCACGATATGGGGGAAGTCTTGGATCAGGTAGTTGGGCAGCACGCCGAGGCCAAGGTGGTGCACCACGCCTTGGAGCACGCCGAAATAGTTGTTCACCGTCAAAAGCGAGCGCAGGTCGTACATCATCAGCTCTTTGACGAGTTGCAGCCCCGCGCCGACCTGATCGCTGTCGGTGTTCTGACAGATCAGCCGGTGATCGGTCATATCCTCCATACGCGCGGGCGTGCCGTGTTTTTCGAGGTACTCCGGGCTGGCGTAAAGGCCCATGCGCACGGACATCAGCCGTTTGCGGACCAGATCGGCCTGGCTTGGCTCCTTCATGCGGATCGCCACGTCGGCCTCGCGCATCGGCAGGTCGAGCACGCGTTCTTCGAGCATCAGATCGACTTTGAGGTCGGGATATTGCTCGTAGAGTTTGGGTAGGCGCGGGGCGAGCCAAAGGGTGCCGAAGCCGGTCGTCGTCGTGACGCGCAGCTCGCCAAAAACCTCTTCTTCGCTGTCACGGATGCGCGCCGCAGCGGCGTCGAGGCGTTTGGCCATGGCCGAGGTCGCGTCGAACAAAAGCTCCCCCTGTTCGGTCAGGATCAGCCCGCGCGCATGTCGGTGGAAGAGGTTGGTGTTGAGCTGCTCTTCCAGCCCGCGAATCTGTCGGCTGACGGCGGATTGCGACAGGTTGAGCTTGTCCCCCGCATGGGTCAGCGACCCCGCATCGGCCACGGCGTGAAAAATTCTGAGTTTGTCCCAATCCATGGCCCGTACTTTCCTTGCCCAGCCTTTCTCCTACCTTAATAGCCGGGAGAAAACAGCACAAACCGTCGCCTGCGGGACTGCCGTTGCGGAATAACTGCTATACAGGTCAGCAACTGTGACCTATAATCCGGGCAATCATGCAAGACTGACGTGCTAGGGAGGGCCCGCCATGACGACGCAAAAGATTTCACTGAACGACCGTTTCGACCTTGAGAAAGGCCCGGTGCTGCTGAACGGCACGCAGGCGCTGGTCCGGCTGATGATGATGCAATCGGCACGGGATCGCGCCGCGGGGCTCAATACCGCAGGCTATGTGACCGGCTACCGCGGCAGCCCGCTGGGGGGCGTGGACCTGCAGATGCAGCGCGCGCAGAAGTTCCTGACCGACTACAACGTGCGCTTCGAGCCGGGGCTGAACGAAGACCTCGCGGCGACCATGCTTTGGGGCAGTCAGCAGGCGGAACTGCGCGGGGAGGGCAAATACGACGGCGTCTTCGGCCTATGGTACGGCAAGGGGCCGGGCGTGGACCGCACCGGCGACGTGATGCGCCATGCTAACATGGCGGGCACCTCGCCCCATGGTGGCGTGCTGATGGCCATGGGCGACGATCACACCGGCGAATCCTCCACCGTGCTGCACCAATCCGAATGGGCCATGGTCGACGCCTATATGCCTGTGGTCTCTCCCGCCGGTGTGCAGGAAATCCTCGACTACGGCATCTACGGCTGGGCGCTCAGCCGGTTCTCGGGCCTCTGGGTCGGTCTCAAGACCATGAAGGACACCGTGGAGGCCACCAGCGTGGTTGACGGCGATCCGAACCGGATGAAGCTGGTCACGCCCGACTTCGACATGCCCGACGGCGGCCTCAGCATTCGGCTGAACGACACGCCGCATCTGCAGGAAGCGCGGATGATCGACTACAAGCGCTTCGCGGCGGAGGCGTTTTCGCACGCCAACAAGATGGACAAACGCGTCTGGGGCAAGCGCGGCGCCAAGATCGGCTTTGCCGCGGCGGGCAAGAACTGGCTCGACTTGGTGCATGCCATGAGCCTTCTGAACATCGATGCGAACGAGGCCGAGCGCCTGGGCATCACCACCTACAAGATCGGCCAGACCTTCCCGCTCGACATGCAGGGCTTCCATGATTGGGCCGATGGCCTCGATCTGGTGGTCGTGGTCGAAGAGAAGCGCAAGCTGATCGAAGTGCAGATCAAGGAAGCGCTGTTCAACGACACCCACCGCCGCGTCTATGGCTGGCACAAGGGCGGTGCGGGCATGGAGCATGGCGAAGAGCTGTTCCCGACCCGCGGCGCGCTCGACCCCATCCTGATCGCCGAAAAGATCGGCGGCATCCTGTTGGAGGAAGGCCGCGAAACCGATGGCATCCGCGCAGGCCTCGAGGCGCTGAACGAAGCGCGCCGCTCGGACAATGCCGAGGATATCGCCGCGCGTCTGCCGTACTACTGTGCGGGCTGTCCGCACAATTCCTCGACCAAGGTGCCTGAAGGCTCGCGCGCCTATGCGGGCATCGGCTGTCACTACATGGTGCAATGGATGGACCGGGAGACTACGGGCTTTACCCATATGGGCGGCGAGGGTGCGAACTGGATCGGGGAGGCGCCGTTCTCGAACACCGAGCACGTGTTCCAGAACCTTGGCGACGGCACCTACAACCACTCCGGCGTGCTGGCCATTCGTGCCGCCATCGCGGCGGGCACGAACATTACTTACAAGATCCTCTACAACGACGCGGTCGCCATGACCGGTGGCCAGCACAACGAAGGCGACCTCGACGCTTACCGCATCGTTGAAGAGCTCAAAGCCATGGGCGTGAAGAACGTCGCCGTGGTCTATGATCAGAAGGAAGATGTGGACCTCAGCCGTTTCAAGGGTGTGGAGGTGCATGAGCGCGCCGAGATGCCGAACGTGCAAAAGGCGTATCGCGAGCACAAGGGCGTCAGCGCCATCGTCTACATCCAGACCTGCGCCGCCGAAAAGCGCCGCCGCCGCAAGCGCGGGCTGTTCCCGGACCCCGACAAGCGCGTCTTCATCAACGAGGACGTCTGCGAGGGCTGCGGCGATTGCGGCGTGCAGTCGAACTGCGTGGCCGTGGTGCCGAACGAGACCGAGCTGGGCCGCAAGCGCGCCATCGACCAGTCGCAGTGCAACAAGGATTTCTCCTGCCTTGACGGGTTCTGCCCGTCTTTCGTGACGCTGGAAGGCGCCAAGATCCGCAAGGACCCGACCACCGAACTGACCATCCCCGACCTGCCGATGCCCGACCTGCCCAAGATCGACGGCACCCATAACGTCGTCATCACCGGCGTGGGCGGCACCGGCGTGGTGACCGTGGGCGCGCTTCTGGCGCAGGCGGCACAGCTTGACGGCAAGGGCGCGGGCATGATGGAGATGGCCGGTCTCGCCCAGAAGGGCGGTGCGGTGCATATCCACTGCCGTCTGGCCGAACGCCCCGAGGACATCAGCGCGATCCGCGTGGCCACTGGCGAGGCGCATGCGCTGATCGGCGGCGATCTCGTGGTCTCTGCTGGCCACAAGACGCTGGGGCTGACCCGCGCCGGGCGCACCGGTGCCGTGGTGAACTCGCACCAAATCATCACCGGCGACTTCACCCGCGACACCGAGTTCCAGATGCCCTACGACCGGCTGAGCCTCGCGCTTGAGGCGCGGCTGAAGGACGACGTGGCGATGTTCGATGCCTCTGATCTCGCCAAGGCAACTTTGGCCGACTCGATCTTCTCCAACATGATGATCTTCGGTGCCGCGTGGCAGCGCGGCCTGCTGCCGCTGACGTTCGAGAGCCTGATGCAGGCGATCGAGATGAACGGCGCGGCGGTGGAGCGCAACAAGCGCGCCTTCGAGATCGGTCGCTGGGCCGTGCTCTATCCTGAGGACGCGCGGAAGGTGAGCCAGCCCGATAATGTGGTCGAACTGCCCAAATCGCTGGGGGAAAAGATCGCCTTCCGTGAGAACCACCTGACCGACTATCAGGGCAAGGGGTTGGCCAAACGCTACACCAAGATGCTTAATGGTATCGAGGACCGCGACGTCAAGGCGGCGGTGGCCTTGGGGTATCATAAACTCCTGAGCTACAAGGACGAATACGAGGTCGCCCGCCTGCTGATCACCAGCCGCGACAAGGCACGCGCGCAGTTCGATGGCGACTTCAACATGACCTTCCACATGGCGCCGCCGCTGATCTCGAAGATGGGGCCGAATGGCCGCCCGCAGAAGCGTGAGTTCGGCCAGTGGCTGGAAGGGCCGCTGCGGGTCATGGCAAAGTTCAAAGGGCTGCGCGGCACGCCGCTCGATCCCTTCGGCTATACCGCCGAACGCAAGATGGAGCGTGCGTTGATCAAGCAGTATGAGACCGATATGGCCGAGGTGCTGCCAAAGCTGACCGACCAGACCCGCGACGCCATCGTGGCGCTGGCCGAACTGCCGCTGCAAATTCGTGGATTCGGGCCGGTCAAACAAGCCAATGAGGCCAAGGCCGCAAAACGCCGCGAGGAACTGCTGGCGGTGATCCGCGCGGGCGGCACCGCCACGGCGAAGGCGGCGGAGTAATATCGCTGTTACATCTCTGCCTTAAGGTCTGCACCAAGACGATCCTGAGGCCGAGATGTGACCTACGCCCGTGACATAAGCTATGCCCATTCCGCCCGAACCCGGGGTGGAAGGGCGCTCATCCGATTGATGGAAAACACCACCGGGCGCGTTTCTTTGCTGAAACGGGCCGAAGGCTACGAAGACGATCTGGCCGCGGGGCTTGGGTTCTTCGATGCGATGGTGCAGCGCTGTGGCCTGACGCTGGACGTGATGCGCGGCGCTTTGGCCGATATCCCGACGCGGGGGCCGGTCATTCTGATCGCCAATCACCCCTACGGCATTCTGGACGGGCTGATGCTGGGCCATATCCTCAGCCAGACGCGCGGCGACTTTCGCATCATGGCCAATGCGGTTTTCAGCCAAGCGCCGGATCTGGCGCATCATCTGTTGCCGATCAGCTTTGACGAAGATCGCGCGGCACTGGCGCTGAACCTCGCCACCCGCCGGACCGCGTTGAATTATCTGGCGCAGGGCGGAGCGATTGGCATCTTTCCCGGCGGCACGGTCAGCACCGCCGCGCGGCCCTTCTCGCAGCCGATGGATCCCGGCTGGCGAAGTTTTACCGCGCGGATGATTGCCAAATCTGATGCGACGGTGGTGCCGATCTACTTTGACGGTCACACAAGCCGGTTGTTCCAAATCGCCAGCCATTTGCACGCCAACCTGCGCATGGGCCTGCTGATCAAAGAGTTCCGCGCCCGCGTCGATACGCCCGTGCGCGTGGTCATCGGCGCGCCGATCCCGCGCGCCGCGCTTGACCCGCTCGCAGGGGACGCAAAAGCGATGATGGATTTCCTGCGCAAAGCCACCTATGAGTTGTCACCAAAGCCGGGCCAGTATCGGGGTCTCGGTTACGAGTTTGAGGAACGGCATAGAGCCGACAGGTGACGACAGACCATGGCAGTTGGTATTTTCGATTCGGGGCTGGGCGGGCTGACCGTCTGGAACAAGGTGCAAGAACGGCTGCCGCAGGTTGATTTTGTCTACCTCGCCGACAGCGCCCATGCGCCCTACGGCGTGCGCGACGCCGATGACATCTATGAGCTGACCTGCGCCGCCGTGCAGCGGCTGTTCGATGCGGGCTGCGATCTGGTGATCCTTGCCTGCAACACCGCCTCTGCCGCCGCGCTGCGCCGGATGCAAGAGGGGTGGATCCCGCGCGACAAGCGGGTGCTGGGCGTTTTCGTGCCCTTGATCGAAGCGATGACCGAGCGGCAGTGGGGCGACAACTCTCCGCCGCGCGAGGTGGCCGTCAACCATGTGGCGCTCTTCGCCACGCCCGCCACGGTGGCAAGCCGCGCGTTTCAGCGTGAATTGTCTTTCCGCGCCATCGGTGTGGATGTCGAAGCGCAGGCCTGCGGCGGGGTGGTCGATGCCATCGAAGAGGGTGACATGATCCTTGCCGAAGCACTGGTGCGCAGCCACGTCGACGCGCTGAAGCGTAAGATGCCCACCCCCGATGCGGCGATCCTTGGCTGCACCCATTATCCGCTGATGCAGGAAGCCTTTCAGGCGGCTTTGGGCGGGCAGGTCAAAGTCTTCAGTCAGGCCGAATTGGTGGCGGATTCCTTGGCCGATTACCTTGAGCGGCATCCCGATATGACAGGCACGGGTGAGGCGGCTTTTCTCACCACCGGTGATCCCGCCCGGGTGAGCGACCGCGCGACGCAGTTCCTGCGACGACAGATCACATTCACCGCCGCCTGAACTCCAATTACATTTCGTTCCGAACAAGGGGACAGACCATGACCCAGAACATCGCCATTCTTGGCGCCTCCGGCTATACCGGGGCAGAACTCATCCGGCTGATCGCTGGCCATTCTTCTATGCAGATCAAGGCTTTGGGCGCAAATTCCAAAGCGGGCCAGACCATGGCCGAGGTCTTTCCCCATCTGCGCCATCTCGATCTGCCCACATTGGTCACGATTGATGAAATCGACTTTTCGCAGATTGATCTGTGCTTTTGCGCATTGCCCCATAAGACCAGCCAAGAGGTGATCGCGGCGCTGCCGAAAGATCTGAAGATCGTCGACCTTTCCGCCGACTTCCGCCTGCGCGACCCTGAGGATTATGCCAAGTGGTACGGCAATGAGCATGCCGCGCTTGAGCAGCAGAAAGAGGCGGTCTACGGCCTCACCGAATTCTACCGCGAAGAGATTGCCGCCGCGCGGCTGGTGGCGGGGACGGGCTGCAATGCGGCCACGGGGCAGTTTGCCCTGCGCCCGCTGATCGCGGCGGGGGTGATCGATCTGGACGATATCATTCTGGACCTGAAATGCGCCGTCTCCGGGGCAGGGCGCTCGCTCAAGGAGAACCTGCTTCATGCGGAGTTGAGCGAGGGCTATCACGGCTATGCGCTTGGCAGCACACACCGGCATCTTGGGGAGTTCGATCAGGAGTTTTCGGCCCTCGCCGGGCGGCCCGTGCAGGTGCAGTTCACCCCGCATCTGGTGCCTGCGAACCGCGGCATTCTGGCGACCTGCTATGTCAAAGGTGATGCGCAGGTGATCTATGAGACAATGCAAAAAGCCTATGCCGATGAACCCTTTATCGAGGTGCTGCCCTTCGGCGAGGCGCCCAGCACGCGGCATGTGCGCGGCTCGAACTTCTGTCATATCGGCGTGGTGGCCGACCGTCAGACTGGGCGGGCAACGGTGGTCGCGGCGCTGGATAATCTGACCAAAGGCTCCAGCGGGCAAGCCTTGCAAAACGCGAACCTGATGCTGGGACTGCCGGAAACTGACGGGCTAATGATGGCCCCGCTCTTCCCATGAAGAGCCTCAAGAAACAGCGCCGGATCCAGATCATCGCCGTGGCGGCGGTGGCCTTGGTCCTGTCGACCGCACTGATCGGCTATGCGCTGCGCGACGGGATCAACTATTTCCGCGCCCCAAGCCAAGTCATCGCCGAGCCGCCCGGCCCGTCAGAGGTGTTCCGCATCGGCGGGCTGGTCGAAGAAGGGTCGCTGAAGCGCGGGCAGGGGGAGCAGATAAGCTTTGCCGTGACCGATGGCGGGGCCTCTGTCCCGGTGGTTTTCACGGGCGTTTTGCCCGATCTTTTTGAAGAGAACCAAGGCATGGTCGGCACCGGCAGCTATGTCGGCGGCGTGTTCGAAGCCACTGAAATCCTTGCAAAGCATGATGAGACCTACATGCCCAAGGAAGTGACGGACGCGCTGAAAGAGCAGGGTGTTTATCGCGAATCCGAAGGGTAATGGCTGCGCAACGCGCGGGGGCCTGAGCATCTCTTAACCAATCCGGCGGAGCCTGTTTGCATGCAAAACAGGAGAGCCGCGATGCAGTCCGTGCGTGAGATCGCCAGCGCCATCGTCGCCCGCGAGGGCGGCTTTGTGAATGACCCCGATGACCCCGGCGGGGCGACGAAATACGGGGTGACGATCCATACCATGCGCCGCTTGGGGCTGGACCTTACCGGCGATGGGGCGGTCGATGTGGCGGATGTGCGCCGCCTTGGCCGCGCGCAGGCGGTGGATATCTTTGTCCGGCACTACTTTAATGCGCCGCGCATCGCCGAACTGCCCGCACCTTTGCAGCCGAGCGTCTTCGACATGTATGTCAACGCTGGCAGCAACGCGGTGAAAATCCTGCAAAACTTGCTGCGCGAGATGGGGCAGGATATCACCGTTGACGGGGTGATCGGCCCGCAGACGATCCGCGCCGCCCATGCCGCCTGGCAGGCCGCCCCGGATCATCTGGTGGATGCTTACGGCATCGCGCGGCGCAACTACTACTTCCGCCTTGCCGACCGCCGCCCCGCGAGCCGCAAATACGCGCGCAGCCGGGCAGGCGGCAAGGGCGGTTGGATCCGGCGCGCGGAGGAGTTCATCGCGCCGCGGTATCACATGAGCGAGGCCGATTTCGCACGGAGGATGGCACAATGGGGCTGATCGAACGTATCTTCACGACAATCTTCGGCGGTGAGCGGAACGTCATCCGCGACACGGTCGAAGTGTTCCGCGAGAATGCCGAGGCCGGGGCGCAGCGCGCCCATGCGGTGCAGGGCCAAGCCATGGTGCAATATGGGGCCGAGTTCGCGCAAGCGCGGCAAGGTGGCTTTGACCGCTTCATGGATGGGGTCAACCGGCTGCCGCGCCCGATGCTGGCGCTCGGCACGCTCGGCCTGTTCGTCACCGCCATG
The DNA here is from genome assembly GCF_043557115.1 of Sulfitobacter sp. 1A13679. NCBI lineage: Bacteria > Pseudomonadati > Pseudomonadota > Alphaproteobacteria > Rhodobacterales > Roseobacteraceae > Sulfitobacter > Sulfitobacter sp. 1A13679. The sequence goes on from NZ_JBIFFO010000008.1 coordinate 131,030, forward strand.
GTCAATCCGCTATGGTTCGCCGAACGGATGCAGGGCATCGCCTTGGTGCCTGAGCCGCTTTGGTGGTTGTTGGGGGTGATCGTCTCTTTCTATTTCGGCGCGCGGCAGCAGGTGAAATCGCAGGAGTTTCAGCGGGCCATCGTTGGCACCATCGCCCGAGTGCCGCAGGTGGTCGAGAATATCGAGACTTTGCGCGAGATGCGCGCCGATAGCCCTCAGGTGGCCGCCACCGGTGCCGACAGCCGTCTGGCCCTCGCTGCGGTCGCGCCGTCGGAGAATGCGGCCCTTGAAGCCTGGCGTCGCAGCCGGGGCTGACTGCGACCGATTGACCGTTTTTCACGTTTGATTTGCCATGGCTTAGGGGGCGTCGGCCCCCTATAGTCCGGCCCATGATTACAGAGCTTGGACATTTCGCGCTTGTGCTCGCCTTTGGCGTGGCGCTTGTACAGATGGTGGTGCCGATGTGGGGCGCTTGGCGGGGCCGTGCGGGCTGGATGGCGGTGGCCGAGCCGGCGGCGGCGGCGCAATTCATCCTGATCGCCCTGTCCTTTGGCGCGCTGATGTGGGCATTCGTCACCTCGGATTTCAGCCTGCAACTGGTCGTGGCCAACAGCCATTCCGCCAAGCCGATGCTCTATAAAATCAGCGGCACCTGGGGCAATCACGAAGGGTCGATGCTGCTTTGGGTGTTGATCGTGGCGCTTTTCGGGGCGATGGCCGCGTGGTTTGGCGGCAACCTGCCGCCGCGCCTGCGCGCGCGGGTGCTCTCGGTACAGGCGGCGATTGGAGTGGCCTTTCTGGCGTTCATCCTTTTCACCTCGAACCCCTTTCTGCGCATGGGCACGCCGCCCTTTGACGGCCAAGACCTGAATCCGCTCTTGCAAGATCCCGGTTTGGCCTTCCACCCGCCGTTTCTCTATCTCGGATATGTCGGTCTCAGCATGGCCTTCAGCTTTGCCGTGGCGGCGCTGATTGAGGGGCGCGTGGATGCGGCTTGGGGCCGGTGGGTGCGGCCTTGGACGCTGGCGGCTTGGGTGTTTCTGACCATCGGCATCGCACTTGGGTCTTGGTGGGCCTATTATGAGCTTGGCTGGGGCGGTTTTTGGTTTTGGGATCCGGTCGAGAACGCCTCCTTCATGCCTTGGCTTTTGGCGGCGGCGCTGCTGCATTCGGCCATTGTGGTCGAGAAACGCGAGAGCCTGAAAAGCTGGACCATCCTGCTGGCCATCCTCGCCTTCGGCTTTTCGCTAATCGGAACTTTCATCGTGCGCTCTGGCCTGCTGACTTCCGTCCATGCCTTCGCCAATGACCCCGAACGCGGGGTCTTTATTCTGGCCATTCTGGGCGTCTTTACCGGCGGTGCGCTGGTGCTCTATTCGCTGCGTGCCTCGGCGCTGGAGGCGAAAGGCGTCTTTGGCCTGCTGAGCCGCGAGACGGCCCTCGTGGTGAACAACTTGCTGCTCGCAGTGGCCTGTTTCGTGGTCTTCGTGGGCACCATGTGGCCGCTGGTGGCTGAGATGTTTTTGGACCGGAAACTCAGCGTCGGCCCGCCGTTCTTTAACGCCGCGTTTACCCCTTTCATGGTAGCGCTCGGGCTGATCCTGCCGGTTGGCAGCGCGATGCCATGGAAACGTGCCAAGATCATGCGCGCGCTCTACCCGCTGCGCTATGCCTTCCTGCTGGCGCTGGCGCTTGGGGGGCTGGCCTTTGCCATGCAGACCGGGCGCGGCCTGCTGGGGCCTGTGGGCCTGTTCCTTGGGGCGTGGCTGGTGATGGGCACCGTGGTGGATGCGATGCAGCGTCTTGGGCGCGGCCCGGGCAAGCTGCGCCGGATGCGCCGCCTGCCGCGTGCGGATTGGGGCAAGGCCACCGCGCATGGCGGGCTGGGCGTCACCATGGCCGGGATCGCGGGGCTAATGGCTTGGGCCGTGGATGACATCCGCGTGGCCCGGATTGGTGAGCCTTTTGACGTGGGCAGCTACACGCTGACCCTGCGGGATGTGAGTGAGGTTCGGGGGCCGAACTACCTCAGCACCATGGCCGAGATTACGCTGGCGCAGGACGGCGCGGTGATCTCGACCCTGCGGCCTGAAAAGCGGTTCTACCCCGTGGCGCAGATGCCCACGACCGAGGCGGCGATCGACTATAACCTCGCCCGCGACGTCTATGTGGTGATCGGCGATGCGCAGGACGGCGGCGGTTGGGCGGTGCGGACCTATATCAAGCCGATGACCAATTGGATTTGGATCGGCTGCGCGCTCATGGCGCTTGGCGGGGTGCTGAGCCTCAGCGACCGCCGCTTTCGGGTCGCGGCGGGTGCGCGCAAGCAACCGGCGGGGGTGCCCGCGGAATGAAACGGCTGCTGCTGATCTTGACCCTGCTCGCCAGCCCCCTCTGGGCGGTGCAGCCTGACGAAGTGCTCGACGATCCCGCGTTGGAGGCCCGCGCGCGGGAGTTGAGCCAAGGTCTGCGCTGCCTTGTCTGCCGGAACGAGAGCATTGATGAGAGCAACGCGAGCCTTGCGCGTGACCTGCGTATCTTGCTGCGCGAGCGGCTGGTAGCGGGCGACAGCGATGAGGAGGCGGTGGATTTCATCGTCGACCGATACGGTGAATATGTCCTGCTGAACCCGCAGGCGACGGGGGCCAATTGGCTGCTCTGGGGGGCGGGGCCGCTGATGCTCTTGCTGGCCGGGGGGCTGGGCGCGATCTATCTGCGCGGCCGCGCCCGCAGCAAAACCCCAAGCGAAGCGCCCCTCTCGGCAGAGGAAGAAGCCCGCCTGCGCGATATTCTCGACCGCTGACGCCCCGTTGCACTGGCAGCGGCACATTGCTTTGATATGCTGCGGCCAAGCAATCGAGGATAGCAAGATGGACTATGAAACGATCACCTATGCGCTGACCGACGATGTCGCGCTGATCACGCTGAACCGCGCCGATAAGATGAACGCGCTCACCACGCAGATGCGGGCAGAGCTGACCCATGCGGTGACCGAGGGGGGGCGTGCGGCGCGGGTCGTGGTTCTGACGGGGGCGGGGCGTGCCTTTTGCTCGGGCCAAGACTTGGCCGACCGGGCGGGCGGCGTGGCCGATCTGGAGAAAACGCTGCGCGAAGAATATGCGCCGCTGCTGCGCGCCATCATAAACTGCCCGGTGCCGACCATCGCCGCCGTGAACGGCCCGGCGGCAGGGGCAGGGGCAAATATCGCACTGGCCGCCGATGTCGTCTTTGCGAGCGAGAGCGCCTATTTCATGCAGGCTTTCACCCGCATTGGCCTGATCCCTGACGCGGGCGGCACCTATGCGCTGCCCCGGCAGATGGGCATGGCCAAGGCAATGGGGGCGGCCCTCTTCGCCGATAAGATCACCGCCCGTCAGGCTGACGACTGGGGGATGATTTGGCAGGCCGTCCCGGATGCGGAGTTCGATGCCCATTGGCGCGCCAAGGCCGCGCAATTGGCCGCCGGCCCGACCGCTGCCTATGCCGAGGCCAAGAAGGCGATCCGCGCGTCATGGGACAACGGGCTTGAGGATCAACTCTCGCTGGAGGTCCAAGCGCAGGGCCGCTGCGGCAAGTCGCAGGACTTTGCCGAGGGGGTGACAGCCTTTACCCAAAAGCGCAGCCCCAAGTTTCAGGGGCGCTGAGCGCTAGCAGCTTCGCTCAACCAGCAGCACATCGCTGGCCGAAGGCGCCGGGCCATTGGCCCGCGCCACCACCGCCACAGCGACGCCATCCGCCAAAACCGTATGGACCGAGTTCGAGACCTGCGCGATGGTGATGCGCGGCGGGGTCTGGCCCTTGTCATAGACCACGGCGATCTGGTCGCAGTCATGCAATGTATCGGGGACGAGCGCACCCTGAGGGCCGGGGCCGTCTTCGGCCTTCGCAGGCGTCAGACCGGTGGCGCAGTCCCAGCGAAGCCCTTTGGTCCGGTCCGTTGCGGTCATCCTGCATCCTCTCGTCGCGGCCCGGCTGTACTGCTGGGCGTCTACAATGGGGTGGACGCCAACCGGACTGCCAAAGAGCGAACCCCTTCGGCAGTGCGACAATGATGCCCTTCCCACCCCGAAAAGACATCGTGAAAGGAGGCTACCGCCGCGGGGGGAATCCCGTCAAGCGGGGCGGGGGCATTGTCACGAGGTGCGAAACAGTGCCGCAATTTGGCCGTATTTTCTGCTCCGGTGTTTCGATTCTGGCAAAGCGCTTGGAAACATTCACTGATTTTTCACGCCATTGCTGACAGCGCATATAAGGGCACCGGTTTTCGCGATTCGGGCGCGCGGAATCAGTTGCCCCGCCGGCGCCGCCATTGTTGCCCTAGGGTCAACAAACTCAATCAGCGGTATTGCAAAAACTGGCGGGAGAAACGCGAAACGCCCCGGAAATCCGGGGCGTTTGCATGGTGTCTGAAGGTCGCTTCAGCGGTTCTCGATATCGACGTAGTCGCGCTTGTCCTCGCCGAGGTAGAGCTGACGCGGACGGCCGATTTTGAGCTGCGGATCGCTGATCTGCTCTTTCCACTGGGAGATCCAGCCCACGGTCCGCGCCAACGCGAAGATCGGGGTGAACATCGACGTGGGAAAGCCCATCGCTTCGAGGATGATGCCAGAATAGAAATCCACGTTCGGGAAAAGCTTCTTCTCCGCGAAATACGGATCCTCCAGCGCGGCTTTCTCCAACTCCTTCGCGACCTGGAGGATCGGGTTGTTCTCCACGCCCAGCAGTTCGAGAACCTCGTCGGCGCTTTCCTTCATCACGGTCGCGCGCGGGTCGTGGTTCTTGTAGACGCGGTGGCCAAAGCCCATCAGGCGGAAGGGGTCGTTCTTGTCCTTGGCGCGGGCGATGAACTCTGGGATGCGATCTGGCGTGCCGATCTCCTTGAGCATCTCAAGGCAGGCTTGGTTCGCGCCACCATGCGCCGGGCCCCAGAGGCAGGCAATGCCAGCGGCGATACAGGCGAAGGGGTTCGCACCGGAAGACGACGCCAAGCGCACGGTCGAGGTCGAGGCGTTCTGCTCGTGATCGGCGTGGAGCGTAAAGATCCGGTCCATCGCGCGGCTGAGGATCGGGTTGACCTCATGCTCTTCGGCCGGAACGGCAAAGCACATGCGCAGGAAATTCGAAGCATAGTCGAGATCGTTGCGCGGATAGACGAAAGGCTGGCCGATGGTGTATTTATAGGCCATCGCCGCGATCGTCGGCATCTTGGCGATCAGGCGGATCGTTGCGACCTCGCGCTGGTGCTCATCGTTGATGTCGGTGCTGTCGTGGTAGAAGGCCGACATCGCGCCAACCACGCCCACCATGATCGCCATCGGATGCGCATCGCGACGGAAACCGCGGAAGAAGTTCATCATCTGCTCGTGCAGCATGGTGTGGTTGGTCACCAAGCACTCGAAATCTTCCAGCGCCTTGGGGGAGGGCAACTCACCATAAAGCAGCAGGTAGCAGACTTCGAGGTAATGCGACTTCGAGGCCAGCTGCTCAATCGGGTAGCCCCGGTGCAGCAGCACGCCTTTGTCACCATCAATGAAAGTGATCGTGCTGTCGCAAGCCGCGGTCGAGGTGAAGCCCGGGTCATAGGTAAAGACACCCGCCTGCCCATAGAGCTTGCGGATATCGACAACATCGGGCCCGTCAGTGGGGCTGTGAATCGGCAGATCGAAGCTTTGATCGTCGATCGTCAGCGTTGCGGTTTTATTGTTATTGGTCATGAAATCCCTTCCCGAATGTAGGCTGCGGAGATGCCCCCGCCGTCTGGGCCTAGCCCCATATGGGGCTGTCCCGTTCAGTTATACCTGCCGCCCAAAGAAGTGGTGAACCAAAACTTAGGCCGCGGCGTCCGTCAGTCGGGCAAGGGTCTCATCGCGCCCCAGCACCAACATCATGTCAAAAACCGATGGGGTGACTGCCCTGCCAGCCAAGGCCGCCCGAAGCGGCCCCGCCAGCTTGCCAAATTTGGTGTCATGCGCGGCAGCAAAGCCGTTCAGTACCTCCTCCAGCGTTTCTTTGTTCCAGCTAGCATTTTGCAATTGCGGCGTCAATTCCGACAGTATGCCACGGGATACCGTATCGAGATTCTTTGCCGCTTTCTCATCCGGGGTGATCGGACGTTCGGCCAAGACAAAGGCCGCTTTTTCAAGCAGTTCGGGGAATTTCTTCGCGCGATCTTTCAGACAGTACATCGCCCGTTCCAACGCCTCGGCCTGACCTTCGGTCAGCGCGGGCTCTCCTGCCGCTTCAAGATAGGCTTCAATCTCGCGCCGCAGTGCGGCATCATCGGCCTGTGCGATATGCTGACCGCAGAGGTTTTCCAGCTTTTTCAGGTCAAACTGCGCGGGGCTTTTGCGGATCCCGTCCAGATCGAACCATTCCTGCGCCTGTGCATCGGTAAAGAATTCGTCATCCCCATGGCTCCAGCCCAGACGGGCGAGGTAGTTGCGCATGCCCGCCGCAGGATAGCCCATCACCTGATATTCCTGCGCACCCAAGGCGCCGTGACGTTTCGACAGCTTCTTGCCATCCGCGCCGTGAATCAGCGGGATATGCGCCCAAACCGGCACGTCCCAGCTCATCGCCTCATAGATCATCATCTGGCGGGCGGCGTTGTTGAGGTGATCGTCGCCGCGCACCACATGGGTCACGCCCATGTCGTGATCGTCCACCACCACGGCCAGCATATAGACCGGCGTGCCGTCCGAGCGCAGCAGGATCATATCGTCGAGCTGGTCGTTGCGGATGGTGACATCGCCCTGCACCTGATCGCGGATCACGGTAGTGCCTTCCAGCGGCGCCTTGATGCGGATGACGTAAGGCGCGTCCGGGTGGCTCGCCGGATCGGCATCCCGCCAAGGGGAGCGATAGAGCGTGCTGCGCCCTTCGGCCTTGGCCGCCTCGCGAAAGGCGGCGATTTCTTCTTGGCTGGCGAAGCACTTATAGGCTTTGCCGGCGGCCAGCAGTTCCTGCGCGACTTCCGCGTGGCGCGGGGCATTTTCGAACTGGCTCACGATCTCGCCATCGTGGTCGAGGCCGAGCCACGACATGCCCTGAAGAATCGCCGCCGTCGCTTCGGGGGTGGAACGCGCGCGGTCGGTGTCTTCGATGCGCAGCAGGAATTTACCCCCCCGGCCACGGGCATAGAGCCAGTTGAACAGGGCGGTCCGCGCCCCGCCGATATGCAGGAACCCGGTGGGAGAAGGGGCGAAACGGGTCACAACAGGGGCGTTCATGGCGGAGGGCCTTTCGGTCAGAGATATGCTGTTCGGAGCGGCGTTTACCAATTGGTAACCATCCCGGTCCTAGGATTTGACGCCTGTCTACCCAGTGCGATCCGCGGGGGCAAGCATGGGCCTTTGGAACCAGTTCAGCGCCGTGATGCTGCGCCAGCGCGGGCATCTGTTTTGCTGGGTGCCGGTCTGCCTCGCCTTGGGGATCGGCTGGTATTTTTCGCTGCGGGCAGAGCCTTCGGGGGTGATGCTGGCGGCGGTCGCAGGTGTCGTGGTCGTGCTGGCGGTCGTCGCGCGGGCGCTGCCTGAGGTCACGGCCCCCTTTGCTGTCGCCGCGGCTTTGGTCTTGCTGGGAGTGCTGCTGGCGGCGTTTCGGGCGCATTCGGTGGCAGCCCCGGTTCTCGGCTGGCGTTACTATGGCCCGGTCGAGGGGCGTGTCGTGGCGCTTGACCGAAGCCAGTCCGACGCGCCGCGCGTGACGCTCGATCAGGTCCGGTTGGACCGGGTGCCGCCCGCGCGCACGCCGCCCCGGGTGCGCGTCTCACTCCATTCGACGCTCCCCGCCGCAATTACGCCACGGCCCGGCATGCAGGTGATGACCACGGCGCATCTGTCACCCCCCGCAGGCCCGGTCGAGCCGGGCGGCTTTGATTTTCAGCGCCATGCTTGGTTTGCCGAGTTGGGCGCGGTGGGCTACACCCGCGTGCCGCTTTTGGGCATGGCGGACCCTGTGGAAGGGGGCATCGCGTTGATCCTTTTCCGATTGCGCATGGCCGCCTCCGCGCGGGTGCGCGCCCATCTTCCCGGCGATATCGGCGGTTTCGCCGCCGCCATCACCACCGGCGACCGCAGCGCCATTTCGCAAGATGCCCTGCAAGACCTGCGCAGCAGTAATTTGGCGCATCTATTGGCGATCTCGGGCCTGCATATGGGGTTGCTCAGCGGAGTTGTCTTCGGCGCAGCGCGCCTGCTTCTCGCGTTGCATCCGGTCACCGCCACCCGTTGGCCAAGCCGAAGCATCGCCGCGGGGGCCGCTCTGATCGCCGCCACCGGATACCTCGCGCTGTCGGGCGGAAATGTCGCGACCGAGCGGGCCTATGTCATGTGTGCCGTGGCACTATGCGCCCTGATGATCGGGCGGCGGGCGATCTCTCTGCGCGCGGTCGCCATCGCGGGCATTATCGTCCTGACCCTGCGGCCAGAGGCGCTGATGGGGCCGGGGTTTCAGATGTCATTCGCCGCGACCACGGCGCTTGTCGCCGTCTTTGCCTGGATCCGCGATTTCGAAGGTGAGGTCATTCCCAAACGCCTCCGCCCCGTCGCCGCGGTGGTGATCTCTTCGGCCGTGGCGGGCATCGCCACCGCGCCCATATCCGCCGCGCATTTCAACACGATCGCGCATTACGGATTGGTCGCGAACCTGCTCTCGGTCCCCTTGATGGGGGTCTTGGTCATCCCCGCCGCCGTGCTGGCGGCGATCCTTGCGCCCTTCGGCGGTGAAGGAATACCGCTTTGGGCGATGGGTCTGGGCCTTGAGTGGATCCTATCGGTCGCGGATGTAGTGGCACATCTGCCCGGCGCGCGCAGCTTCGTGCCGGGGCCGGGGGGATGGGTGCTGCCGCTCCTGTCACTCGGGTTTCTCTGGCTCGTCCTGTGGCAAGGTCATGTACGTTGGTTCGGCCTGCCCGCGATCGTGCTGTCTTTCGCCCTCTGGCAAGGAACCACACGCCCGGACGTGCTTGTCGCCGACACGGGAACGCTCGTGGGCGTCATGACCCCGGCGGGCAGGGCGCTCAGCAAAGACAAAGCCGCAGGTTTCGTCGCGCGCAATTGGTTGGAGAATGATGGCGACGGCGCGGATCAAGCCGTGGCCGCCCAAAGATGGGCGGGCCAAGAGGAGGGTATCATCCATCTGTCAGGAAAACGGGCGGTCGCCGCCTTCAGCGGCTGCCAACCCGACGAAGTCGTGGTTGCATCCGTTGATATGGCGATCGCCCGAGATTGGGGCTGCCAAGTCTACGATCCCTTGCGCCTGCGGGAAACCGGCGCAATCGCGCTCAATAAATCGGCGCAGGGTTGGGAAGTCACCACCGCGAAAGACCGCGCCGGGACACGCTTGTGGAACAGCCGCCCGCAGAGTCAGTAAGTGCGGATCAACCCGACCAGTCGCCCCTGAACCTTCACCTTGTCCGAAGGCAGGACCCGCGTTTCATAGGCGGCGTTGGCGGCTTCCAAAGCCACCGAAGACCCTTGTCTGCGGAAACGCTTCAGCGTCGCTTCCTGATCTTCGACCAAGGCCACCACGATATCACCATTATCGGCGACGGAGGTTTCACGGATCACCACGATATCGCCATCGTTAATACCCGCCTCGATCATCGAGTCCCCGCGCACTTCGAGGGCGTAATGCTCCCCCTGACCGGCGATCATCCCGCCGGGCACCGTGACGCTATGGGAAACTTGGGAGATCGCCTCAATCGGGACACCGGCAGCGATCCGGCCCATGACCGGCACATCGAACGCGTGATGCGGCGTGACCGGTTGCGCCGCAGGCGGCGGCGGCGCGTCGGGCCGGTCCCCGTCGATCACGCGGGGGGCGAAACCGGGCGCACCCCCAAGGCTTTCGGGCAATTTGACCACCTCGATCGCACGGGCACGATGGGCAAGGCGCCGGATAAAGCCACGCTCCTCCAACGCTGTGATCAGCCGGTGGATGCCGGATTTCGACCGCAAGTCGAGCGCCAATTTCATCTCATCAAAGCTGGGCGGCACGCCGTCGCGCTGCACGCGCTGGTGGATGAAAGAAAGCAGATCGAGTTGTTTTTTGGTCAGCATCGCGCGGCCCCTGAAGCTTTTATTGCTTTTGTTCTAGGGATGTTCTTGTTTTGTGTCAACCGTGGGTTGGCGTTAAATCAAGATGTACTTTTGCAAATCGCCCGCCTTGCGCGCCGGTTCATTAGGCGGGCGGATCATCAGCGCATCGGCCTGCGCGAGCACGGATAGAAGAGACGAATCCTGCCGATCATCCGGGTGGAGTGCGCCATCCCGAAGATGGGCGCGCATGTAATGTGCACGCGGCCCATTCGGGCCAATCTCGCGCCCAAGGGGGGCTTCGGACATGACAGCATGGACTTCGGTCAGCCCAAGCATGCGCCGCAGCATCGGCAACACGAAGATCGCACCGCAAACCATTGCAGAAACGGGGTTTCCCGGCAGCCCGATCATCGCGGCATCGCCGATTTTGCCTGCCATCAACGGCTTGCCGGGCCGCATCGCGACCTTGTAAAATGATTGCTCCATGCCAAGCTCAGCCGCCACGGGCGCGATGAGGTCATGATCACCCACCGACGCGCCGCCGACGGTGACGATCAGATCCGCGCCGCGGGCCAGGGCGAAGGCCTGTTTAAGCGACGCTGTCGTGTCCCGCGCGATAGGCAGCATGCGCACTTCGGCGCCCGCCTCTTCGAACATCGCGGCGAGGCCGTAGCTATTGGAGGCGATGATCTGGTCGGGGCCGGGGCTTTCACCGGGCTGCACCAATTCATCCCCCGTGGCGAGGATCGCGATGATGGGTTTGCGGGTGACGGGCACCTGTGCCACGTTCATCGCAGCGAGGAGCGCCACATCGGCGGGGCGCAGAACGCGCGGAGCGGTTAGGTCTTCGCCTTTGGTGAAGTCTCCGCCGGCAGGGCGAATATTGTCTTTGTCATCAATACTGTGGCCGAGGGTGATAAGGTCGCCCCGCCGGGTCACATCTTCTTGGATCACCACGAAATCGGCGCCTTCCGGCACCGGCGCGCCGGTGAAAATGCGCACGGCTTGTCCGGCCCGCAGGCTGCCCGCGTAGCCATGGCCAGCCGCGGCTTCGCCGACGACTTTGAACATCGCATCCGCTTCGACTTCGGCGCGGCGCAGGGCGTAGCCGTCCATAGATGAGGCGGCGAAGGGCGGCTGGCTGCGCTGCGCGCGCACGGGCTGCGACAAGACACGGCCATTGGCGGCGCGAAGGGCGACTTCTTCGGTTTCCAGAGGTGCAACAAGGTTCAGGACGGCTTCCAAAGCCGCTTCGACGCTGATCATGTCGCCTCGTAACGGCCTGATTTGCCGCCATCTTTTAGAACGACCCGCGTGCCGCCAATCTCCATCGCTTTATCCACGGCTTTGGCCATGTCATAGACGGTGAGAGCGGTAACGGAGGCCGCGGTTAGGGCCTCCATCTCAACCCCGGTTTGGCCAGTGGTTTTGACAGTGGCGAGAATGCGAATGCCGGGCAGTGCGGCGTCGGGAGTCAGATCGACGCTCACCTTGGTGATCGGCAGAGGATGGCAAAGCGGGATCAGGTCTGCCGTCCGTTTGGCCGCCATGATCCCGGCAAGCCTTGCGACCCCCAGAACATCACCCTTCTTAGCGCGCCCTTCAGTAATGATATCAAGGGTTTCCGGCGCCATCTTGATGTAGCTTTCAGCCTTGGCCACCCGCGAAGTCACGGCTTTCTCCGAGACATCGACCATATGGGCGTCGCCCTCGGCGTCGAAATGGGTGAGCGCCATTACATCCCTCCGGGAACGAGCGGGTTTGTGAGCAGATCGCGGGTGGCCTGTTCGACATCTTGCTGGCGCATCAGGCTTTCGCCGATGAGGAAACAGCGCGCGCCGTAGATTGCCATATCAGCAAGATCGGCGGGGGTGTAGAGGCCGGATTCACAAACCAGCATACGGTCGTGGGGGACGGCCTCTGACAGTTGACGCGTCACATCAAGAGAGGTCTCGAAGGTATTGAGGTTACGGTTATTAATCCCGATCATGCGGCTGTTGAGCTTTTCAGCCCGGGCCAGTTCTTCCGCGTCATGAACCTCGATCAGCGCGTCCATGCCCCATTCATCAGCGGCTTGCTCAAGTTCCGCGGCCTGCGCGTCAGAGACGGAGGCCATAATGATCAGGATGCAGTCGGCACCAAGGCTGCGCGCTTCGGCGACCTGATAGGGATCGTAAAGGAAATCCTTGCGCAGGACCGGCAGATCGCATTCGGCGCGGGCTTCGACGAGGAATTCCTTCGCGCCTTGAAAACTCGGGGTGTCGGTAAGGACCGAGAGGCAGGTCGCGCCGCCTGCGGCATAGGCGCGGGCGAGGGCGGCGGGTTCGAAATCTTCGCGGATCAAACCTTTGGAGGGGCTGGCTTTTTTGATCTCGGCGATCAGGCCGTAGCCTTCGCGGGAGGCTTTGTGCAAGCTCTGCGCGAAGGGGCGGACTGGCGGGGCGGCGCGGGCCGCAGCTTCGACCTCTGCTTGCGATTTTTCGGCCTTGGCAGCGGCAATTTCGTCCAGCTTGTAGGCTTTGATTTTTTCAAGAATTGTGGCGGTCATGGCTTCCTCACGGCTTTGTCCAATGTATGCCGGGCTTGCCTTGGCCCTGCAACCAGTCATTCACGCGGCTGAAGGGGCGTGAGCCGAAGAAGCCGCGCCTTGCAGATAGCGGTGAAGGGTGCGGCGTCTCTATCTTCAGGTTGCGCGCCGGATCGACCTCTGCCGCCGCCTTTTGCGCATGCGCCCCCCAAAGCAGGTAGGCGCGGGGGCGATCAGAAAGACGGTTGAGCACCTGAGCGGTTAACCTTTGCCATCCGAGCCTCGCGTGCCCATGCGCGCAGCCCGCCGGAACGGTCAGCACGCTGTTAAGCAGCAGAACCCCTTGATCGGCCCAGAACCGCAGGTCTGGGTCTTGCGGTGATGCGCCAAGATCGGCGTCTAACTCCTTGAAGATATTGACAAGGGAGCGGGGAATGGGGCGCACATCCGGCTCGGCCGAGAAGGCGTAGCCATGGGCATGGCCGGGAGTCGGATAGGGGTCTTGACCAAGGATCACCACCTCCAAAGCCGACGGTTGCAGATGCTCAAGTGCTGCGAATATCTGCGGGGCGGGCGGCAAAACCTCCCGCGTCTCTGCGGCGAGCCGCTCTGCTATGCGCGGCCAATCCTCGGCGAAAAAGGGCAGTTCGGCCCATTCGCCGAGGGCAGTGAGGCTCGGTGGCGTCATGCCGACTGGCTGATCCGCGCCACTTTTTCGATCCGGTCACGCGCCGCGCCGCTGTCGATGCTTTCGCGGGCCATCTCGACGCCGGTTTTCAGATCCGGGGCCACGTCGGCCACTACCAAAGCAGAGGCTGCGTTCAGCAACACAGCGTCGCGGTAGCCTGATGGAACTCCGTCCAGGAGCGCCTTGAAATGTTTGGTGTTTTCGGCGGGCTCACCCCCGGCGATAGCTTCGAACGGATGGACCGGGAGGCCCGCGTCTTCGGGGTGCAATTCGCGCAGGTTGACGACACCGTCTTCCAGTGCTGCGACCCAACTGACGCCGGTGATGGTCAGCTCATCCGTGCCATCGGAGCCATGCACCAGCCATGCTTTTTCCGAACCGAGCTGCTTGAGTGTCAGCGCCATCGGTTCAATCAGATCGCGGGTATAGGCGCCGGTCAGCTGCCGTTTGACCCCTGCCGGATTGGTCAGCGGCCCGAGGATGTTAAAAATCGTGCGGGTGCCAAGCTCGGACCGGGTCGGCATGACATGGGCGACGGCGGGGTGGTGCATGGGCGCCATCATGAAACCGATGCCAGCTTCGGCCAATTCACGCTCGACCACCGCGGGGCCGACCATGACGTTGATCCCCAGCTGCGACAGCGCGTCGGAAGCACCTGATTTCGAACTGAGGTTGCGGTTGCCGTGTTTCGCCACGACAGCGCCTGCGCCCGCGGCCACGAAGGCGGCGGCGGTTGAGATGTTCAGCGTGCCCTTGCCGTCACCGCCGGTACCAACGATGTCGATCGCGCCTTCGGGCGCGCGGACGGCGTTGCATTTGCTGCGCATGACCTGTGCCGCGGCGGCATATTCGGTGACCGTCTCCCCGCGTGTGCGCAGCGCCATGAGGAACCCGCCGATCTGGCTGGGGGTCGCTTCGCCCTCGAACAGAATTTCAAAGGCTTCAACGGCCTGATCCGAGGTCAGCGGCCCGTTCGCGGCGGCATCCAGCAGGGGTTTCAGCGCGCTACTCATGCCGGGACCTTCATCTCGTTCAGGAAGTTTTGCAGCAGGGCGTGGCCATGCTCGGACCGGATCGATTCCGGGTGGAATTGCACGCCGTGCAGGGGCAACTCCCGGTGTTGCAGGCCCATGATGGTGCCGTCTTCAAGCGCTGCGGTAATCTCAAGGCAGTCGGGCAGGCTCGCGCGTTCGACCACCAGCGAGTGATAGCGCGTGGCCCCGAAGGGCGAGGGGAGCCCGGCGAAAACGCCGCGCCCGTCGTGCTGCATCTGGCCCAGTTTACCATGCACGATATCATCCGCGCGCACGACCTTTCCGCCAAAGGCTTGGCCAAGCGTTTGATGGCCAAGGCAGACCCCGAGAAGCGGCACGCGCGCGGCAGCAGCGGCATGGGTCAGCTCTAGGCAAATTCCCGCTTGGTCGGGGTCGCAGGGGCCGGGAGACAGCAGGATACCGGCGGGGTTCATGGCCATCGCTTCGCCCACGCTGAGCGCGTCGTTGCGGTGCACCTGCACATCCGCCCCGAGGCTGCCCAGATAGTGGACCAAGTTATAGGTAAAGCTGTCGTAGTTATCGATGAGCAGCAGCACAGGCAGGCATTTCTTTGTATTAGGACTGGAGAAACCGCGCCGGAGCGCGGTATAGGTTTTCGCATACATGTTCAGGCTTGAACTCCATCGTCAAGAGTTTGGGGCAAGCCAATTGAGGGGAACGCCGGGCTTTCTGGCCATGGCGCAGACAGCAGGAGTAGCGCAGATGGCACGCGGAGTTCTGAGCGGGCTGATTTGGGGCGGTGTGGCAAGCATCGGTGTGGCCGGTGCGGTGTCGCTGATGATGCCTTTGCCGCTGCCGCCGCAGGTTGGCGATGCGCCCGGATCCGGCCCCGCCCCGGCGCGGATCAATGTGACGGACGCAGGCGAGCAGGGGCGCAGCCGCGATAGCGCGCCGGTGTTGAACGCCCCCGCGCCGCGCGCAGATGTGCCGCAGCAAGACAGCCTCGCCGCGCTTGACCCCGACACGCAGACCTCGGCCAGTCTGCCTGAAACCGGGGGTGCCGAGGGGCTCAGCACCCCCGCGGCTCCCGAGGGGCAGACGCCGATGTCGCCCGGCGCGGAAGAGCCTGTGCTGCCCAATCCGCAGGCCGCAGCGCCGGATGCCCCGCCTGCGGCGGATGAGCTTTCGATCAGCACCGAACCCGCGCAGCCGCCCGCGCCGGATGTGGCGGATATCGAAGGGGCCTTTGACGCGCCGCAGGGCATGGCCGCGCCGGAGGTCGAGGAGGAGGAGGCGATCACCCTGCCGGCGGAGGAGGTCGTGGTTGAACAGCCGGAGGCTGAAGCCGGAGCGATCGAAGACGTGCCTCGCGGTGAGGGGGAGACCGCTGAAGCTGACCTGTCTTCCCCGGTGCCTGAGCCGGAGAACATCGAGGGGACAAGCCCCGCGCCGCTGGAAGAGCCGGAGGTTACCGAAGCCACCCCAGAGCCTGCTGAAACTGAAGCCGACAGTCGCCCGGCCATCGGCACACCAGCGACCAGCCTGACCGAGCGAGACACAGGCGTCGTGATCAACCGCCCCGGTGCAGAGGTGGTGGCAGAGCCCGCTGAAGCTGACGAAATCGTGAACGAGGACCCGCGCCCTGTGGTGGTCAACAGCCTCCCGAGCGACCTGCCTGAGGGCAAGCCGCTGATGAGCGTGGTGCTGATCGACGATGGCACCTCGGTCACCGCAGGCAGCGCCGGGTTGGCCGCATTGCGCAGCTTTCCCTATCCGCTGAGTTTCGCCGTCGATAGCACCCTGCCGGATGCCGCCGAGCGGGTGGAAACCTACCGCGAGGCTGGGTTCGAGGTCTTGGCCATGGTCGACCTGCCGCAGGGCGCGCAGCCCAGCGATGCCGAGACTACATTTGGCGCCACGCTCGACCAGATTGGCCCGGTGGTGGGGGTGTTGGAAGGCACCGAAAGCGGCTTTCAAGGCAGCCGCGCGCTGGCCGATCAGGTGACCGATATTCTCGCGCAATCAGGCCACGGGTTGGTGACGCAGGACAAGGGGCTTAACACCATGCCCAAGCTGGCGCGCAAGGCGGGTGTGCCTGCCGATCCGGTGTTTCGCGATTTCGACAGCAAAGACCAATCGGCCCGGGTGATCCGGCGTTTTCTGGATCAAGCGGCTTTCAAAGCGGGGCAGGAGGGTGCTGTGATCATGCTGGGCCGCCTGCGCCCCGATACCGTCTCCGCCCTGTTGCTCTGGGGGCTGCAAGACCGCGCGAGCGATGTGGCCTTGGTCCCGATCTCGGCGGTGCTGCTGCGCGAGGAATGACCCGGCGCGGCGCGCGCCTTGGCGCTAGATGATCTCGTCTTCGTCGAAGAGCGGGTCTTCCTCCAACTGGCTGGCGAGTTCATCCACCGTCGCCTCCGCCGCGCGGGGGCCGAGTTTGGCAAGGTGAAAGACCGCATCGCCTTCGTTAACGATGGGCAGCATCGCCCGCCCGATGAGAATGCCGGGCGCATCGGCCAGAAGCTCGGCCTCCTCTTTGCCGAAAGGGTCTGAGACGATGGCCAGAAGATCGCCCTCGGCGACGGTTTCCCCCTCGGCCCGGAAGGTGCGCAGCAGGCCGCCTGCGGGGGCGCGCAGCCAATGGGAAGCGGTGCAGATATAGGGCGCGCTGCGAGCGCGGGCGATGCCCTTGGCGGGCAGCATTTCTTGGCCGCGCATCACGCGCAGGATGCCAGCAAGCCCCGCACGCACGGCCATCTCGTCAAAGCGCAGCCCTTCGCCCGCCTCGTAGAGCAGGATCGGCGTGCCTTGTTTCGCGGCGACCGCGCGCAGCGATCCGTCGCGCAGGGGGGAGGTCAGCACCACCGGCGCGCCGAAATCCAGCGCCATTTTCTGGGTCACCTTATCCGCCGGAGAGACGCGCACTTGCGGCAGGTTCGTGCGATGAATTGCTGCCGAATGCAGGTCGATGCCGAAGTCGCAGCGCAGCACCACCTCTTGCAAAAAGATATGCGCCAGCCGCGCGCCGAGGCTGCCGGTGGGCGAGCCGGGGAAGCAGCGGTTCAGATCACGGCGGTCGGGCAGGTAGCGCGAGCGGTTCAGGAAGCCGAAGGAGTTCACGACAGGCACGACTATGAGCGTGCCGCGTAGCGCCGAGAGTTGCGGCGTGCGCAACAGGCGGCGCAGGATCTCGACGCCGATCACCTCATCCCCATGCACCGCTGCTGAGACGAACATCGTCGGCCCGGGCCGTTTGCCGTGGAAGATTTCCAGCGACAGATACACCGGCGTGTGGTCCGGCAGGATCGAGACGGGCAGATCAACGGCAAGGCTGCTGCCGGGCGCGACGGAATGCCCCGCGATCTGGAAGGGCGCGCGGGGGGCCATGGTCAGCCGTTGCCCTTGCCACCGAACCGCGACGCATCCGCAGCCGCGCGGCGGATTGCGCCGGATTTATGCACGGTTTCCATGAATTCGGCCTCGGGATCGCTGTCATAGACCACGCCGCCGCCTGCTTGGATATAGAGCGTTTCGTCCTTCACCACGGCGGTGCGCAGGGCGATACACATGTCCATGTCGCCGCCCGCGCTGAAGTAGCCCACGCCGCCGCCATAGACGCCGCGTTTCTCAGGCTCCAACTCGTCGATGATCTCCATCGCGCGAACCTTTGGCGCGCCGGAAACGGTGCCGGCAGGCATTCCGGCAAAAAAGGCGTCGAGCGCGTCCTTGCCCTCTTTCAACTCGCCCACCACGTTGGAGACGATGTGCATGACGTGGCTGTAACGCTCGACGATGAACTCTTCCGTCGGGCGCACGCTACCGATCTTTGCGACCCGGCCCACGTCGTTGCGGCCCAAGTCCAGAAGCATCAGGTGTTCCGCCAACTCCTTGGGGTCGCTAAGCAAATCGGCTTCCAGCGCGCGATCCTCCTCCGGCGTAGCACCACGTTTTCGGGTGCCTGCAATGGGTCGGATGGTCACTTCGTTGCCGAATACCCGCACGAGGATTTCGGGGCTGGCACCCACCACATGGAAGCCGCCGAAGTTGAAATAGAACATGAAGGGCGAGGGGTTGGTGCGCCGCAAGCTGCGGTAGAGCGCGAAGGGCGGTTGGGTGAAACCTTGGGCCCACCGCTGGCTTGGCACCACCTGAAAGATATCGCCCGCCTTGATATAGTCGCGCGCCTTTTCCACGGCGGATTTATAGCCCTCACGGGTGAAATTGCTGACCGGCTCCGGCGCGTCTTCGGCCTCTCCCAAATTGCGGGAGGTCTGCGGCATGGCGCGTTCCAGATCGCGCACGGCGTCCATGACCCGCTCGGCGGCTTGGGCATAGGCCGCGCGGGCGGTTTGGCCCTCGGACACCCAAGCGGGGGAGACGATGGTCACCTCGCCTTTGACCCCGTCGAGGACTGCGACGACCGAAGGGCGCACCATCACGGCGTCGGGCAGGCCCAGAGGGTCGGGGTTCACATTGGGCAGATGTTCCACCAGCCGGATCATGTCATAGCCGAGGTAGCCGAAAAGCCCGGCGGCGGCTTGCGGCAGATCGTCGGGCAGGGTGATCCGCGATTCCGCGATCACGTCGCGCAGACGGTCCAGCGGGTCGCCGGGCATATCCTCGAAGGCATCCGCATCATAACGGGCGGCACGGTTGAGGGCAGCGGTCTTCCCCCTGCAACGCCAGATCAAGTCGGGCTTCATGCCAATGATCGAATACCGCCCGCGTACGTCCCCGCCGGTGACGGATTCCAGCACAAAGGCATTCTCCGCCGCGCCGGTGAGTTTGAGCATCAATGAAACGGGTGTGTCGAGGTCGGCGGCAAGGCGGGTGTAGACGATCTGGTTTTCGCCCGCTTCATAGGCGCGGGCGAAAGTGTCGAAATCCGGGGTCAGGGCCATCAAAATTGCCTATCAGGGAAAGTTCACATGCACGGCATTGACCGCGCGCTGGTCGATCTGGGGATCGGCTTCGCGCATGACGGCATTGCTGTAGATATCGAAAAGACCTTGGGCCAGCGCCTGATCCAACTGCTGCGAGAGGCGGTCCATCAGCGCTTGGGTCTGGTCGTCTTCGCCTGCCGGTGTCACGGCATCAAGGCGCAGAACCACGACGCTATCGCCTGCGGGCAGGACGGCCACACCGCCTTCGTCGAGGTCAAAGACCTGATCCATGAAATCGTCCGGCGTGCCGTCGACATAGGAGCTGCGGGTTAGCCCTTCGCCAAGCTGGGGCGAAAGACCGGCGGCTTCAAAACCCCCTTCTTCGGCCAGCGTCTCGGTCAGGCTCTCGGCCTTTTCGGTCAGCGCCTCGACGATCTGAGCGTTGCGCCATGCGGTCTCAACGGCGTCGCGGGCCTCTTCGAAAGGTTCGGGGCGCGCGTCTTTGGTCTCATCCAGACGCATGGCAAAGATGCCGCCGTCTTCGAGTTGGTCGATCTGCGGGAAGTCATTCGCGCTCAGCCCCGCCGCGGCCTCGCGGAAGGCGCCATAGGCGGCGATGCCCTCGCTGCTGTCTTGGGTCCAATCGATGGTGCCAAGGCGCATCTTGGTCTCTTGGGCCAATTCTTCGAGCGTGGCAGCCCCGGCAAGCTGGTCGTCAATCTCTTGCGCACGGGCCTCGACAGCGCGGGTGGCGCGGGAGATGGCGAGGGTCTCTTCCAGCACGTCACGGGCCTCTTCGAAAGGCACATGCTGCGCGGGAAGGATGGCGTTTACGCGGAACAGGGCCGGCCCGAGCGAGCTGGGCAGCGGGCCAACGATGTCACCGCTTTCGGCGGCAAAGACCGCATCGGCTGCATCATCAAGATCGGATTTTGCGACATCGCCGAGATCGACATCCGCCAAGGCCAAGCCGCGCTCTTCGACCAGCGCCTCGAAAGTGGTGCCGTCGACCTCAAGCGCTGCGGCGGCGCGGTCTGCGGCCTCCTGATCGGCAAAGACCAGACGTTCGACCAAACGCCGCTCGGGCTGGTCGTATTCGTCGCTGCGGGCGTCATATTCGGCGCGCAGTTCTTCTTCGGGCACTTCGACTTCGTCCAGCAGGTCTTCGGGAGCGAGCCAAGCGTAGGTGATGCTTTTGCTGGCGGGCAGCATGAAGTCATCGGTGTTGGCGTCGTAATAGGCGCGCAATTCGTCTTCGGTGGCGGCGGGCAGGGGCACGTCGAGGTCATCCTCGCTCAGCCGGGCCCAAGTGAAGCTGCGCTCTTCGGCAACGTAATCGACCAGCGTGCGGGCATAGGTGTCGGGCATGGAGACGCCGCCCAGAATGGCGCGTTGGAGCAGGCCACGCGCGGCTTCTTCGCGGATCGAGCGTTCGAACTCGGCCTCGCTCATCCCGCTTTGCTGAAGGGCAAAGCGATAGCCTTCGCGGTCAAAGTTGCCGTCGATCCCTTGGAAGGCCGAGATTGCCACGATCTCATCGCGCAGGGTGGCGTCCCCGATGGAGATGCCCATCTGGTCGGCCTCATGGTCCAACGCGCG
Source organism: Sulfitobacter sp. 1A13679 (assembly GCF_043557115.1). Classification (NCBI taxonomy): domain Bacteria; kingdom Pseudomonadati; phylum Pseudomonadota; class Alphaproteobacteria; order Rhodobacterales; family Roseobacteraceae; genus Sulfitobacter; species Sulfitobacter sp. 1A13679. Next base: position 151,762 of record NZ_JBIFFO010000008.1, read on the forward strand.
GTTGCGCACGATCCGTTGCAGGACGGCGCGGTCCAGCCCCATCTCTTGGGCGCGGGCGAAGGGCAGGCTTTCCCCCGTTTGCGCTTCGATCGCGCGGATTTCCTGCTGCAACTGGCGGGCATATTGATCGACCGAGATCGACTTGTCGCCCACGGTGCCGATGCTGCGCAGATTGCCGCTGAGGTTGATCGCGCCAAAGCCGCCCAGACCCAAGATCAAAAGGGCCATCAAGGCCCAGACGGCGGTTTTCGAAAAGCTGAAGCCCTTTTTGGCCATGACAAGGTCCCTCGTTGATTTCGGACCTGTCTATGCGTTGCGTGGCAGGGCTGCAAGCCTGTCGAAAAGCACCTTCAGACCGGCGGCGTCGAGGTTGGCAAAGGCGATGCGCAGCTGGCTTTCGCCGCGCGCGTCGCCCTCGGGCTGGAACATCGTGCCGGGCAGGCAGAGCACGCCCGCGTCTCGTACCAGATCGCGCGCCAGATCGGCCGAGGAGAGCTCGAAGGGGTGGCGCATATAGGCGAAGTAGCCGCCCAGCCCCAGAAGCTCCCAGCCCAGCGGTTCGAGCCGGGGCATCAGGTCGGCAATTGCGGCGCGGCGGGCGAGGATTTCCTCGCGTTCTTCGGCGAGCCATACGCTGAGGTTCTGCATCCCCCAAAGCGCGCCGTGCTGGCCGATCTGCGCGGGGCAGATGGCGACGGTGTCGAGGAACTTCTCGACCTCGGCCAACCGTGCGCGGCTGGCGATCAGCGCGCCGACGCGGTGGCCGGTCAGGCGGTAGGCTTTGGAGAAGGAATAGAGGTGAATGAGCGTGTCATGCCAATCGGGGTCGCGGAACAGCGCATGCGGCGCGCCGGGGCGGCTGTGGAAGTCGCGGTAGGTCTCATCAAGGATCAGCGCAATGCCGTGGCGGCGGGCCAGTTCGAAGAATTCCTGTACCAGAGCCGCGGGATATTCCACGCCGCCGGGGTTGTTGGGCGTGACCAGCGCGATGGCGCGGGTGCGCGGGGTGACGGCTGCCGCGGCTTTTTCGGGGTCGGGCAGCATGTCGGCCTCGACGGGCAGTGGCACCGCCGTGACGCCGCTCATGTCAAGCCACATCTTGTGATTGAAGTACCAGGGCGTCGGGATGATGACCTCGTCGCCTTCACCGCAGAGCGTGGCGATGGCGGCGGCGAAAGCCTGGTTGCAGCCGGAGGTGATGCAGACCTGTTCGTCGGTCACCACGCCCGCGTATTTCTCGGCCGTTTGCCGCGCCAGTTCGGCGCGCAGTTCCGGCAGGCCCAGCACTGGCCCGTAGAGATGCGCCTCATCGTTGTTCAGCGTGACCTCGGCCATCGCACGGCGCAGCCCTTCGGGGGGCGGATCGACGGGGGCGGCTTGGCTCACGTTAATAAGCGGGCGGTCGGGCGGGAAGTCGACCCCGTCGAGCCAGCGCCGCGCCTCCATCACCGGGGGGAAGAATGTGGTGGCGGTGCGCGGAAGCGTCATGGAGGTATCCGGTCAGATAGGGGCAGGGCAGGTGGCGCGGGGCCGGTCAGTCCTTGCCGCGGTAGGGCTCGACATATTGCAGGGCCATGTCCCACGGGAAGAAGATCCATGTGTCCTGGCTCACGCCAGTGATGAAAGTATCGACCTGCGGCTCGCCCTCGGGCTTGGCATAGACGGTGGCGAAATGCGCCTGCGGGTAAAGCTCGCGCACCAGTTCGATGGTCTTGCCGCTATCGACAAGGTCGTCGACGATCAGGATGCCGGTGCCGTCGCCCATCATCTCGGCGTCGGGGGATTTCAGCACCTTCGCCTCGCGGCGCTGGTCGGCGGCCCCGCCGCCCGAGTGGTAGGACATGACCGAGATCGTGTCGACGGTGCGGATGTCGAGCTCGCGCGCGACGATCATCGCGGGCGCCATGCCGCCGCGGGTGATTGCCACGACCGCACGCCAAGCGCCATCGTCGGGGCCCAGACCGTCCAGCCGCCACGCCAGCGCGCGGCTGTCGCGGTGGATCTGATCCCAGGAGATGTGAAAGCCCTTTTCATGGGGCAGGCGCGAGGCGTCCTTGGATTTGGTCATGGTGGTCCTTTGCAGCAGCTGGCGCGGGCACCCGCGCGAATTGATTTGGGCGGCTTATTTCTTGGACATGTCGGGCGCGTCAACCGCCTTCATACCGACGACGTGATAGCCCGCGTCGACATGCAGGTTCTCGCCCGTGGTGCCGCTGCCCAGATCCGACAGCAAAAACAGCGCGGCCTTGCCCACGTCCTCGGTGGTGACGTTGCGGCGCAGGGGCGAGTTGTACTCGTTCCATTTCATGATGTAGCGGAAGTCGCCGATGCCGGAAGCCGCCAGCGTCTTGATCGGCCCCGCCGAGATCGCGTTGACGCGGATGCCGTCCTTGCCCAGATCTTCGGCGAGGTATTTTACGCTCGCTTCCAGCGCCGCCTTGGCCACGCCCATGACATTGTAATGCGGCATCACCTTCTCGGCGCCGTAGTAGGTCAGCGTCAGCGCGCTTGCCCCGGGCGACATCATCTTCTCGGCGCGCTGCATCACGGCGGTGAAGGAGTAGACGGAGATGTCCATCGACATGGCGAAATTGCCGCGGCTGGTGTCAACGTAGCGGCCCCGCAGCTCGCCCTTGTCGGAAAAGCCGATGGCGTGCACGATGAAATCCAACTCACCCCAGCGTTCTTTCAGGCTCTCGAACAACGCATCAATCGACGCTTCATCGCCCACGTCGCAGGGCAGAACGATGTCGCTGCCAAGCTGCTCGGCCAGCGGGCCTACGCGTTTCTTCAGCGCTTCGCCTTGGTAGGAAAAAGCAAGTTCCGCCCCCGCATCGGCCAGAGCCTTGGCCACGCCCCATGCGATGGATTTGTCATTCGCCAGCCCCATGATGAGCCCGCGCTTGCCCTGCATCAGTTCGTTTCCCATTCCGCCGCCTTGTCTATGTTCTTGTCTATGTTCCGTTGAGGTTGTCTTGGTCTAGGCGATTGCAGCGCTACCATCAAGACTGCACAGGCGCCTTCACCCCCGAGAGTTGCCATAAGATCGGCGGCTAACTGTCGGAAATCGGGTGAGGTTGTCCTTTGAGTTGCCGATTGTTAACAAATGCCATACCGAAGGGATCGGACCCCGGCGAAGAACCGGCTACAGGCAAAGCACTCTGAAGGAGATGCCGAATGGAGACGCGGACTGGTATTTTTGCGGGGGATGATCCCTTTGCAATTGCGCAGCGTTGGCTTTCCGCAGCAGAGGCGACCGAGCCTAATGATCCCAATGCCATCGCGCTCAGCACGGTAGATTCGCAAGGGCTGCCCAACGCCCGCATGGTGCTGCTGAAAGAGATCGAGCCGGAGGCTTTTGTCTTTTACACCAATTACGAAAGCCAGAAGGCGCAGGAACTTGACGGCGCGGGCAAGGCGGCCTTTGTCATGCATTGGAAATCCCTGCGCCGCCAACTGCGGGTGCGCGGTTTGATCAGCCGGGAGGACGGGCCGCAGGCCGATGCCTATTACGCCTCGCGCTCGCTCAAAAGCCGTCTGGGGGCTTGGGCCTCGCGCCAGTCGCAGCCGCTCTCGGGACGCGCTGCGCTGATGGCCGAGGTGGCCAAGGTGACGGCGCAGAAGGGGGTGAACCCTGAGCGTCCGCCGTTTTGGGGCGGCTACCGGATCACCCCGCTGGAAATCGAATTCTGGGCCGATGGCGAGTTTCGCTTGCATGATCGTTTCCAGTGGCGGCGCGCAGATGTCGCGGCACCCTGGGCCGTGACCCGGCTCAACCCTTGATCCGACGGCGCGATACCCGATGAAAGATGTGTCAGAGACCCAAGCGGAAACAGCAGCGATAGACGACCCTCTCGAAGGGGTGGTCAAATGGTTCGATCCGGTCAAGGGCTTCGGCTTTGTGGTCGCGGATGCGGGCGGGGCTGACATCCTGCTGCACGTTAATGTCCTGCGCAATTTCGGCCAAAGCTCTGTCGCGGATGGAGCGCGGGTGGCGGTGCGGGTGCAACAGACCGAGCGCGGCGCGCAGGCGGTCGAAGTGCTTTCCGTCGAGGCGCCCAGTGAATTGCCCGCCGCCGTGGTGGAATTCGCCGGTTTCGATCCTGAGCAACTGGCCACCGCCGAATTTGAGCCCGCCCGTGTCAAATGGTTCGACAAGGCCAAGGGATTCGGGTTTGCAAATGTCTTTGGCTGCGCGGAAGATGTGTTTTTGCATATCGACGTGCTACGCCAATCCGGACTTTGTGATTTGCAACCGGGCGAAGCACTTGCCATGCGTGTGATTGTTGGCGATCGGGGCCATCTGGCGGCGGAGGTAAGCTCATGGGACGCGGTGATAGACGGCTAAAGGTCAGGCGACTGGCAAGGCATATGGCAGGGGCGGCACTGGCTGCTCTGCTGCTGACCGGCGCGGCGGTGGCCGAGGTTTGCCGTATCGATTCCGTGGCGCTCCGCGGGGAGTGGGGGAAGGCCCGCTTCTCTGTCGAAGTGGCCGATGACACGGCGGAACGCGCCAAGGGGCTGATGCATCGGCGTTCGCTGCCCCTGAGCGCGGGCATGCTCTTTATCTACGAAAGACCTCAGCCCCTGAATTTCTGGATGCGCAACACGTTGATCCCGCTGGACTTGCTGTTCATAGACGAAAGGGGTGTGGTGCAGAAGATCCACCACTCCGCCAAACCGCTTGACGAAACACCGATCCCGGGCGGCGACGATTTGCTGTCGGTGCTGGAGATCAACGGCGGCCTGTCGAAACGCCTTGGGATCACCGAAGGCAGCGAAATCCGCCATCCGGCCTTTGCCGGGAACGCTCCGGCTTGGCCCTGCTAAAGACTTCGCGGATTTTCCAATTTTAAGGTCAATCGGGGCTTTTCAATTGGCGGGCTTATGGCTAAAGAAGCCCCAGTCGGAGCGTGGCGCAGCCTGGTAGCGCACCTGTTTTGGGTACAGGGGGTCGGAGGTTCGAATCCTCTCGCTCCGACCATTTTCTTCCAACATCGCTGGTGTAGCGCTTCCCGCTTTGGTTGAGGTGCGCCCGTTGTCCTATCCTCATTCTGCACAAGATATAGTAGCTGCCGCCGCCGCATTGGCAGTTTGCGCCTGTGCGCGCCGGGAACGTGATGATTCTGCCGCGGTTTTAGACGCGGACATCGGGCAGAGGGCTTGGGCCGGGTGATCGTGGCACAGAGCCCACTTTCGGCGGCCTGTCGCGCGGCGGGCGGTCTTGGGCTGTGGATGAATACAACCAATCTCTCAAACACCTCCGCTAACCCGGCCCCTGCAATGGATTATTTCAAAGCCGCCCACCAATCGGACTTGCGGGTATCTTTGGGGATATCCTGAGGCTGAATCACTGGGGTAGTGCGCGGGGCAAATCGGGGGGCTTCGGTCAACTCCCCGCCCCGAAATAATTCCGAAAAAAACCGTTGACCAAATAGTGCGATCTACGTCAGTTTGTGGGGATCAAGTAAAGCGCCACAATATGTTGTGGTTAACGCAACGGGGCGCTTGGGCGGCGGGGACAGAGTATAGAGCCAGCGTTTTAATCGGTTTCGGGCCGCTTGCGTCAGCAGGTGGCGCGGGGAAGCTTTGTTCAAACTGCCAGCACATAGGGGTGAGACGGCCTGCCGTGGGCAGGTCGGCTCAGGATTTTGAGAGTTTGAAAAAGGGCAGCGACGATGAAGATTGAACGGAATTTCACCAAGGCCGGGCAGGATGCCTATGCGGATTTGGACTTTGTCACCACGGTGTCAGAGATCCGCAACCCTGACGGTTCGGTGGTGTTCAAGCTCGACAACGTCGAAGTGCCCAAATCCTGGAGCCAGGTCGCCAGCGACGTGATCGCACAGAAGTATTTCCGCAAGGCGGGCGTGCCCAGCAAGACCCGCAAGGTCAAGGAAAAGGACGTGCCTGAGTTCCTGTGGCGTTCTGAGCCCGCCGAAGGGGCCGAGATGGGCGGGGAGACCTCCTCCAAGCAGGTCTTCGACCGTCTGGCGGGCGCTTGGGCCTACTGGGGCTGGAAAGGCGGCTATTTCACCACCGAGGAAGACGCCCGCGCCTATTACGACGAGATGCGCCACATGCTCGCCAGCCAGCGCGCGGCCCCGAACAGCCCGCAGTGGTTCAACACCGGTCTGCACTGGGCCTATGGCATCGACGGCCCGGCGCAGGGGCATTACTACGTCGACTACAAAACCGGTAAGCTGACCCGGTCGAAATCCTCCTATGAGCACCCGCAGCCGCATGCCTGCTTCATCCAGTCTGTGGGCGACGATCTGGTGGGCGATGGCGGCATCATGGACCTCTGGGTTCGCGAGGCACGTCTGTTCAAATACGGCTCGGGCACGGGCACCAACTTTTCATCGCTCCGCGGAGAGGGCGAGAAGCTGTCGGGCGGCGGCAAGTCGTCGGGTTTGATGGGGTTCCTCAAGATCGGGGACCGCGCCGCTGGCGCCATCAAATCCGGCGGCACCACCCGCCGCGCGGCCAAGATGGTGATCGTCGACGCCGACCATCCCGATATCGAGGATTTCATCAACTGGAAGGTGCTCGAAGAGCAGAAGGTGGCCTCCATCGTCGCCGGCTCCAAGATGCACGAGCAGAAGCTCAACCTTTTGTTCGACGCGATCAAGGCATGGGACGGGGCCGAGGCGGATGCCTATGACCCGGCCAAGAACGCCGCGCTGAAACAGGCGATCCGCGAGGCCAAGAAGGTCGCGATCCCCGAAACTTACGTCAAACGCGTGCTGGACTATGCCAAGCAGGGCCACACCGGCATCGAGTTCCCGACCTATGACACCGACTGGGATAGCGAGGCCTACAACTCCGTCTCCGGCCAGAACTCCAACAACTCGATCCGCGTCACCAACGCCTTCCTGAAGGCCGTGGAGAAGGATGCCGACTGGGAGTTGATCAGCCGCACCGAGAGCCGGGTGGTCAAGACCGTCCGCGCCCGTGACCTGTGGGATCAGGTCGGCCATGCCGCATGGGCCTGCGCCGATCCGGGCATCCAGTACCACGACACCGTGAACGACTGGCACACTTGCCCCGAAGACGGCGCGATCCGCGGCTCGAACCCCTGTTCGGAGTACATGTTCCTCGACGACACGGCCTGCAACTTGGCCTCGATGAACCTGCTGACCTTCCTTCAGGACGGGGTCTTTCAGGTCGAGGACTACATGCATGCCGCGCGGCTCTGGACCGTGACACTGGAAATCAGCGTGATGATGGCGCAGTTCCCCTCCAAGGAAATCGCGCAGCGGTCTTATGACTTCCGCACGCTGGGTCTGGGCTATGCCAATATCGGCGGCTTGCTGATGAACATGGGCTATTCCTATGACAGCGACGAAGGCCGCGCTTTGGGCGGTGCCCTGACCGCGATCATGACCGGCGTGGCCTATGCGACCTCCGCTGAGATGGCGGGCGAATTGGGCGCTTTCCCTGGCTATGCCAAGAACGCCGAGCACATGCTGCGCATCATCCGCAACCACCGCACCGCGGCCTATGGGGAAGCGGACGGCTACGAGAAGCTGTCGGTCAAGCCGGTGCCGCTGGATCACGCCAACTGCCCGCAGGCAGGGTTGGTCGACATCGCCAAATCCTGCTGGGACGAGGCGCTGAAACTGGGCGAAGCGCATGGCTACCGCAACGCGCAAACTTCGGTCATTGCGCCCACCGGCACCATCGGTCTGGTCATGGACTGCGACACGACGGGCATCGAGCCCGACTTCGCGCTGGTGAAGTTCAAGAAGCTCGCCGGGGGTGGATACTTCAAAATCATCAACCAATCCGTGCCTGCCGCGCTGGAAAAACTTGGCTACGGGTCGGCTCAGATCGAAGAGATCGTCAGCTATGCCGTCGGCCACGGCACCATCGGCAATGCGCCCGCGATCAACCACACCACGCTGGCAGGGCACGGCTTTGGCGCCAATGAATTGGCCAAGATCGACGCCGCGCTGAAACAGGCTTTCGACATCCGCTTTGTCTTCAACCAATGGACGCTAGGCGAAGCCTTCTGCACGCAGGTGCTGGGCATTCCGACCGAAAAGCTGAAAGACCCGACCTTCGATCTGCTCCGCTCCCTCGGTTTCAGCAAGGCCGATATCGAAGCGGCCAATGACCACGTCTGCGGGACCATGACGCTCGAAGGCGCGCCGCATCTGCGCGAGGAGCATTACGACATCTTCGACTGTGCCAACCCCTGCGGCAAGAAGGGCAAGCGTTACCTGTCGGTCAACAGCCACATCCACATGATGGCAGCGGCGCAGAGCTTTATCTCGGGGGCGATTTCCAAGACGATCAACATGCCGAATGACGCGACGATTGAGGATTGCCAGAAGGCTTATGAACTCAGCTGGTCCTTGGGCATCAAGGCCAACGCGCTCTACCGCGATGGCTCGAAGCTGAGCCAGCCCTTGGCCGCCGCACTCGTCGAGGACGACGAGGACGCCGCCGAGACGCTGGAAAGTGGCAACACCCATGAGAAGGCCGCCGTACTGGCCGAGAAGATCGTTGAGAAGGTGATCGTTAGAGAGATCATCAAATCGCATCGCGAGAAGATGCCGCAGCGCCGCAAGGGCTATACCCAGAAGGCCAACGTCGGCGGTCACAAGGTCTACCTGCGCACCGGCGAATATGAGGATGGCAAGCTCGGCGAGATCTTCATCGACATGCACAAGGAAGGTGCGGGCTTCCGGGCGATGATGAACAACTTCGCCATCGCGGTCTCGGTCGGTCTGCAATACGGCGTGCCGCTGGAGGAATTCGTTGACGCCTTCACCTTCACCAAGTTCGAACCGGCGGGCATGGTGCAGGGCAACGACAGCATCAAGCAGGCGACCTCGATCCTCGACTATGTGTTCCGTGAATTGGCGGTGAGCTACCTCGACCGCACCGATCTGGCGCATGTGAAGCCCGAGGGCGCGACCTTTGACGATCTGGGCCGGGGCGAGGAAGAGAACCTCTCGAACGTCAGCGAGTTGAGCGAGGGGGCCGCGAATAAGTCCTTGGAAGTGCTCAAGCAAATCAGCTCCACCGGCTATCTGCGCAACCGCCTTCCGCAAGAGTTGGTGGTGCTGCAAGGCGGGCAGGGCGTCGAGCCGAGCACCGCATACGCGCCCCAAGTGAGCGGCGGCGACGTGGCGGTCGCGGTGCAACCCTCGGCCTCCGTCAGCACTGGCGCGGTCAGCCTCGATGCGCGGGCCAAAGCCAAGATGCAGGGCTATGAGGGCGAAGCCTGCGGTGAATGCGGCAACTACACATTGGTTCGCAACGGCACCTGTATGAAGTGCAACACCTGCGGCGGCACCTCGGGTTGTAGCTGACTAGCCAAGAAAGGAGTATTGATATGCCAAGCATATAAAGCCCATTTGCGAATGTTTGACGCCCATACACAAACACATTAGCGCCCACCCAGTGGTAAGCTAATGAATAATATGAGGAAGGTAGCCAATCCCAGTTGATTTGGCTTCCTTCAGCGTTTCATTCACATTTTGTAGGCTCGACTGCTTTAGGCATCTCGTAAGAGCGCAGCATGGCGATAGGTATCTGATCGTTAAGGCCAGGTTCTCCGCCTCTAGTCGGCACCGGCGCTCATTGGGCTCAGATCCCAGAAACTTACTTCGCAATCCGCGCCGATATCGCAATGGTGACCAGATTCCATCGTTTGAGGCTGCGAAAGATTCTCTGCGGTCCCTCAGCCCGGATTTCGACAAGCAAGGGACGAAAAATTACAGGCCGAGCTCAAAGAGCGTGAATCGGGAGTTGTCTTTGTGCTGCCTGCTGAAATTCTGCGCGGTCGATCAATAATATTGGAGGCCTTCCCGAACGACCGTCTCAAGCAGTGTACGACCTGTTTACATCTTAAGCTGACTGATCAGCCGGTCCCGCCGACGACGGTCTTTTCGAAGCCGATTCTCGACCCCGGTCCCCGAATGTGTAACGTCCGGTCCAGACCTGCCCTTGGTTTCGATAACTCGCGCTGCACTGCAGCATTGCAAGAGCAGACATTGGTTGGAAGTGATACTGTTGATTGTCACTGAGAACTGACCCGGTAGCCCCATAAATTGTCACTGAGAATTGACCCATGTGAACACACTTCCC
>NZ_JBIFFO010000053.1:0-2516 GCF_043557115.1 Sulfitobacter sp. 1A13679
GTAAGCGGTGGCCCGGAGTCACGTTGTAGGGTGTGATCCGCGCTGCGAGAACGAACGCATCTTATGACGGGGAGTGCGTTTCGCAATGTGCGCTACAAATTCGTTTCTCAGATCGCTTGGCGTTGAGATTTTTGCGTCCGGCCATCGCCGTTGGTCGGATACCGCAAAAGCACAGGCGGTGGCGGACACGCTTGAGGTCGGTGTAACGGTGAACGCTGTTGCTGAGCGATATGGCATCCTTCCGAACCAGCTATCGGCGTGGCGTCGTCTGGCCAAACAAGGAAAGCTGTTGCTGCCGGCGCCGGAGGCCGCTGAGCCGCTCTTCGCTCCACTGGTGGTTTCTGCTGGGCCGGAAGAGCCCACAGAAGCTCTGACTGTTCCGAATGAGGCGATCAGATTGATCTTTGGAGAGATCGCCATCGAGCTGCCGCTGCAGACATCTGCCTCCCGGATTGCAGAGATCGCCCATGCGCTTGAAGCTTCTTCATGCTGATGCCATCGCAAGGCGTTCGGATATTGGTTGCGACGCGGCCGGTGGACTTCCGTAAAGGACACGATGGATTGGCTTCGATGGTGCAGTCGGCATTGGCCCAAGACCCCTTTACCGGAACAGTCTTTGTGTTCCGCGCCAAACGGGCCGACAGGATGAAGATTTTGTTCTGGGACGGCAGCGGGCTCGTGATGACCTACAAACGACTTGAGGAGAACAGCTTCATTTGGCCCGCCATTCGAGATGGCGTGATCACCCTGAACCGCCCCCAATTCGAGGCGCTTTTTGCAGGGCTGGACTGGCGCCGGGTGCGCTCTTTAGAACCCCGCAGACCGGCTGCGGCAGAGTGACTCGGGTGCCCAAAAGACCTGCCCATTTGGGCGTAAATCAAGCTATACTCCGGGCATGTCCGACCTGCCGCCCATCGATATATCTGCCATCCCCGAGAGCCAGCGTGAAGCTGTCTTGGCGGTGCTGCGCGAGAACAAATCGCTGAAGCAAGAGACGACCGGGCTACAAACCAAAACATCTGAGCTGGAAGTTTTGGTTAAGCGTCTGGAGCACCTCATTGCCGAGCTCAAGAACGCCACACATGGCAAGCGCTCGGAGAAGTTAAGCGAGGATGAACGGCAGCTGGCTTTTGAAGACCTTGAAGTTGCCGTCGCTGAAGTTGAGAATCAGCAAGCTGAGCAGGCGCCCTCAGAGGCACGGCCTCGCAAAGCTGCCCGGCGCAATCGTGGCAATCTTCCCGCAGGCCTCCCGCGGGTTGAGCGGGTGGTCGAGCCTCAGAGTTTGAACTGCCCCTGCGGGTGTGGCGAGATGCACCGTATAGGTGAAGACCGCACCGAGCGGCTGGATATCATTCCAGCGCAGCTGCGTGTCATCGTCACCGTTCGCCCCAAATATGCTTGCCGTTCCTGCGCTGAAGGTATCACGCAGGCCCCGGCTCCTGCGCATCTGATCGAAGGCGGGTTGCCGACTGAGGGCGCCATCGCACATGTGCTTGTCAGCAAATTCTCAGACCATTTGCCGTTGTATCGTCAAAGCCAAATCCTTGCCCGCTCCGGCATCGATATCCACCGCAGCACTTTGGCCGATTGGGTGGGCACAGCGGCTTTCCATCTGAGCCCTGTCGTGGACCGCTTGGCTGAGCATCTAAAGAAGTCCGGCAAGCTATTTATGGATGAGACAACGGTCCCCGTTCTGGACCCGGGTCGAGGCCGCACGAAGACAGGATACCTTTGGGCACTGGCGCGCGACGACCGAGGATGGGGTGGAGATGATCCGCCAGGCGTTGTCTTCACCTATGCCCCGGGTCGTGCAGGGCAGAATGCAGAACAGATATTGCGGGGCTTTGACGGCACTCTGCAACTGGACGGCTATGCTGGCTACAACCGGCTCACGCGCCCGTCGCGGAAAGGTGGCGCGCCAATCACTGTCGCGTATTGTTGGGCACACGCACGCCGCAAGCTGAAAGAGGTCTTTGATCGAGACGGCTCAGAGATCGCCGCAGAAGGGCTGCGTCGGATCGCAGAGTTCTACCGCATTGAAAGCGAGATCCGTGGGATGGGTCCGGGTCAGCGTCTCTCGGCACGTCAGGCCCGCACGGCACCATTGATGGCAGAGTTCGGCGAGTGGCTTCAGAGCCAACGGCGCCGGATTTCCTCGAAGTCCCGTCTCGGCGAGAAGTTGACCTATATCCATCGGCAGTGGAGCGGGCTGCAGACCTTCCTGCACGACGGCCGGGTCGAGATCGACTCCAATGCAGTCGAGAACCTGATCCGAACAATTGCATTGACGCGAAAGAACGCGCTTTTTGCCGGTCACGACGAAGGTGGCCACGCCTGGGGCCGCATCGCATCTCTCATAGCGACTGCGAAGGTCAATGATGTCGAACCGTTCGCATATCTCAAAGCGACGCTTGAAGCGATTGCAGCAGGCCATCCGGCCAATCGCATCGACGACCTACTTCCGTGGAATTTCCAGCCGTCAAGCTGATCCTAAGTGCTACGTAGCCGCCGCTTAC
>NZ_JBIFFO010000009.1:0-155302 GCF_043557115.1 Sulfitobacter sp. 1A13679
TTTGTGTGGCTTTCAACACCACGACCTTGGCACATTGCGATGCCGTCTGGGGAGGGCGGCAACCACTCCATCTGTTGAGCTTCACGGAATTCAATTCAATGCTCGTATAGTCGAGAAGTTCGTTGATAATGGTCAACAGATGGTCGCCCGCGGATTTGATACGCCCGCCGTAGCGCTCTGTCTGGTCGCCCAACTCATCGAAATGCACCTTTGAGATCGGCTCGTTCGGCTTCAGCTTGGCCATGGTATGGCCTTTGAGGTTGGTCAGGAAGCTGGCATAGCCGTTGATGATGGTCAGCGGCGTGCGCAGTTCATGGCTCAGCACACTCATGAACTCCGACTTGGCGCGGCTGGCATCGCGGGCCTCATCCCGCGCTTGGCGCAGCTCGACGATATTCTCCATCCGGGTGCGGTTTTCGATGAAATAGGTGAACAGCCCACCCATCACGATCATCGCAGCCGTTCCCGCGATGACCATCGCCAGCAACCTGAACTCATCCGGGTTGCTATGGCCGGTCAAACAGGTCGGCGTCACATGAAAGGCGGCCATGCCGGTGAAATGCAGCCCGATGATCGCCAGCGCAAAGCTGCCCGTCATCTTGCCCGTGGCGTATTTCCCGTTTTGCGCACCAAAGAACAGAGCCACGGTCGATAGCACCATGGCCAGCAGGACCGATGCGACGAGATAGGTCTTGTCCCAAAAGATGACCCCCTCGATCCGATAGGCGACCATCCCGGTGTAATGCATGGCCGAGATCGATAGCCCCAAGATCACCCCGCCAATCACGGTGGTGACCCGCCTGCGGAACATCCCCGCGATCAAAATGCCGACCGTAGAGCCGATAATCGCGATCAACAGCGACACGAAGGTTAGCCCGAAATCAAAGCTTACCGGCGCGTCAGGCTGATAGGCCAACATAGCGATGAAATGCGTGCACCAGATGGCGATGCCCGAGGTCACGGCGGTCAGGAAATACCAAAGTAACGCCTGCCGCGGCTTCTGTTTGAGCGCATGCCGGTAAAGGTTTGCGATTACCCAGCTGCCGAATACGCACAAGAGCGCGGCAAGCAAGACCAGCATCATATCATGGTCAGAGTGCATAGAATGAGCCACTGTCAGCATTATTAAACCTCAAGATAATGAGGCAAGTGTTGCGCAAGGATTGCGTCGAAACAGTGTTCGAGTGCGTTCTTTTTGGCGGTAATTCCCTCTGGCAAAACCGCGGGCGGGACCTGATTGCGCCGGATGCCCCCATACCGTCTTTGAACAAGCATCCGGCGAAATGCCGCTACGCGCTGCTGCCTTCGACTGTACCGCGAACCCTGTTCTCAGCGCCCTTCGCCCCCCCCTTTCGCAGAGGCAACCGGGCCGCCTTGCACGCATGATCAACGGTACTTGCGGCCCCAAATCACATCCAAGGGTTGCACTTGCTGGCCATAATACGCCACTACAGCGCCAAACTTGCGCCGCATTTTAATGCTGGTCTGCGCACATTCATTTTTGATCATAGGTACTTCCGCCATGCTAACGTGTTTTCAAGGGCTGATGCTGGACCCGGTCTATTGGACCGTGCTCGCCGTTAGTACGATCGCCGCGGCTGTCGCCTTCTGGACGCTCAAGTTCCAAGAGTTCCATGGCAAAATTTACTATGCGCTCACCTTTTTGGGGATGATCTGGACCCTGATGATGGTCGGGGCCGAAGCTGCAACGCCCGCCTACGCCTGCCAGATGCAACAGGCGCAGCTTGCGTGGCTGGGGCATGGGCTGGTGCCGGTGGCGTGGTCTTTCTTTATCTTCGAATATGTCGGCCCCTCCAGCCGGTCGCGCGGGTGGGTGAGCCTTCTGGCCCTGATTGCCGTGCCGCTTGCGGCCTTCGGCCTTGCCGCGACGAACGATTGGCACCACCTGATCTATACCACCGAAACCGCACTTCAGCCGGGCGACGATCAGATCACCTTTGAACATGGGCCGGGGTATTTCCTCGTTCTTGCCGTGCTCTATTGCTTTGTGATGGCGACGCTCATCTGGCTGGGCCGGGCGTTCTTTCGCGCGAAACGGGCCGCTTGGCCGCTGCTGACGATGCTGGTGGTGATCACGCTGATCCCATTGGGTGCGAACGCGGCCTATGCGCTGCTTGGTTTTACTGTCGTCGGCCTTGATCCGACCGCCTTCATGTTCACCTTGGGCATCTTCGCCTTTTCGTGGTTGCTGGTCACGAACAAGACGATGGACATGCCCTCGGTCGGGCAATCGACCCTGTTTGACACGATGAGCGAACCGCTGATCCTTTTGGACGCGCGGCGCCACGTCATCCGCTCGAACGCCGCGGCCAAGCGCAGCGGGCTTCTGTCCGATCCAACATTGAGCCACGATCTGATCGCGGGGATCGAAGCACAAATGGCGCAGAACGGCTCGGCCCATATCACCTGTAGCGAACGGCTGTATGAGCCGCGCGTTCAACCCATCGAAAACCCCCTCGCCCCCGCTGGCCCCGCCATCGGCTGGAGCGTTACTTTCGTCGATGTCACCGAGCGGATCGCCACCACCACGGCCCTAGAGCGGGCGCTGAGAGAGGCGGATGAGGCGAACCGTGCCAAAGATGAATTCATCTCGGTCGTCAGCCATGAGCTGCGCACGCCGCTGACCTCTCTGAAAGGCGGCTTGGCTCTGGCCCTCAGCGGCAAGCTGGGCGAGATCAAAGGCCCGCTGCGCTCCTCGCTCGACATTGCCCACCGCAATGGGGTGCGCCTGTCGCGGCTGGTCGACAATATCCTGCTGGTGCAGAAACTTGAGGTGCAGGCGCTGTCGCTTGAATGGCTGCCCGTCGATCTTCCCGCCCTGCTGCGCGAAAGCATCGAAGAAAACCGCATGTATGCCCATGAGCGCGGCGTGCGGCTGGATATCGGCAGCGTCGGCCAGCCCGCCGTTGTCTTGGGCGATGCCTTTGCCATCCGGCAGGTGGTCGACAACCTGATCTCGAACGCGGTGAAATTCTCGAATGTGGGGGACACGGTGGAGGGCACGCTGACCACCAACAACGGGCGCGTGCGGGTCTCGATCCGCGATCATGGGCGCGGCATTCCCGAGGGGATGGAGGAAAAGGTCTTTGGCCGTTTCGGGCAGCTTGACGACGACGGGCAGAAATCAACCCAAGGCTCCGGCCTCGGCCTGCATATCTCCCGCCAACTGGCACGGCAGATGGCGGGGGATCTGTTTTACGAAAGCGAAGTCGGCGTCGGATCGACCTTCCATGTCGAATTCGGCATCGGCGCCGGGGCAGAGACCACCCCGCAAGCCGCCCCAAGCGCGCTGCAAAGCACCGACTGAGCGCCGCGCCCGCGCTTAGAGTTCGATACGGATGTCGTGAATCCAAAGCTTCGGCGGGCGGGACAGGACAAAGACCACCACATCGGCCAGATCATCCGGCTCGGTAAAGATATGGTTCGGCACGTCCTCTCCGGCCTTGGCGAACATGCCGGTATTGGTGCCCGACTGATACAGCCCGCCCACCCGCACGCCGGTGCTCTCCTCATCCGCTTTCAGCACCTCGGTAAAGCCGCGCACGCCGTATTTCGTGGCCGTATAGACCGACTGCCCCGCCTGCGCCACGACACCGGATTTGGAGACGACATTGAGGATGATCGCCTCGTCATTGTCGCGTAACGCGGGCAGCGTGGCCTGCGTCATCTGCATGAGGCCGGTCAAATTGGTCTGCACCGTCGCCTGCAGCATTTCGGGCGCGATCGTGTCGAGCGGGCCTGCCTTGTGCCAAATCCCTGCGTTGTTGATCAGGATGTCCAAGCCGCCAAAACGGTCCACCACCTGCGCGGCGGTCTGGTCGATCGCCGAAGGGTTTTGCAGATCGCAGGTCAGCCCCACCGCCTCTGCCGCGCCGGCGGCTTGGCAGGCTTCGGCCACGGCCTGAAGGCGTGTCTCATCCCGGCCCAGAATGGCCAGCCGCGCGCCCGTCTCCGCCAGTTTCAGACAGATGTGCCGCCCGATCCCGTCGCTGCCGCCGGTGACCAAAATACGTTTGTCGCGCAGTTCCATATCGCTCTCCTATGTTGCGGGCGGCTTACCGCGCAGCGAAGCCGGCGCCAAGCCCTGCCCGCCCGATCAGATCGTGATGATCTGCGCCCGGATCGCCTTGGCCACCGCATGGGTCTTGTTGGTCACGTCCAGCTTGGCGCAGGCGTTATACAGATGATGGTTCACCGTGCTGGCCGCCACCGTCATGATCTGCGCCGTCTCCCATGCCGTTTTGCCCACCGCGGCCCATTTCAGCACTTCCTTTTCACGGTTGCTCAGCCGTGGCCCCGGCGCGGCGGGGGCGATATCCGCTACCATATCGCTTTGGATCAGACAGCCCAGATAGATCGCATCGGCGATGATCCCGCGCTTGTACTTGCGCCATTCGTGAATGCGCAGGTCAGAGTTCAGCGTCAGCACCGCTTTGCCATGTGCGTGGTCCCGAATGGGGATCGACACACCGTTCTGTCGCACGCCGAACTCCATCGCCTCGCCAAAGAAATTGCGCGTGGTCCGGTCGACCTTGGGCAGCTCGCTCCAATCCACCGGCAGGGTACCTTCGAGGGATTTGTCGACCACCGGGTCGATCAGATGGTAGCTTTCCTCTTGGTAGCGTGTCAGCCAAGCGGGATCATAGGTCGAGTGAATGACCGGATCACTGCCACTGGCGCCAGTCTTGTGAAACCCCAGATAGGACAGGTTGTTCAGCCCCATATCCTGCGCCAAAACCTGCAACATCTCGGCGGGTTTGATGTCGGGGCGCTGTTCTTTCAATAGGAGGTAGCGGTCGGAAAGCGGTGTCACCATAGGGCGGCGTTCAAAGCTCATGCGATTAAAAACTGAGCATTCAGTTAGGGCACCTCAACCAGTGAGGGAACATGCCCGCCGTCGAATGATTTCTCGGAATAGGGGAAACGGGCCAAAACGTTGCAATTTTGTCCCGATGACCAAGGGTCAAGCGAAAGAGCCGCCCGACGAAAGGTCGGCACGTCCGCCTGCCCGCGAAGCGGTGCAGAGCATAAAGCGGCCCCCGCCCGCAAACCAATGCGCCCCTTACAAAAACACGGTCGTCCAACACAGCGGACAGGGGCGCGGCTTCCGAAAGCGGGGACCGAAACAGAGCCAAATGGCAGGCCCTGTCAAAAGGTCGCGTCAGCCTGAGCGCGCATCTTATGTCTGACGGCCATTCAGCACAGCCGCAAACTCGGATAGCAAGATTCGCGCCGTCGATCTTCAAGCATTTGTTATAGTTTGATTAACTTTCCGGCGCATCTTGACTGCGCGCGCCGGGGCGCATCTGTAAAGCTGGTAATATTTATAGGTTTCGATGAATCGCGGTGGATAGGGGCGATACGGGCGCAGGCGATTTGACGCTGTTACAAAAACTTCACTGGCACAAAGCTTATTAATTCTGTAATTCATGAATTATGGAACAAGTGATCCCCAACCGCCTTGCCACCCTCGGCCATCCGCAGCGCCTCGCGCTGTTTCGGCTGCTCATGCGCCGCTACCCTGACAGGGTGCCCGCGACCGAACTGGCGCAGGCGCTCGGCCTCAAGCCCAACACCCTCTCGACCTATATCGGCGCGCTGATGCAGGCGGGGTTGGTGAGCCAAGAACGGCAGGGCACATCCCTGCGCTATGCGATCGATATCGAGGCCGCCCGGGACACCATCGGCTACCTACTGAACGACTGCTGCCGTGGCCGGCCCGAAATTTGCCTCCCCCTCACCTCTTCAGATGGAAACGCCCCCATGACCGACGACAAGTTCAACGTCCTGTTCATCTGCACCGGCAATTCCGCCCGGTCGATCTTTGCCGAAAGCATCCTGCGCGACCTCGCGGGGGACCGGTTCAACGTCTATTCGGCAGGCACCCGCCCGCAGTCTGAGCTGAACCCATTCGCCGTCGAAGTGCTTGAACAAAAGGGCCATGACGTGACCCACCTCAGGTCAAAACATATCTCTGAGTTTCAGGCCGCGGATGCGCCGGCCTTCGACTTCGTCTTTACCGTCTGCAATCAGGCCGCCAATGAGGAATGCCCCACATGGCCGGGCCAGCCGATCACGGCGCATTGGGGGCTGCCCGACCCGGTCAAGGTCGAAGGCTCCGACGCGGAAAAGAGCCTCGCCTTCCAGCAGGCCTATGGCACCCTGCGCAACCGGATGCTGGGCTTTACCAGCCTGCCGCTTACCTCGCTCGACCGCATCTCGCTGCAAAAGGCGCTGGATGACGCTGGCCAAACCGACAAAGAAGGAACTTCCGCATGACCACCTACGCGATCAACGGCCTTGGCCGTATCGGCAAGCTCGCCCTGAAACCGCTGCTGGACCAAGGGGCCGAGATTGCATGGATCAACGATGCGGTGGGCGACCCGGAAATGCACGCGCATCTGCTGGAATTTGACACGGTGCACGGACGCTGGCAGGCCGATTTCGCCCATGACGCCGACAGCGTGACGATCAACGGCACCCGCCTGCCCTTCATCGGCACGCGTGACCTCAGCGCGCTGCCGCTTGACGGGGTGGATGTGGTGATCGATTGCACCGGCGTCTTCAAGACCGAGGCGAAACTCGCCCCCTATTTCGAAGCGGGGGTGAAGAAAGTGGTGATCTCGGCCCCCGTAAAGGACGGTGATGCGGCCAATATCGTCTATGGCGTCAATGACGATGTCTATGATCCCGCACGGCACTGGATCGTCACGGCGGCAAGCTGCACGACCAACTGCCTCGCCCCGGTGGTGAAGGTCATCCATGAGGCGCTGCGGATCAAACACGGCTCCATCACCACGATCCATGATGTGACCAACACACAAACCATCGTCGACCGCCCCGCCAAGGACCTGCGCCGCGCCCGTTCGGCCCTGAACTCCCTGATCCCGACGACCACGGGCAGCGCCACGGCGATCACCCTGATCTACCCCGAGCTTAAAGGCCGGCTGAACGGCCATGCGGTGCGGGTGCCGCTGCTGAACGCCTCGCTGACCGACTGTGTCTTTGAGGTGGAGCGGGAGACGACCGTGGAAGAGGTGAACGCCCTGTTCAAAGCCGCCGCCGAAGGAGAGTTGAAAAACATCCTCGGCTATGAGGAGCGCCCGCTGGTCTCGACCGATTACACCAATGATACGCGGTCCAGCATCGTCGATGCGCCCTCCACCATGGTGGTGAACGGGACGCAGGTGAAAATCTACGCGTGGTACGACAATGAGATGGGCTATGCCCACCGTCTGGTCGATGTGGCGTTGATGGTCGGGGCAAGCCTGTGAGCCAGAGCGCGACCCGCCCCGAGGGGCTTTCGGCCTATATCGCGGTCACGGCGGCCTATTGGGCCTTCATGCTGACCGATGGCGCGTTGCGCATGTTGGTGTTGCTGCATTTCCACCGGCTGGGCTTTTCGCCGGTGCAACTGGCCTATCTCTTTGTGCTGTATGAGATCGCGGGCGTCATTACCAACCTCTGCGCGGGCTGGATCGCGGCGCGCTTCGGGCTGGCCTCCACGCTCTATGCAGGGCTGGGGTTGCAGATCGTGGCGCTGCTGGCGCTGGCACAGCTTGACCCCACATGGGCGGTTGGCGCCTCGGTCGTTTTCGTCATGCTGGTGCAAGGTGCCAGCGGCGTGGCCAAGGATTTGGCCAAGATGTCGTCGAAATCCGCTGTCAAACTGCTCGCCCCGGCTGAGGATGGCGGGCTGTTTCGCTGGGTGGCGCTGCTGACCGGCTCCAAGAACATGGTCAAGGGCTTGGGCTTTCTGCTCGGCGCGGCTTTGCTGGCGACGCTTGGCTTTGTCTGGGCGGTGCTCGGGATGGCCGCGATCCTTGCGCTGATCTTGCTCGCCGTGCTGACCGCCATGCCGCCCGGCCTGCCCAAGGGCCGCAAGGGGGCAAAGTTCTCGGAAGTCTTCTCTAAATCCGCCAATGTGAACTGGCTCAGCGCGGCGCGGGTGTTTCTTTTCGGCGCGCGGGATGTGTGGTTCGTGGTCGGCATCCCGATCTATTTCTACGCGGTCCTTTCGGACGGCACGGAGGAAAGCAACCGCGCGGCCTTTTTCATGATCGGCACCTTTATGGCGGTCTGGGTGATCCTCTACGGGTTGGTGCAAATCTACGCCCCACGCCTGCTCCGCGCGAAATCCCGCCCGGCAGGAGACCTGATCTCAGCCGCGAAGGGCTGGGCATGGTCGCTTGCCGCCGTGCCCGCGGCGCTGACGCTGGCGGCGCTGTTCAGCGACGGGCCGCAGGGCTGGCTCACCGTGACGCTTGTGATCGGCCTCTTGGCCTTTGGCGCGGTCTTTGCGGTAAACTCATCGCTGCATTCCTACCTCATCCTCTCTTTCACCAAGGCTGAGCGGGTGACGATGGATGTGGGGTTTTACTACATGGCCAATGCCGCCGGGCGGCTCTTGGGCACGCTGATGTCGGGGCTGAGCTATCAGATCGGCGGCTTGCCCCTGATGCTGGGCGCGGCGGCGATCATGGTGGCCCTGTCGGCGCTGCTGGTCGGGTTCTTGAAACCCGACCAGAGTTAACCCTTAGCCCACCTTGCTGGCGCGACCGTTGTTCTCATCAGCCTGCGTATAGGCGCTCATCGCCGCGACTGCGCCTGCGTCCCAGATGAGCGAGAGCCAAGCGACAAAAGCATCGCGGAACGCCTCGGCCTGCGCCAGATCACCGTAGAGGCGCTCTTGCTCAAGCCATGCTTCGGGCCGTTCCCGCGCGGCCTGCGCCACGGTTTTCAACTCGTCCCAGATCGGATCGTTGGCCACGATTTCGCTGCCATCTTCCCGCGTGCCCGCACACATCCGCGCCCAAAGCGCTTCGACCAAGGCCAAACCACTGACTGAACGCCCCGCCGCCAGTTGATCCCGCAGGATCGGCAGCACGAAACCGGTGTGCCGCGCCGAGCCGTCAAAGGCGACGCGGCGGGTGGTGTCGACGATGCGCGGGTTCGAGAAGCGCTGTTCGATCAGATCGAGATAGGCCAGCGGTGTCATGCCGGGCACCGGGGCGACCGTCTGGGTGATCTCTTCGGCCTGCACGCGGTGGAACATCGCGCGGATCGCCGGATGCGCCATAGTGCCGGAAATCGTCTCAATCCCCAGCACCTCACCGACATTGGCCAAGACCTGATGGCCCGCGTTGAGGATGCGGATCTTCATCTTCTCATAGGCGTGCACCTCGTCCGAGAAGGTCGCCCCTACCTGATCCCAATCCGGGCGGCCCGCGCAGAAGTCGTCCTCGATCACCCATTGGCGGAAGGCTTCATGGGTGACGGGGGCCGCGTCGTTCACGCCGAACTCCCGCGCCTGTGCGATCTCGGCGGGGCCGGTGGCCGGGGCGATGCAATCGACCATGGAGTTGGGGAAACTGGCGTTTGCCTCGATCCAATCGGCCAGCGCCGGGTCGGACATGCGCGCCAGCGACACGACCGCTTGGCGCAGGATATCGCCATTGCCTTGCAGATTGTCACAGCTCAGCCCCGTGAACGGCCCCTGCCCCGCATCGCGGCGCAGCCGCAGGGCCGCGACGATGGCCCCAAAGGCGGTGCGCGGGGTTTCGGGATGGGCCGCGTCATGGACGATATCCGCGTGGGCCGCGTCGAACCCCTTGCTGACTGGGTCGATGTAATAGCCGCTTTCCGTGACCGTCAGCCCGACGATGCGAATGGCCGGATCGGCCATGGCGCGGATCAGGGCACCGTTGCCTTCTTCGATCGGCAGGTAGTCGATCATCGACCCCACAACCTCGGCCGAGGTCTGCGCGGGGTCGAGTTCGATCAACGTCGTCAAACAGTCCTGCGCCAAGAGCTTCTCGCGCATGGCCGCATCATAGGGGCGCACGCCCGCGCCGAGGATCGCCCAGTCATGCGCTTGGCCGCTCTGCATCAAACGATGCAGATACCACGCCTGATGCGCGCGGTGGAAATTGCCCACGCCGATATGCACGATGCCGGGGGTCAGGGCGCTGCGGTCATAGCTGGGGTGGGCGATGTCAAGATCACCCAGCGTCGCGTTCGAGAGGTCTACCAGTTTATCCATGATCCACATCCTTAAAGGGCCGCGCACCGGGGCAAGGGTACGGGGGTCGGCCTGTCATTCCTGCCGCTTGCATTACTCGACCCGAAGGCCCTGCGCGTCGAACCGGTGCAGCTTGTCCGCCTGTGGGGTCAGGAAAATCCGGTCCCCATGTCGGACCGACAATTCGCCATCCACGCGCACGGTCATCGGGTCGCAGCCCGCTACGCCATGGACGTGCAAGAAGGTGTCGGAGCCCAGATGCTCGGCCACGCCGATGGTGCCCTCCCATGCGCCTTCGCTGGTGGAGACGTCGAAATGCTCGGGCCGGATGCCGATGGTCGGCGCGCCACGCGCTTCGGCTTCGGCGCCCTTGATCAGGTTCATCTTGGGCGAGCCGATGAAACCCGCGACGAATTCGTTGCGCGGCTTGTAGTAAAGCTCAAGCGGGGAGCCGACCTGTTCGATATGGCCCGCCCGCAGCACGACAATCTTGTCGGCCATGGTCATCGCTTCGACCTGATCGTGGGTGACGTAGATCATCGTCGTGGCCAACCGCTTGTGCAACTCGCTGATCTCAAGACGCATGCCGACCCGCAGCGCGGCGTCGAGGTTCGACAGCGGCTCGTCAAAAAGGAAAGCCGAAGGTTCGCGCACGATGGCACGGCCAATCGCGACCCGCTGGCGCTGACCGCCAGAGAGTTGTCCCGGACGCCGGTCAAGGTAGTCGGTGAGGTTCAGCGCCTTGGCGGCGGCTTCGATCCGACGCTGCTGTTCCTCCGCCGGAACGCCCGCCATTTTCATCGGAAAGGCGATGTTCTTGCGCACCGACATATGCGGATAAAGCGCGTAGGATTGGAACACCATCGCCAGACCCCGTTTCGCGGGTGGCACGTTAGTCGCATCGGTGCCGTCGATCTCGATATGGCCCGAGGTGATGTCCTCCAGCCCGGCGATCAGCCGCAGCAGGGTCGATTTACCGCAGCCCGAGGGGCCGACAAAGACCGTGAACTCGCCATCTTCGATGGTCAGATCAAGGGGCGGAATGACTTCCACATCGCCGAAGCTTTTGGAAACCTGATTGAGTTTGATTTGTCCCATGTGACTGTCCCTTGCTTACTTGACCGCGCCGAAAGTCAGGCCGCTGACGAGTTGTTTCTGGCTGAACCAGCCGAGGATGAGGATTGGCGCGATGGCCATGGTGGAGGCCGCGCTGAGCTTGGCGTAGAAGAGGCCCTCGGGGCTGGAATAGCTCGCGATGAAGGCGGTGAGCGGCGCGGCCTTGGCCGCAGTGAGGTTGAGCGTCCAGAAGGCTTCGTTCCATGCGAGGATGAAGTTCAACAGCAGGGTGGAGGCAATGCCCGGCACCGCCATAGGCGTGAGGACGTAAAGCACCTCTTCGCGCAGACTTGCCCCATCCATCCGTGCCGCTTCCAAAATCTCACCGGGGATTTCGCGGAAGTAGGTGTAGAGCATCCAGACGATGATCGGCAGGTTGATAAGCATCAGGATGATGACCAGTGCGATCTTGCTGTCGAGCACGCCAAACTGGATGCAGAGCAGATAGATCGGGTAGAGCACGCCCACCGCGGGGAGCATCTTGGTCGAAAGCATCCAGAGCAGGATATCCTTGGTCCGCTTGCCGGGGACGAAGGCCATCGACCATGCGGCAGGCACCGCGATCATGATGCCAAGGATGGTCGAGCCGCCCGCGATGACGATGGAGTTCCACAGGAAGCGCCCGTAGTTCGACCGCTCCAGAACCGCCTCGTAATTCGCCAGCGTCCAATCGAAGCCGAGGAAGATCGGCGGATCGGCGATGGCCTGTGCTTCGGTCTTGAAGCTGGTGAGGATGGTCCAAAGGATGGGGAAGAAGATCAGGAAACCGATGCCCCAAGCGAGGGCCGTGTTGACGATCTTGCGTTGCCTTGTGACTGCGCGTGCCATGATGTCTCCTCCTCAGGCGTCCAGGTTCTTGCCGACGATGCGCATCAGGAAGATGGCGACGATATTGGCGAGAATGATTGCATAGACACCGCCCGCCGATCCGAGGCCGATGTTTTGGCTTTCCAGCACGCGCTGGAAGATGAGATAGGTCAGTGTTTTGGTGCCAAAGGCCCCGCCCGTGGTCACGAAAATCTCCGCGAAGATCGACAAGAGAAAGATCGTCTGGATCAGGATCACCACGGTGATCGCGCGGCCCAGATGCGGCAGGGTGATATAGGCGAAACGTTTGGTGGCGGGGGCGCCGTCCATCTCGGCGGCGTCAAGCTGCTCGCGGTCGAGCGACTGGATCGCGGTGAGCAGGATCAGCGTCGCGAAGGGCAGCCATTGCCAGGATACGATGATGATGATCGACGACAGCGAGGCCTGGCTCATCCATTGCACTGGGGTGGCGCCAAAAAACTCCCACAGATGCGCGAACAGGCCATAGTTCGGGTCCATGAACATGTTCTTCCATACCAAAGCCGACACGGTGGGCATGACGAAGAAGGGCGCGATGACAAGGATGCGGACAAAGCCCTGCCCCCACATCGGCTGGTTCAGCAGAAGGGCAAGTAGGATGCCAAGGCAGACCGTGATCGCCAGCACGCCGCCGACGATGATCAGCGTGGTCATCACCGAGGGCCAGAAAGAGCTGGAGGTGACGAAGCGCACATAGTTGTCGAAGCCGACCCAACCCAGATCACCGCCGCGCATCGGCAGGTATTTCTTGAAAGAGAAGTAGAGCGTCATGGTCAGCGGGATGAGCATCCATCCAAGCAGCAAGACCACCGCCGGGGCCATCATCAGGCGTGCCGCTGATCGGGAATGTTGGGTAGCCATCGGGCACATCTCCTCTGCCGGCGGCGAATGCCGCGTTTAGGTGAAGGGTATCATATCGGGTGGTGGGGCGGAAAAGGGCGGCGGTGGTCGCCGCCCTTTGAGCCGTGGAAGCGGCGGCTTAACGGTAGCCTGCGGCTTCCATTGCGTCGTTGGTCAGGTCTTGGGCCTTCTCAAGCGCCTCTTCGACGGTCTGCTGACCGGCATAGGCGGCAGAGAACTCTTGGCTCACGTCGGTCGCGATGCCTGCAAACTCGGGGATCGCGGCGAATTGCACACCGACATAAGGAGTCGGATCGACGGTGGAGTTCTCAGGATCGGCCGAAAGGATCGAGTCGAGCGTCATCTGCGCGAAGGGCACTTTCTGGTACTCGGGGTTCTCGTAAAGCGACTTGCGCGCACCGGGAGGGACGTTCGCCCAGCCTTCGTTCTCGGCGACCATTTCGATATAGTCTTTCGAAGTGGCCCATTCGATGAACTCTTTCGCGGCATCTTCTTTCTGAGTGCCCGCCGGGATTGCCAGCGCCCATGCCCAGAGCCAGTTGGAGCGTTTGCCAAGGCCCGTGTCCGGCGCCAGCGCAAAGCCCACCTTGTCGGCCACGGTGGAATCCTCGGGGTTGGTCACGAAAGAGGCCGCCACGGTGGCGTCGATCCACATGCCGCATTTGCCCTGCTGGAACAGCGAGAGGTTCTCGTTGAAGCCGTTGGAGGCATAGCCCGCCGGGCCGCTTTCATCCATCAGGTCTTTGTAGAAGTTAATCGTGTTGGCCCATGCCTCGGTGTCGAACTGGGCGTTCCAGTCTTCGTCGAACCAGCGTGCGCCAAAGGAGTTGGACATCGCCGTGATCAGCGCACCGCCCTCGCCCCAACCGGCCTTGCCGCGCAGGCAGATGCCGTTGATGTCGTTCTCACGATCGGTCATGGCGGCGGCGGCTTCGCGGATGAATTCCCATGTCGGGTCTTTCGGCATTTCCATGCCGGCTTTTTCCATCAGATCGGTGCGGTACATGATCATGGAGCTTTCGCCGTAGAACGGTGCCGCATAAAGCGTGCCGTCGTGGCTCAGGCCACCGGCCATAGCGGGCAGGATATCGTCTGCGTCGTATTCTTCGCTGAGGTCGTCCAGCGGCACCAGCCAGCCGTTCGCACCCCAGATCGGCGTCTCATACATGCCGATGGTCATGATGTCGAAAGAGCCACCCTTGGTCGAGATGTCGGTGGTGACGCGCTGGCGCAGGACGTTCTCTTCCAAGGTGACCCACTCCACTTCGTGGCCGGTCTCTTCGGTGAATTTGTCGGTGTAGCCTTGCATGCGGATCATGTCGCCGTTGTTGACGGTGGCGATGGTGATCGTCTCGGCAACCGCGCCGCCCGCCATGATCAGGCCCAAGGCCGTCGCGGCGTAAAGTGATTTATCGCAGAACATCGATAGTTCCTCCCTCTATAGATGATGAACCGAGACTAACGACCTACGCAACGCGCAGTCAAATTAAATTTTACGCGCGATAACTATTTTCTGAGCAACTTGCGAACTCAATGGCTTAGGCAGAGGCACGCATCACCAGCTTGCCGTCAAATAGCGTCTCTTCGCGCTCGGCCAGGCGGGTTTCGCTTTCGATGATGCGAAACAGGGTACTGGCGGCACGATTCGCGATGGCCTCGTAATCCTGCGCGATGGTGGTCAGCGGCGGGCAGGTATAGCGCGAAAACGGGTGGTCGTCCTGCCCCGCGATCCGCATGGCGCAATCCTTGCCATGCCCTACCCGCAGCCCCATCCCATAGGCCGCCGAGAGCATCCCGATGGCCAGACGGTCGTTCGAGCAAAGCACCGTATCCGTCTCGAACGCCCCCGCCGAGATCAGCTTGCCACCCTCGGTCGCGCCGATCTCTTCGAAATTCCAGCCCTCCCCCGGCACCTGATGGATATGCGGCGCAAAGCCGTGCCGCTCCATCGCCTCCAGATAGGCTTGGCGGCGCTTGTTGGCGTTGGGATTGCTCGGCGTCTTCATCTCGAAAAAACAGGGCGGCTCGCCACTGCGGCAGAGGTATTCGACGATCAAATCAACGCTTTGGAAGTTGTCGGTGCCGACGAAAGCCTCGCAAACCCCTTCGACATTGGCGTCAAAGGCCACCACGGGCACGTCCTTGCAAAAGCGCGCGATCTCGTCACGGTCCGAGGCTTTGCCGAAGGGCGCCAGCAGCACGCCCGCCGGTTTCAGCGCCCGAAGCGAGTCGAGATTGGCGCGCTCCTGCGCCGGGTTGCCATGCGAGCTGAGCAAGATCGGGCTATAGCCCTCGGCCAGACAGGCCAGTTCCACCTCGCGGCCGATCTCGGAAAAGAACGGGTCGGCGAGGTTGGGCACGACCACGCCGATGTTGCGGGTTTTGCGGCGGTTCTGGTTCACCGCATAGACATTGGGGCGATAGTCATACTGGCTCAGTGCCGCCTCGATCCGTTCGCGGGTCGAGCGCCGCACGCTGTCGGCATCATTGAAGTATTTCGACAGGGTGGGCCGCGAAATGCCGCTCACAGCGGCAAACTCCTCCATATTGCGGATCTTCTGCTGGCCCATCTTAACCCTCCCTTGACGAAACGCTGCGCGCGTAAACTAAAGTCAATATAGAGATAAGTTCGCCCA
Source organism: Sulfitobacter sp. 1A13679 (assembly GCF_043557115.1). NCBI lineage: Bacteria > Pseudomonadati > Pseudomonadota > Alphaproteobacteria > Rhodobacterales > Roseobacteraceae > Sulfitobacter > Sulfitobacter sp. 1A13679. Next base: position 15,502 of record NZ_JBIFFO010000009.1, read on the forward strand.
GCCAGCAAGGGTTTGGTGGCGTCAGGCTTTCCGCGGCCCTCTGGGGTGCAACGGAAAGCCCGCGCCTGGCCCTCTTCCGGGGTTAACCGGCCTTGCCCAATTGCGCTGCGGCGCGGGCCAGCGCTTCGATCCCGGCCCAGTCTCCGGCATCGATCAGCTTCTTCGGCGCGACCCAACTGCCGCCTGCGCAAAGCACGTTGGGCAGGCTCAAGTAGCTTTCCGCATTGTCGGGGCTGACACCGCCTGTCGGGCAGAAGGTGATCTGCGGCAGGGGCGCGCCAATGGCCTTGAGCGCAGGCGCGCCACCCGAAGCTTCGGCGGGGAAGAACTTCAGCATGTCATAGCCGCGCGCGAACAACTGCATCGCCTCGCTCGCCGTGGCGGCGCCGGGCAAGAGGGGAAGCTCTTCCTCTTCGCAGGCCGCGATCAACGCATCGGTGGCACCGGGCGAGACGCCAAAGGTCGCCCCCGCCCGTTTCGCTGCACGCACATCTTCGGGGGTGACCAGCGTGCCCGCCCCCACATGGCCGCCCGCGACCTCAGCCATGGCGGCAATCGCGTCGAGTGCGGCAGGGGTGCGCAGAGTCACCTCCAACGCAGGCAGCCCCCCGGCGATCAGTGCCTCGGCCAAGGGCCGGGCGTCGGCGACATCTTCGATCACCAACACGGGCACGATCGGGGCAAGCGCACAGATTTCGCGGGTGCGACGGCTGGCGTCTTTTGCAGTAAGGGTCATGGATCAGCCTCCAAAAATGGTTGCGCCGGTGGTAGCAGAACCGACGGTGTCGCGGAACATAGCGAACAACTCGCGCCCCGTCCCGGCATGATAAGCAGAAAGATCAGCGGTGACGTTGGGACGGTCATCGAACCCTTCGGCCAGCACGTCGAGCGTCCCTGCCACGGCATCAACCCGCAGCAAATCGCCATCCTGCACCCGCGCGATGGGGCCACCGTCGACCGCCTCGGGGCTGACGTGGATCGCCGCAGGCACCTTGCCCGAAGCCCCCGACATGCGCCCATCGGTGACCAGCGCCACTTTCTGTCCGCGCCCCTGCAAGATCGACAGAAGCGGCGTCAGGCTGTGCAACTCGGGCATGCCGTTGGCCTTGGGCCCTTGGAAGCGGACGACGACGACCAGATCGCCGGTCAATTCGCCCGCCTTGAAGGCCGCCTTCACCTCGTTCTGATCCGCAAAGACTCGCGCCGGGGCTTCGATAACGTGATGTTCGGGCGCCACGGCAGAGACCTTCATACAGGCGGTGCCGAGCGACCCGGCCATGCGGCGCAGCCCGCCCGTGAGCTGGAATGGATCGCTGGCGGGGCGGAGGATTTTCTCGTTCAGGCTCTCGCCTGCGCCCGTCTCCCAAACCAGCCCCTCGGCCTTCAGCTTCGGCTCGGCGGTGTAATGCTCCAACCCCTGTCCGGCGACGGTCTGGGTGTCGGGGTGCAGATGGCCGGAGTTGAGCAATTCGCCGATCATATAGCCCAAGCCCCCGGCGGCGTGGAAATGGTTCACATCCGCCAGACCGTTGGGATAGACTCGCGCCAGCAGCGGCGTGACATCGGAGATGTCCGAGAAATCCTCCCAATCCAGAATAATCCCCCCGGCCCGCGCCATGGCGATGAGGTGGATCAGCAGGTTGGTCGACCCGCCCGTGGCGTTGAGCCCGACGATCCCGTTCACAAAGGCCTTTTCATCCAGAACCGAGGCGACGGGGGTATAATCATTGCCCAAAGCGCTCAGCGCCAGCGCGCGTTTCGCGCCTTCTTGGGTCAGCGCATCGCGCAAAGACCCGTTCGGCGGCACGAAGCTCGCCCCCGGCAGGTGTAGCCCCATGAACTCCATCAGCATCTGATTGGTGTTGGCGGTGCCGTAAAAGGTGCAAGTGCCCGGCCCGTGATAGGCGGCCATTTCGGCGGCCATCAGCGCGTCGCGCCCGACTTCGCCCGCGGCGAACTGCTGGCGTACCTTGGCTTTCTCGTCGTTCGACAGCCCGCTTTCCATCGGCCCGGCGGGCAGGAAGACGGCAGGCAGATGCCCGAACGCCTGCGCCGCGATCACCAGCCCCGGCACGATCTTGTCGCAAACCCCAAGGAAAACCGCCGCGTCGAAGGTGTTGTGGCTAAGTGCGACCGACGCCGCCAAGGCGATCACATCGCGCGAGAAAAGCGACAGTTCCATCCCCGCCTCGCCTTGGGTCACCCCGTCGCACATGGCGGGCACCCCGCCCGCCACTTGCGCAGTGCCGCCCGCCGCACGCACGGCGTCGCGGATCAGATCGGGGTAGCGCTCGAACGGCTGGTGGGCCGAGAGCATGTCATTATAGGTCGTCACGATCCCGAGGTTGCCCGCGCTGGTGGTCGCCAGCCGGTCCTTATCCGCGCCAGAGGCGGCATAGGCATGGGCCTGCCCGCTACAAGACAGATGCGCGCGGGCCGGACCCTTGGCGCGGGCGGCTTCCATCCGGTCGAGGTAGGGCCGCCGGGTCGCCTCGCTGCGGGCGATGATACGGTCGGTGACGCGGTCAATCGTGGAATGCAGGGTCATGTCTCGTCCTTTCGTGTGATCTCGCGCCAGCGGCGGCCGTCGCGGTGCATCAGCATCAGCGCCTCTTCGGGGCCGGAGCTGCCGGGGTCATAGGGGTACGGGGGTTGCCGGGTCTCTTCCCAGCCGTGAATGATCGGATCGGCCCAAGCCCAAGCGGCTTCGACCTCGTCCCCGCGCATGAAGAGCGTTTGATCGCCTCGGATCACATCCATGATCAGCCGCTCATAGGCGTCCTGCGGGGTGCCCTGCTCGCCCAAGGCATCGGCAAAGGTCATATCCAGCGCCACTTCGGCCAGACGCATGCCGCCGGGGCCGGGGTCTTTGATGGTGTTGCGCAGGGTGATGCCCTCATCCGGTTGCAACCGGATGATCAGCGCGTTGCCCTTGTGGCCTTCCGTCGCGGGGAAGATCATATGCGGCGGGTCGCGGAAGATCACCGCGATCTCGGAACTGCGCCCGCGCAGCTTTTTGCCCGTGCGCAGGTAGAAGGGTGTGCCCGCCCACCGCCAATTGGCGATCCTCACCTTCATCGCGACAAAGCTTTCGGTGCGGCTGTCGGGGTCGCCCGCATGGTCGCGATAGCTGCCCGCGCCATTGGCGGCGCGGTACTGGCCCCGGGCGATATCCTTCTGCGCCACAGGCTCCAGCGCCTCAATCACCTTCACCTTCTCATCGCGCACCGCGTTGGGATCAAAGCGCGAGGGCGGCTCCATCGCCGTCAGACACAGCAGTTGCATCAGGTGGTTCTGCACCATGTCGCGCATGGCACCCGATTTATCGTAGTATTCGCCCCGCCCTTCGACACCGAGGCTCTCGGACACGGTGATCTGCACATGGTCGATATGGGTGGAATTCCACAGCGGCTCCCAAAGCGCATTGGCGAAACGCAGCGCCATGAGGTTCTGCACCGTCTCTTTGCCAAGGTAATGGTCGATCCGGTAAATCTGGCTTTCGTCGAAGTTGGCACGCAAGTCGGCGTTCAGCGCCTGCGCGGTTTCCAGATCATGGCCAAAGGGCTTTTCGACGACGATGCGGCTCTCGGCTGTGGCGATGCCGTGGTCATGCAGCTTGCCACCAATCGTGCCGAAGAGCGACGGCGAGACCGAGAGGTAGAAGGCCCGCACGACATCATCACGCATCAGGTCTTTGAGATCCGCCCAGCCGGCATCGCCAGAGGCATCCACGCGCACGTAATGCACCATGCCAAGGAACCGCTCCAAAGCGGCACCCTCTTGGGCCAGCTTGGGGGCGAACTCCAGCAGGCTGTCGCGGATCAACTTTCGAAAAGTGTCGGCATCAAGCTCGGAACGGGCCGCGCCGACAATCCGCGCGGCTTCCGGCATCTGGCCGACGGTGAAGCGGTGGAACAGACCGGGCAGAATCTTGCGCCGGGCAAGATCGCCGGTCGCGCCGAAAATAACGAGGTCGAAAGGATCAACGGGGATTACGCGCGATACCATGGGGTCAGCCCTCCTGCCTGCGCAGGTGCGCTATGGCACCCTGTTTTCGATTGCCCAAAGCCATCACCACCCCCTTCGCGCCCTCCTCCGGGCGGCCACTGGTAGCGCTAACATATTTGAGCGAAAAAGATAGGCGGTTCTTCAACATTTCATATTTCCTCTACCCAAGGCGGGTTCGCCCCGGCCCGCGAAACGGTCACGGCGGCAACCCGCGCGCCATAGGCCAGCGCTTCGGAAAGCACCTCTGGCGCAAGGGTGGCAAGCGCAGATTTATGCAATTGCCCAAGCTCGGACATCTTGGCCAGAACGCCTGCATTGAACGTGTCGCCCGCGCCGACCGTATCGACGATTTCGGCTTTGACGGCGGGCACTTGCACCTCTTCGCCATTCGCCAGATAGCCCGTCGCCCCCTCGCCCCCGCGGGTCAGAATGACAACCGATGGGCCCTTCTTTAGCAACTCGCCCACCTTGTCACGCAGCGACAGCGGCGCGGGGTTGATCCAGTTCAGATCCTCATCCGACACTTTCACGATATCCGACAGCGCCAGCATCCGGTCGAGCCTTTGGCGATAACGTTCGATATCCTTGATGAAACCGGGGCGGATGTTGGGGTCGATCATCACCGCGCGGCCCTCGGCGTTGCGCGCCAGCAGATCGGCATAGGCGTCCGCTCCCGGCTCGCAGGCCAAACTGATCCCGCCAAAATACAGCGCCGAAACCTCGCTCGAAAGCGCAGGCATATCCTCCGGCGTGATCATGCGACCCGCCGAGTTTTCGTCGTAGAAATCATAAGTCGCATGGCCGCCCACCAGCCGCACGAAGGCCAGCGTCGTCGGACGGTCGGACAGGACAACATGCGACACATCCACATGGCTTACCTTCAACCCGTCGACCAACTGCCGCCCGAACATGTCCGACGACAGGCCCGAGAGCATCCCCACCTGCGCGCCGAGCCGCCCCAATGCGATGGCCGTGTTGAACACCGCCCCGCCCGCATGGGGCACAAAGCCATCGGGGCCTGCCTTGGTCGGGGTCGGGATCATATCGATCAGGGCTTCTCCGCAGCAAAGGATCATCTGTCAGCCTTTCAAAAATGCGTCACGGTCGACGAGGAAACGGTCCGAAAGCGGCAGGCTCGCCGCGCCGAGCGCGCGGGCGTCGCTGCCGACGGTGCCTTCGCGCAATTCGGGAAGGGTGACGCCCGGGAGGGGCCGGGCGGCGAGGTGGCGGCGGGTGCGGGCGACCAATTCGGCACGAACCTCTGCGGGCACCGACCCGTCGATCATCACTGTGTCGAAATCAATCAAACATGTGGCGGCCCGGATCGCCTGCGCCAATGCCTCGGTCGTGCTGTCGAGCCATGGGTGCAAGATGTCGTCGCCAAAGCCCCAGGCCGCCGGATCGCTCCAAGGGGTGCGGCGGGTCTCTCCGGCCTTTTGCAAGGCGCCCTCCAAAGTCGCCAAAGAGGCCACATTGACCAATTGCCGCGCCGCATCCCCGGCCAACGGCATGGAGCCGAGCGCCCCGGCATTGCCGCTTTTGCCGGTGTAGAGCTTGCTGTCCAGCACCAGCCCGCCGCCGACGAAATAGCCGATGTAGAAATAGAGGAAATCACGCGGCTTGTCCTGCGCGCCAAAGACCAGTTCCGCGCCGCAGGCAGCAGAGGTGTCATTGCAGATATAGATCGGCAGATCGACCAGTTCCGCCAAAGCCACTCCGATATCAAAGGTCTGCCACGCGCTCAGATCGCCGCCCGCGACTTCCCATTCCCAGATGCCAAACGGCAGGGCCACGCCCAGCCCGGCCACCCGCGCCTGCTGCTCGACGGAGAGGGAGGCAAGCGCGTCCCGCAAAGCGCGCGCGGCAAAGGCCATGACCGCATCGGGCGTGGGATGGGCGTAGGTCTCGCTGCTGTGGCGGGTCACCTGCCCTTCGAAATCGGTCAGGATCAATTCGACGCTGCGCCGCCCGACCTTTAGCCCCAGAAAAAACGCGCCCTCGGCGTTCAGGCTGATCGGCACCGATGGCTGCCCCACCCGGCCCCGCACCCGCGCGCCTTTCTTCAGCAGACCCTCGGCTTCGAGGGCGCGCATGATGACGGATACGGTCTGCGCCGAGAGGCCCGTGAGCCGGGCAACCTCTGCCTTGGACGTCGGCCCGCTGCGCCGGATGAGCGACAGGACCAGCCGTTCGTTATAAGCCCGCATCCCGCTCTGGTTCGAGCCGCGCGCGGCGCGGTCGGCGACGGTCTGTAGCTGCTGCAAACTGGCCTCCCCCCGGTTCATGCGGCGTTTCACCGGAGAAATCCCAGATGGGAGGAGGTGAGTCAACGCTTAAATCAATCTGATTGACTTATTGCGCGCTGAAGGGCCGACCGCCCAAAGGCAAGCGGCCCGCTTTTGCGGTTAATCTGCGACAGTGATCCCAATTTTCCCCATATGGGACTTTTCGATGAAGGCCTCCTGCGCCTGCTTCAGATCGCGCAGCGCATAGGTTTCCGCCACGACAGGCCGGATTTCCCCGCGTTCGATATAGCCCACCAGATCGGCAAAAACGCTTGGCTCTTGCCGCGTGCTGCCCATCAGGGTCAGGTCCTTGAGGTAGAGCGTGCGCAGGTCCAACTCTACGATCGGCCCGGCAATCGCGCCCGAGGTCACATAGCGTCCGCGCGTCACAAGCGCGTCGAGCAGCTTGGGCCAACGCGCCCCGCCCACGAGGTCGAGCACCACATCATAAGCGTCCTGCGGCAACTCGGCATCTCGACCCAGCGTTTCATCCGCGCCAAGTGCCTTGAGCGCCTCCATCTTGCTAGGGCTGGTCACCGCCGTCACATGCGCGCCGCGCCGTTTCGCCAGTTGCACCGCCGCCGAGCCGACACCGCCAGAGGCACCGGTGATCAACACACGCTCTGCCCCCAAACCCGCGCGCTGGATCATGCCTTCGGCGGTCGAAAAGGCGCAGGGAAAGGAAGCGAGTTCGAGGTCCGTGAGGGGGCTGTCGACCCGCAGGGCATTGCTGGCCTCGGCGGTTGCATATTCCGCAAAACCGCCGTCCCGCTCCGATCCGAAGGTGACCAGATCGTCCGGCCCCGCGCCCGCCGGGCTGTACATGGGCCGGATCAAAACCCGCTCGCCGATGCGGCCTTGATCGACACCCGCGCCCACGGCCACGACCTCTCCGCAGCAATCGGCCCCTTGGATGCGCGGGAAGCTCAAGGCACCAGCCCAGCCGCCATCGGCGTCCGACGCGCCGTCGTAGCCTTCGCTCGCCGCCGAACCAGTGTCGCCGCGCACCGCTTTGGAATACCAGCCCGTGCGCGTGTTCACATCCGTGTTGTTCACCGCCGCCGCGCCGACGCGGACCAGAACCTCTCCGGCGGCGGGCTTTGGCACCGCGACATCTTCGCGCCATTCTAGCTTGTCCAAGCCGCCGTGGCCGGTCAGCAGCATGGCTTTCATGGTCTCTGGTAGTGTCATCGCGCGGGCTCCTTCAGGGTAGGATTGTCAAATGTAGAATGACTGCTCTACTTGCGTAGGTAGAGCGATCCCTCTACATCGTCAAGCATGATAGATACCAAAAGCAAGATCGCCGCCGGGCTGGAACGCGCCTTTGCCACGCGCGGCTTTGCCGAACCCAGCGTCGAAGACCTGCGCGATGCGGCCGGGGTGAGCCTGCGCACGCTCTACAAATACACCCCCTCGCGCGCCGAAATGGTGCTGGCGGCACTAGAGAACCGGCAACAACGCTATCTGGCGCTGGTCTTCGGCAATCTGCCCGAAACCCCGACCGAGGCGCTTGAGACAATTCTGGCCCGCGTCGGGCAGTGGATGGAAACGGAAACCTCGCACGGCTGCCTGTTCCACGCCGCCGTCGCCGCCGACCCCGGCAGCGAAAAACTGCACGCCTTGCTCTCACGCCATAAGGCCGAGGTCGCGGCCAAGGCCGCCGCAGCCGCCGATCTGCCGGGTGCGGAGACCGAGTTGCTGTTGATCCTCGAAGGGCTCACTCAGACTTGGCCGCTGCGCGGGGCGCAGGCCGTGACCGCCGCGCAGCATTTGGCCAAAACGCTGCTGCGCGATGCGCACCAGCACCAATGACATGCTAGGGACGTTTTCAAGATGCAGGGCCACCGCTGGGGCGTGATCGCTATCCTTTTCGCCGCCGTGGTCTGGGGCACCACCGGCACCGCCGCGACCTTCGCCCCCGGGGTCAGCGCTGCCGCCATTGGTGCTGCGGCCATGGGGCTGGGCGGGATCGCACAGGCCCTCTGGGCCGGGCGGGGCATCCTGAACCAACGGCGGCGGCTCTGGCAACAGCGTCGCCTGCTGGTCATCGGGGCGCTTGCCGTGGCGGTCTATCCGCTGGCCTTTTACGGCGCGATGCGGCTGGCGGGGGTAACGGTGGGCACGGTCATCACCATCGGCTCCGCCCCGCTGCTCTCGGCGCTGATCGAATACCTGTTGGATGGCCGACGCCTGACCCTGCGCTGGTCCTTCGGCGCGGCGGTCGGGCTGATCGGCATGGGGCTGATTTGCCTAGCCGAAGGCGATGCCCATGGCAGCGCGGTAAGCGCGCCTTCCGTCCCTCTGGGCGTTTTGCTGGGGCTGATCGGCGGCTTCACCTACGCGCTCTATTCGTGGAGCGCGCGCCGGATGATGCTGCAAGGCACCCGCTCTTCCGTGGCCATGGGGGCGACCTTTGGGCTGGGCGGGCTGTTGCTGATGCCGGTGCTGGCGGTCTCGGGCGGGGCGTTTCTGGCCTCTTGGACCAACGCCGCGGTGGGGCTCTATATGGCCGCCGTGCCGATGTTTTTGGGCTATATCGCCTTCGGCTACGGCCTCGCCCGGGTGGAGGCGAGCACGGCCACCGTGATCACCTTGTTCGAGCCGGTCGTTGCGGCGGTGCTGGCCGTGGTCATCGTGGGCGAACGCCTGCCCCCGCAGGGCTGGGTCGGCGTGGCGCTGGTGATCGGCTGTTTGGCCATCATCACCCTGCCCGCCCCCCGACGGCTGCGGCGGCACACACCTGCCCCGCCGCCACGCGCCACCTAAAGGGCCGCTGCCGCTAAAGCTGATCCGGCGGCGTCTCGCCCCGGAAAAAATGGTCGAGATTGTCCAGCGCCTTGAAACCCATCGCATCACGGGTGGCCACGGTGGCGCTGCCGACATGGGGCATCATCATCACGTTATCATGGGCCGCAAAGGCCGGGTTGCCGCCCGGCTCGGTCACGAAGCAATCCAACCCCGCCGCGCCGACATGGCCCGAGGTGAGCGCGTCGAGCAGCGCCGCCTCATCCACCAGATTGCCCCGCGCGGTATTCACGATCACGCAGCCCTTGGGCAACCGCGCCAAGCGCGCGGCGTTCATGAGGCCCACCGTCTCAGACGTGGCGGGGCAGTGCAGCGAGAGAAAGTCAGAGACCGCCAGCAAGTCGTCCAACTCGGCGTGATAGGTCGCGCCCACCTCCGCCTCCGGGTCCAGACGGCGGCGGTTGTGGTAATGTATTTCCATGTCCAGCCCCCGCGCCTTGCGGGCAAAGGCCCGGCCCACGCCGCCCATCCCGATGATGCCAAGCCGCGCGCCGGAAAGCTGTTTTCCCACCAGCATCGCAGGCGACCACGACTGCCACTGCCCGCTGCGCACCAGCTGGTCCCCGGCAACCGCGTGACGGGCCGCCCCCAGCATCAACATCAGCGCCAGTTCCGCCGTGGCATCCGACAAAACACCGGGCGTGTTCGTCACCACGATCCCCCGCGCCTTGAGGCTGGGCAGATCGCAGTGATCGACGCCCACGGAATGGTTCGCGATGATCTTGAGCCGCGGGTCGAGCCGGGCCACCACATCGGCGCTGAAATGCTCGGAATGACAGGGGATCATCCCATCGACCCGCGCGCTCATCGCGATGATGTCCTCGGCGCTGCCGGGCTTGTCGGCGGGGTTCCAGATCACTTCGTAATCCCGCCGGGCGCGGTCGAGCGCGGCTTCTGACAGTTGCCGTGTGATCCAGATGACGGGTTTACCCATGGCTCAGTCCCGATCTTTCCGGCTGGAGGTGAAAAAGTCATAGGCCACGAAGGCCAGCGTCACCGCGACGATGATGATCAGGTCGATGCTGGGCACCTCTACGGCGAGGATCAGCAAAAACACCGCAATCGCGGTAAAGGCGAGCAGGGCAAGTAGGCGGTTCATGGTCTCATCCTCATTCAGTTGCACCATCGGCCCAGTCGAAAAGCCATTGGGCGCTGCGCATCAGACGCCCGTCTTGACCGTGACCGCCGACCAGTTGCACCCCCATCGGCAAGCCCTCTTCCGAGGTCATCAACGGCAGGGTCACACAGGGGCTGCCGCAAAGCGTCCAAAGACCGTTGAAAATCGGATCGCCGGTGGTCTCCAACCCACGCGGCGCGGGGCCGGTGGCCGCGGGACAAAGCAGCACATCGCAACGGGTCAGCAGCTCTTCCAGCGCGGCGGTCAGCACTTTGGGCAGGTCACGGGCCGATTGGTAATCGCGGGCCAGCACCTTGTTGCCCGCCTCCATCGCCTCCCGCGCCACGGGTGAGAGCAGCTCGGCCCCGTCGCGCAGATAGTGGTAGAAGTGATAGGCCATCTCCGCAAAGTTGATGCGTTTGCGCGCCTCGGCGGCCTCGCTAAAGACCGGCGGCAGGGGCATCTCGAAAGCCTGATCGCCAAGGGCCGCAACCAATTCCTCGAAGGCGGCGTGAAGCTGCGGATCGGCATCCTCCCACCCCGGCGGGCGGACAAAGCCGAAAACCGGCGGGATCGGCGGCGCGCTGCTCGCCTCGGCCAAAAGCGCGGGGGTCGGGGCAAGCTCGGTCGCGCGGTCTTCGGGGTCATGGCCAAACAGCACCTCGGCCAGCAGCGCGGCCCCGGCGGGATCGCTGGCAAAGACGCCAATGGTGTCGAGCGAGGGCGATTGCGTCAGCACCCCCCGGCGCGGGATCGCGCCGAAGGTTGGTTTGAACCCGGTGACCCCGCAATAGGACGCAGGTCGGATCACCGACCCGCCGGTTTGCGTGCCAATGGCCAAGGGCACCATCCCATCCGCCACCGCCGCCGCCGACCCTTGGGACGAACCGCCGGGGCTATGCGCCGGATTATGCGGATTGGTGGTCTTGTTCGGATGCATGAAGGCCAGTTCGGTGGTGACCGTCTTGCCCATGATGATCGCGCCTTCGGCCTTGAGCCGCTCGACAATGAAAGCATCGCGCAGCGGCACGCGCCCCTTGTCCTGCGCCGCGCCGTTTTCGGTGGGGATGCTGCGCGTGTCGATCACGTCTTTCAGCCCCACCGGCAGCCCGTGCAGCCGCCCCAGCGGCCTGCCCGCCCGGCGATGATTGTCGAGCGTTCGGGCCTGCGCACGGGCAAACTCGGGGTCGAACCACGCCCAAGCGCCCACGACCTCCTCGCGCGCTTCGATCCGCGCGATGTAGCTTTCCACCAGCGCCAGCGCATCCAATGCGCCGGTCGCCAAACGGTCCCGCAGCTCAACCACGCCAAGCGCTGCTGCGGCGGTCATCCTTGGCTCAGCGCCCATAGAACACCTCCGGCAGGTAGAAGACGATCTGCGGGAAGACATACATCAGGATCATCGACAGGATCACGCAGAACAGGAAGGGCATGACGCCCGCGAAGATCTGCGTCAGCCGCAACTCGGGCGGGGCGATCCCCTTGAGGTAATAGGCCGACATCGCCATCGGTGGCGTCAGGAACGAGGTCTGCAAGTTCAGCGCTACGAGGATGCCGAAGAACAGCGGGTCGATCTCAAAGACGGCCAGCAGTGGCAAGAAGATCGGCACGAAGATGATGATGATCTCGGACCATTCCAGCGGCCAGCCCAGCAGGAAGATGATGAGCTGCGCGAGGATCAGGAACATGATCGGCGACAGGTTCAGCGACTGCACGAACTCCGAGATCACATGCTCCCCGCCGAGGTAGGAGAACACCGCCGAGAAGGTGTAGGAGCCGACGAAAAGCCAGCAGACCATCGCCGTGGTGCGCACCGTGAGGTAGACGCTCTCGCGCATCCGCTGCCATGTCATCGCACGGTAAATGAAGGCAAGGAAGATGCCGCCAAGCGCGCCGATCGAGGCCGCCTCTGTCGGGGTGGCGAGGCCGAAGAGGATCGAGCCCAGCACCGCGAAAATGAGGAAGGCCAGCGGCAGGAAGGAGGTGGCGATCATCAGCAACAGCTTGCCCATCGGCATGTCTGGCACCTCATCTGCCGTGGGGCGCGGGGCCGATGAAGGTTGAAGCAGCGACCGTCCGATGATGTAGATCAGGTAAAGCCCCACCAGCGTCAGCCCCGGCAGCAGCGCGGCCGCATAAAGCCGCACGATGGAGACATTGGTCGCCGCCGCATAGACGATCAGCATGATCGAGGGCGGGATCAGGATGCCCAGCGTGCCCCCCGCGCAGATGATGCCGGCGGCAAAGGACGGGTTGTAGCGCGCCTTCAGCATCGCGGGCAGGGCCAGCAGGCCCATCAGCGTCACCACCGCGCCGACGATGCCCGTGGCGGTGGCGAACAGCGCGCAGGTGATCAGCGCGGCCACGCCCATGGAGCCGGGGATGTTCTTGGAGGCGATGTTGAGCGTAGTGAACAGCCGGTCAACGATATTCGACCGCTCCACGATATAGCCCATGAAGAGGAACAGCGGCACCGCCGTGAGCACTTCGTTCGACATCACCGTGAAGGTCTGGTTCACGAAAAGGTCGAATATTCGGTTGTTGAAGAACCCGTCGAGCCAGGTCGACCATTGCTCCCATCGGCTGGCCCCCTCGTCCAGCCGGTCGAAACTGCGCCACATGCGGCGCGCGTCGAAATAGGCGTAGTAGCCAAAGCCGATGCCCATGGCCATCAGCGTGAAAGCAATCGGAAAGCCCAAGAAAACAAAGACGATGAACAGCCCAAGCATCATCAGGGCGATTTGCGGATCGGTCATGTGAGATGGCCCTTTTCGGCCTTGTTGGCTTCGCGCATCATGAGGTCTTCGGTCTCAAAGACGTCTTCCTCGGCTTCGAGCCAGTAGTTGGAACGTATGGCGATGAGACAGCGGCAGACCTGCGCGATGCCTTGGATGAACAGCAGTATCCCCGCCGCCACGATGATCGCCTTGAATTGATAGATCGGCACGCCCGCCGGGCTGTTGACCGACACTTCGCCGTATTGCCACGAGCGGGCGGCATATTTCCAACCTGCGAGGATCAGCGCGGTGACGCCGGGGAAAAAGAAGATGATATAGAGCACGAGGTCGATCATGCCTTGGGTGCGCGGCTGGAACAGCCGATAGAGGAAATCCCCCCGCACATGGCCGCCCCGCGACAGCGTATAGGCCCCGCCCATCATAAAGAGCGTGCCATACATGATGAAGGACACGTCCAGCGCCCAAGCCGTGGGATTGTTCAGCACATAGCGCACAAAAACTTCGTAGCCCGTGCCGATGGACATCAGCAAAATGAGCCACGCAAAAGCCTTGCCGAACCATGCGGAAAGGTTATCGGCGAACCGAATGAAAGATATCATGATGCCCTCGGTATCTCGCACGAACCCCGGCACGCCATGCGCCGGAGTTCGCGGTGATGTTATGGGTTTGCGGGATCAGAGTTTGATCTTGCCGGGGAAGTAATGCTCATAAGCAAGCCCGTAATCCGGCGAGTTCATCAACTCGTAATAGGCCACGCGGTCGACCCATTCGCGCTGGCTGTCGAGGGTCTTTTTCATGAAGGGATCGGATTCCAGCTCGGGGATCAGTTCATCCCATGCTTTGAGCTGCGCATCCAAGATTTCCTTGGACGTGCGCCGCACGGTCACCCCAGCCTCGTTTTGCAGGAACTGAAGGTCCGCCGAATAGCGGTCCATCGCCTTGGCCGTGTTCGCGGTCGAGGCCGCCTCAACCGCGTATTTCAAGATCGCCTGAAGGTCGGGGTCAAGGTCTTCGAGGAACATCTTGGAGAACAGGAACTCAAAGCTCTCGGAGGCTTGGTGATAGGACGACAGGTAGTAGTTCTTAGCCACGTCCTGCGCGCCGAAGTCTTTGTCCGACGAGGGGTTGTTGAACTCAAAGGCGTCGATCACGCCACGCTCCATCGCGGGCACGATCTCACCGCCCGGCAATTGTGCCACCGACATGCCCAGCTTGGCCATCAGATCGGCCGCCAGACCCACGGTGCGGTATTTAAAGCCTTGCAGGTCGTCGACGGTATTGACCTCATTCTTGAACCAGCCGAAGGGCTGAGCGAACATCGGGAAGCCCATGTAGCCCACAACGTCGAGGCCCATGATGTCCTGCGTCAGCTCGTTATAGAGTTCCTGACCGCCGCCTTGATAGAACCACGACAGCATCGTGGTGGCAGAGCCGCCGAAAACCGGGCCGGTGCCAAAGAGCGATGCGGCCTTGTTCTTGCCGTACCAATAGACGGGCACCGAATGCGCCGCGTCGATCAGACCGTCGTTCACCGCATCAAGCACCTGAAACGCCGCGACGACCGCGCCCGCGGGCAGCACATCGACCTTCAGACGCCCGCCCGACATCTCCTCGACCCGCGTCGCATAATCGCGGGCAAAGTCTTGCCAGATGTTCGCGTCGTTCCACGACGTCTGCATCTTGATGACGATCGGCGCTTGGGCCAGCACCGCCGGTGCGGCCAGCATGCTCCCCGTCGCCGCCCCCCCAGCAAGTGCGGACTTCGTCAGGAACGAACGTCGATTGAACTTTTTAGTCTCAGTCATGTTTCCTCCTCCCAGAGTGGCCGCCCCTTTGCTTACTCGAAATACGCTATTGGTCGGGCGACCCGAGATCAGAGACTAACCAAATGATCTCATTTGGCAAGAATTGTCCGCAAGGGACTCTTCAAGTGCAACTTTATTGTGCAAATGCTTCAAAAATCGACACTCTCCTTCGATACTGATGGCCCGCGGATATCGCGCGTTCTGAGCAGGGCGGAGACAGGCCCCGCCCCTCAAACCGCCCATCGAAAGCCTGTTTCCGCCTCGGACCGCTCCCAGAGCCTGACCATCGTCTCTTTGTCATAGGCATAGGGCTCCAACCTGCCGCGCCCGACCGGGCCGACCATCTCCATCCGGCCTGTGGGGCCGTAAAGCGCGCGCTGCTCCAGCCCGTCCTCGGTGGCGCACATGACCTCGGGATAGGCACCACGCTCCGCCGTTTGAACGATCGGCAATTTCGACATCAGCCACCAAGTGAACCGGGTCATCAGCCCGCCGCTGGTGCGGATCAAAGAGGTGGCCGAGGCACCGGGGTGACAGACATAGACCGCCACGTTCCTCCCCGCCCGCGCGACGCGGTCCTGCAACTCATAGGCAAACATCATCTGCGCCAACTTGCTTTGGCTATAGGCCGGGTTGGCGCGGTAATTCTTGTCCCAGTTCATGTCGTCGAACTGGATAGTGCGCAGGCCCATCTTGTAGCCGAGGCTGGCCACCACCACGATCCGCCCATTGCTTTCGTCGATCCGGTCGAAGAGCAAGCCGCAGAGCAGGAAGTGGCCGTAGTGATTGGTGCCGAGCTGGCTTTCGTGGCCCGCCTTGGTCAACTGGCGGTTTGGCACCTGCGCGATGGCGGCGTTGCAGATCAGCGCATCAATGCGGGGAATGTCGCGCAGAACCTCTGCCGCCGCGCGGCGCACCGACGGCAAATCGGCAAGGTCCATCTGCACGAAACGCACCCGCGCCGCCGCGCCAAATTCGTCTTTCAGCTTGGCCACCGCCTCCGCCGACCGTTCCGCGCTGCGGTTCAGCATCACCACCGCGGCACCTTTGCGCAGCAAGGTCCGCGCCGCCTGAAATCCGGCCCCCGCATTGGCCCCGGTGATCACGAAGGTCTTCCCCTCTATCCCGTCAATCCGCTCAGGGGTCCAGCCGTGCGCGCCGAAAGTCTTATCTGTCATGGTCTCGTTCCTTAGCTTTACTGAGGCATCGCGCCCCGTTGACCCTGCAGATAAATCTCATCCCCCTACGGAAATAGACCGAATCGTCGCGATTACTTGCCTGATCCTCTCACAGCCATTGCATTAAACACTCATGCGGCCCTAGTCTGCACGCATGAGCAAAGACCAAATCCGCCATATCATCGAACGGCACAGCCATACCGACGGGCTGACCGAAACCGGCATCAAGGGCGTGCAGTATTTCCGGGCGACCAGCGCGATCCCCTGCGCGCCTGCGGTCTATGAACCCTCTGTCATCGCCATCGTCAGCGGCGCGAAAGAGGCGGTGCTCGACGGTCAGCGCTATGTCTATGACGACAGCCGCTATATGTGCTGCCCCATGTCGATGCCGGTCAAAGCGGGCACGCCAAGCGCCTCGCCCCAGACCCCGCTATTCGGCGTCTACATCGCTCTGGACGCGCGACTTATGGCGGAGCTTTCGCTTGAAATGGAAAGCGCGGGGAGCCTGCTGCCCCCTGCCCCCGCCGACCTGCGCGCCGAGGGAATTAAAATCGCGGCATGGGACGGGGCCTTCTCCGACGCCCTGCTGCGCCTGCTCCAACTGAGCGAGAGCGAAACCGATCGCGCCGTGCTGGCCGAAGCGCGCCTGCGCGAACTTTACTACGCCATCTTGAAAGGAGAGGCAGGGCTCTTCGCGCGGCGGGCCTTCGGGGCGGGCAATGCCGTGGCGCGGGCCATCTCGCATGTCGCGGCCCATCTCGACGCGCCCATCTCCATCGACGCGATGGCCCAACGCGCGGGCATGAGCCGCGCGGTATTTCACCGCAAGTTCAAACAGGTAACGACGATGTCGCCGATACAATTCGTCAAATCCATGCGCCTGAACAATGCCGCCATAAAGATCGCAGGCGGCGCCACGGTCAGCGAAGCGGCAATGGCAGTGGGCTATGTCAGCGCCTCGCAATTCAGCCGAGAGTTCAAACGCATGTACGGCCAATCCCCCCGCGAATGGAGCGACGCGCAGCAGCTAGCAGCGGGGGTGGTTTAGAGGGGGTCTCCGCCCCTCCCCCTCTCAAGCCGTCAGCCGACAGAACAACCCCGCCGCCAGTTTCGCACGTTCGGTGAGACTGTTGACATAGATATGCTCCTGCAACGTATGCAGACCCTTGCCGCGCACGCCGATGGAATCCAGCGTCGGCAGGCCAAGAAAGCCGGTGAAATTACCGTCCGATCCGCCCCCGGCAGAGCTTCCGGTGATCTCGATCCCCAGTTCGCCCCCAATCTCCTGCGCGAGCTTCAGCATCGCCATCGTGCCGGGCTGGTCGGGTTCCCAAACTGGGCGGGTGACGCCGCGGCGGATTTCCATGATCACGTCGCCTTCGTCCGAGTTCAGCGCCATCATCTTTTCCACGCCCGCGTCGAGCTGCTCTTGCGTTTTCGCCATGGTGAGCACTTCGGCATCGCAGACCGAGGAGACGCAGTTGACCCATTGGCCCGCGTGAAAGACCCCAAGCGAGAAGGTGCAATCCTCGGTGGTCATGCCTTCGATCGTGCCCACGGCCTTTGCCATCTCCGCGATGGCCGAGCGGCCTTCGGAGAGCGCCCAGCCCGCGTGGCTAGGGCGGCCCCGGGTCTGGAGGTTGAACCGCGCGATGGCGTAGCGCCCGATCACCGCGCCGCCGTCGGGGCGGGCGGGTTCGGGGACGAGGATGTATTTATGGCGCTTCGCCTCTTCTTCGATCAGGCGACGAGTGGCGGGGGTGCCGATTTCCTCATCCGGGGTGAAAAGCACCGTCACGGGCAGCGGCGTCTCGACCCCGGCGGCCTGTAGCTTGCGCAGCGCATCGAGGTAGACGTAATTGCCGCCCTTCATGTCCATCAGACCGGGGCCGTAGCAGATATCGCCTTCGCGTTTGTAAGGCAGGCTCGCCAAAGTGCCGAGGGGGTGAACCGTGTCCATATGACCCAAAAGCAGAATGCCCCCCTCGCCCGCGCGGGGATGAGGCATCTCCGCGCGGAGGCTGTCGCCCAGCCCCATCGGGCTTGGAATACGCTCTGTCCGCGCACCCAAGACCGCCAGATCGTGCTGCGCCACATCCATCATCCGGTTCACTGCCGCCCCGTCGAATGTGGGGCTTTCAGTTTCGATCCATGGGCGCAGCCCGGTGAGCATCTCTTCGGTATCAAAAGGCAGATCGAGCGGGTTGGTCATGTTCAATATCCTTTCCTCCGCCGCGCGACAGCGGGCGGTTGGCTTAAATTAAAAGAATGGCGCAAGGGCCTAGCCGCCGACCTTTGGCAGGCGCGTCTCGACAATCCGCGCATAGATCGAGGCACCGACAGGCAAAATGGCGTCGTCCAGCACGAAGCCGGGGTTGTGCAAAGGCACGCTACCCGCGTGGCCCACCCGGCAATAGGCGCCCGGCACCACTTTCAGCATATCGGCGAAATCCTCCGACCCGCTGGCCTGTTCGGTCGAGACATGGGCGTTCTCGCCGCCCACCACGCTGGCCGCCGCTTCGACATAGGCGGTGGTCAGTTCGGGGTCGTTCATCAACACGTCAAAGACGTTACGGATGTCGACTTCGATCTCGATCCCATAGGCGCTGGCCATACCGGCGCAGAGTTCGCGCATCCGGGCCTCGGCCATTTCGATCACATCCTCATGGAAATAACGGATCGTGCCCGCAATGCTGGCGGTATCCGGCACCACGTTATAGGCCGAGCCCGCGTTGAACTTGGTCACCGAGAGCACGATCGGCTTGGTCGGCGGCGTGTTGCGGCTGACGACGGACTGCAACTGCTGCACCAGCGCCGTGCCGATGACGATGGGATCGCGCGACTGATGCGGCATCGCGGCGTGGCTGCCGGTGCCTTTGACGGTGATGTCAAAGAACGCCGCGCCCGCCATGGCCGCACCGGGGGTGACATTGACCACGCCCGGCTCTGAATTCGGATCGTTGTGCATGCCGTAGATCTCGTCACAGGGGAATTTCTCAAAAAGCCCCTCTTCCAGCATCCGGCGCGCGCCGCCCAAACCTTCCTCTGCGGGTTGAAAGATCAGCACCACGGTGCCGTCGAAATCCCGCGTTTCCGCCAGATAGCGCGCGGCCCCCAAGAGCATGGTGGTGTGGCCGTCATGGCCGCAGGCATGCATCCGCCCGGGGTTGGTCGAGGCATAGGGCACGCCGGAATCCTCCACAATCGGCAGGGCGTCCATATCTGCGCGCAGCCCCACACGGCGGTTGCCGCCGCCCGCGCCCTTGATGATGCCGACAACACCCGTGCCGCCCAGCCCTTCGTGCACCTCGTCCACGCCATAGGCGCGCAGCTTTTCGGCCACGATGCCCGCCGTGCGGACCTCTTCGAACCCCAGTTCGGGATGGGCGTGGATGTCTTGACGGATGGCGGTGAGATCGGCGGCGAAGGCTTCGATCTTGGGAAGGACGGTCATGCGGTGGCTCCTGTCGTCATGGTGGCGCTGCCGAGCGCGCGATAGTTGGCAAAATCCCAATGGCGGCCCGGTGCCGCTTCGATCAGGTTGCGTGTGTAGTCGTGATGCGGGTTGGCCAGCACATCGCCCGCGGGGCCGTATTCCACGACCTGCCCGCGTTGCATGACCAAGACCTCGTCACAAATCTGCGCGGCGACGCGCAGATCATGGGTGATGAAGAGCATGGCGACGCCGAACTTCTCCTGAATGTCATCCAAAAGATCGAGCACCTGCGCCTGCACGCTCACATCAAGGGCCGAGACAGCCTCATCCGCGACCAGCAGATCAGGCTTCATCGCCACCGCACGCGCAATGGCGATACGCTGGCGTTGCCCGCCCGAGAATTGATGCGGATAGCGGTCAAGCGCATCGCGCGGCAGGTCCACCAGTTCCATCAGCTCAGCGGCATGGCGCATCGCCTCTTCGCGCGGGGTGCCGAAGTTGATCGGCCCTTCGCAAAGGCTGCGCGCCACGGTCCAACGCGGGTTGAGCGAACGGTAAGGGTCTTGGAACACGATTTGCAGATGTTTGCGGTGATCGCGCAGCTGACGGCGCGAGAGTTTGGCGATCTCGGTCCCCGCGACACTCACGCTCCCCGCTGTCGGGTCGATCAGCCGCATGATGGCCCGCGCCACGGTGGATTTGCCCGAACCGGACTCCCCCACGATGCCCAGCGTCCGCCCCGGTTTGATGGTAAAGCTGACATCCTGCGCGGCTTTCACGCCCTCGCTGCGGCGCAGGAAACCGCCGCCGCCATAGGTCATGTCGAGCCCGGCCACACGCACCACTTCGCTTTGCGAAGCCGCCGCCCTTGCGGGCCGCGGGGTGAGGTTGGGCACGGCGGTCAGCAGAGTGCGGGTATATTCCTTCTCCGGCTTGGTCAGCAGCTTTTCAATCGGCGCGCGTTCGACGATCTTGCCCTGCTGCATCACCGTCACGGTATCCGCGATCTCGGCCACCACGCCCATGTCATGGGTGATGAAAAGCACGGCGGTGCCGTGGCGCTCCTGCATCTCGGCGATGAGCTTGAGGATCTGCAACTGCGTGGTCACGTCCAGCGCCGTCGTCGGCTCATCCGCGATCAGCAGATCGGGGTCGAGGATCAGCGCCATGGCGATCATGATGCGCTGGCGCTGCCCGCCGGAAAGCTGGTGCGGGAAGGCGCTAAAGATGCGATTCACATCCGGCAGATGCACCTGATCCATCATGTCGAGCGTGCGTTTCTTGGCCTCGGATTGGCTCAGATCGCTGTGCATGTTAAGCACTTCCATGATCTGCTCGCCCACCCGCAGCACCGGGTTCAGCGCGGTCATCGGCTCTTGGAAGATCATCGCGATCCGCCGCGCGCGCAGCTGGCGCATTTGCGCATGGCTGGCGCTGGTGATCTCGAAATCATCCAGCGTGATGCTGCCGCTTTGCACCTCCAGCGCCGATTTCGGGAGCAGTCCCATAGCCGCGAGCGAGGTTACGGATTTGCCTGAGCCAGATTCACCCACCAAGCAATGCGTCTCGCCCGCGCGGATGGTAAGGTCGATCCCGTCGATCACCGGCTTGGCCTGTGGCCGCCCGGCAAGCCCGATGCGCAGATCACGCACTTTGAGCACCTCACGCGCGTCGGAGAAGTCTTTGGTCTTGAACTGCATCTCTCAGCCCTCCCGTTTCTTCATGCGCGGGTCGAGCAGATCGCGCGCGGTGTCGCCCAAAAGGTTGATCGACAGGATGCAAAGCGACAGCAGCAGCCCCGGCCAAAAGATCAGCCCCGGCTTGATTTGGAAATAGGTCCGCCCCTCGGCCATGATGTTGCCCCAAGTGGGGATTTCGGTGCTGACGCCCGCGCCGAGGAAGCTCAGGATCGCCTCGATCAGGATCGCCGAGGCGCAGATATAAGTGCCTTGGACGATCAGCGGTGCCATGGTGTTGGGCATCAGGTGCTGGATCAGGATCTTGGGCATCGACGAGCCGAGCGCGATGGCGGCCTCGACATAGGGTTCCTCCCGTGCCGAGAGCACGACCGAACGCACCAGCCGCACCACGCGGGGCACCTCTGGCACCGTAATGGCGATGATGACCGAGCCGAGCGATGGCCCGTTCAGCGCCACCAGCGCAATCGCCAGCAGGATCGCGGGGATCGCCATCAGGCTGTCCATGATCCGCATGATGATGCCATCCGCCACCCGAAAGAAACCAGCGACAAGGCCGATGGCCAAGCCGATGGCGACGCTGACCAAAGCCGCCCCGACCCCGATCAGCAGCGACACCCGCCCGCCGGTCATCACCCG
The DNA here is from genome assembly GCF_043557115.1 of Sulfitobacter sp. 1A13679. Taxonomy (NCBI): domain Bacteria; kingdom Pseudomonadati; phylum Pseudomonadota; class Alphaproteobacteria; order Rhodobacterales; family Roseobacteraceae; genus Sulfitobacter; species Sulfitobacter sp. 1A13679. The sequence continues at coordinate 37,210 of NZ_JBIFFO010000009.1, forward strand.
CGAGAAGGTGTCGCGGCCATAGGGGTCGGTGCCCAGAAGATACTCTTCGGAAGGCGGCTTGAGCCGCGCGGCAGAGTTCATCGCCAGCGGATCATAGGGCACGTAGAGCGGCGCCAAGATCGACGCCAGCACGATGGCCAGGAGGATAAGCGCCGCCAGCAGCGGGCCGATACCGACCCTTGCGCCCGCAGGCAGGGAAAGCAGTCCGGTCAGCACCTGAAAGGCGCTGTGACGGGATTGGGGTTGCTCGATCATGTCAGTACCGGATCCTTGGGTCGAAGAATGAATAGGAGACGTCAACCAAGAGGTTCACGAAGACGTAGATGCCCGCCGTCAGCAGGATCATCGCCTGAATGACGGGGTAGTCGCGCGCGAGGATCGCATCGACCGTAAGCCGCCCGATGCCGGGGATGTTAAAGACGCTTTCCGTGACCACCACGCCCGAGATCAGCAGCGCGAAACCGGTGCCGATGATGGTCAGGATCGGCACGGCGGCATTGCGCAGCGCATGGCGGAAGAGCACGACATTCTCGCGCACGCCCTTGGCCCGCGCGGTGCGGATGTAATCTTCGCCCAGCACTTCAAGCATGGAGGCCCGCGTCATCCGCGCGATAAGCGCCACATAGATGGTGGCCAGCGTGAGCGAGGGCAGAATGGCGCGCGAGAAGAACGGCCCGATGCCCTCCGAGGGCGCCTTGTAGCCCTGCACCGGCACCCAACGCAGTTCGATCGCGAAGATTTGGATCAGGATATAGCCGATCACGAAGACCGGCACCGAAAAGCCCAGCACCGAGAAGGACATCACCAGAAAGTCGACCCAAGTGCGGTGACGCCATGCGGCGATCACGCCCATCGGCACCGCCAGCAGGACAGAGATGGTGATGGTCATCAGCGCGATGTTGATGGTCGGCCCCAGCCGGTCGCCCAACATGCCCGCCACAGAGGTGTTCGACAAAAGCGAGACGCCCAGATCGCCGCGCAGCAATTGCCCGATCCATGTGAAGAACTGTGTCAGCAGCGGATCGTTCAGACCCAGACGGTCACGGATCCGTTCAAGCTGTGCAGGGGTGGCGGCATCGCCGGCGAGAATGGCTGCCGGATCACCAGGGGTGAGACGCAGCAGGAGGAAGACGAAGATGGCGACGATCAGCATGACCGGGATCGTGGCCAAGACGCGCTTCAGGATATAGACGAGCATTTTCCGGAAGGTCCCTTTCGGCGGAAAGAAGGCAGGCCCGGAAGCGGGGGCGCTGCCTGCGGGCAGAGATGACGGTGGAGAGCGCGGCGGCCGCGCTCTCCGAGAGGCTGGATTACTCCGCCTCTTTGGTCATGTTCCAAAACACCGGCACGGGCGATGGCAGCATGTTCTGGATCGTGTTGCGACGCGCCTGCGGGATCAGATATTCACCCATCATGATGTAGTTGACGTTATCCATGACGTGTTTCTGGATCTCGACGGCCACTTCCTTTTGCGCCTCGGGCCCTTCGGCCTTCATGAACTTCGCGCGCAGCTCTTCGACCTTGGGGTCATCGGGCCATCCGAACCACGCCTCGTCGCCACGGCCACTGACCATCACGTTGGTCAACGGGTCCGAAATCTCGGGCACCATCCAGTTGGTGAAGAACATGTTCCAGCCGCCCTCAGACACCGGGCTTTGCTGGGCGCGGCGCTGCACGACCGATTGCCAGTCCATCGACTGCATGTCGACTTCGAAACCCGCCTCGCGCAGGGCTTGGGCGGCCACCACCGGCTGGTTGATCAGGCTGATCACATCCGTCGGCGCCATCAGCACGATGGGCGTGCCATCATAGCCCGCCTCTTCAAGCAGGGCCTTGGCCTTTTCCGGATCCGCGCCGCCGGTCACGATCTCAGCATCCGCTTCGTCGCCCAGAGGGGTCGAACAGCCAAAGATCGCGCCGCAGACGTTGTAATAGGCCGGGTCGCCCTGCATCGTTTGCAGCATGGATTCTTGGTCCAGCGCCGCCATCGCCGCCTGACGGACCAGCTTGTTGTCAAAGGGCGGGTGCAGGTGGTTGGGCCGACCGATGGTGACATAGCCAAGGTCATCGCGGGTCTCGACCGTGACCTCGGGGCTGGCGTCGAGGATCGGCAGCAGGTCGATCTGCACCTGTTCGAGATAGTCAATCTCCCCCGCCGAAAGCGCGTTGATCGCAGTGAGCGCGTCGGGCATCGTGGTCCAGACCACACGGTCGACATTGACCACCTTGCCACCCGCCATCCACGAGGCTTCCTCGTCACGCGGGACGTAGTCGTCGAACTTCTCATAGGTGACGTTCACGCCGGGCTCGTATTCATCTTGGTTAAAGACGAAGGGGCCGGAGCCGATATATTCCGTGATCGTCTCATCCGCCGAGGTTTCGGCCACCCGCTTGGGCATGATGAAGGGCGGTACGGCCGATTGTTTGGAGATCACCGACAAAAGCGGGCCGAAAGGCTCGGTCAGGGTCCAGACGACGGTCTTTTCGTCGCTGGCCTCAAGGCTCTCGGTCACGTCAAAGATCAACTGCCCGCCGCCGTCACGCTTGCCCCAGCGTTTGAGCGAGGCCACGACATCTTCGCCAGTCACCGGCGCGCCGTCATGGAACATCAGCCCATCGCGCAGGGTGAAGGTATAGACGAGCCCGTCATCCGAGACGTCCCAGCTGGCCATCTGGGGCTGCGGCTCAAAGTTTTCGTCCACGGCGGTCAGCACGTCATAGACCATATAACCGTGGTTGCGGGTGATATGCGCGGTGGTGATGACCGGATCGAGAACCCGCAGGCCCGAGTGCATGACCGCGGTGATGGTCGTTTCGCCATCCTGCGCCGCCAGAGAGCCGGGTGCCAAAAGCGCCGTGGTCGCGGCAAAGGCGGCGGCGAGTCCGCGCGACTGTTTCAGTGCCGATCGTAGAGGTATCATGTGGTTTTCCCTTGTTGAGTGATCTTTTGGTTTTTATTGGGCCACGGCGGTCTTGCCGCCCTGGTCGGGTGGTGCGCTTTGGGCACCATTGGCCCCGAAACGGGGGCCATTCGGGGACAGCCGAAGCCCCGCACGCAGACGCGTGAAGGGCAAATCGGCTGGATTGAGCGGCATCGGCCCCGGCGCACAGGCGACAAGGATGTCGCGTGCGATGGGGGCAAAGTCTGCGCGGAAATGGGTGGAGCTTTTGACCACCAAAAGATCCATCTCTTCGGGTTGGATACCGACAAAGCGGAACATCTCGCGGTCGGCCATCTGGGCGATGCGGCTGGTCACGACGACATGGACCCCGCCGATGCGCAGGCAGGCCGAAGGGCCGAGGTCCAGCGCCGTGCCGCCATAATAGGGGCCGCTCGCGCGCAGCGTTCCGTCGCAAAGATGCTGGACCGTCGCCACCGTTTCAAACGGCGCGTCATCCGTGATGTCGGCGTGGCCGCCAAGGCGCAGGTTAACCTCGGCACCGACCCCGGCCTGATGCGCCGCCTCGGCAGCGGCGGGGTCGACGATCAACCCGATGGCCGCGTTCTGGGCCTCGGCCTTGAGGAGCGCGCGCAACATGCCCGTGGTGGCCGATACGCCGCCCGCGCCGGGGTTGTCTTGAGTGTCAGCGATGACCACAGGCCCGCGCCCCGGCCCGGCGGCACGCGACAGCGCTTCGGCCACCGCCCTGTCGGGATCATAGGCCTCATTTTCCAAAAAGGCGGGCGCTGCCGCCTCATAGGCTGCGGCAAGCCTGTCGGCGGCGGCGTCTGCTGCAGTCTGCGTCTCGCCATAGGCGACGGCCACGGGGCCGCAATCGGGAATATCCGCCGCCGGGAAACCCATGAACAGGCTGGCCGAAAGCGCCCCCGCGGCTTCGCAGGCGGCGACCCCCTCATAAAGCTCACGTCCCGGCGACATTTCGGTCGATTGAAACGGGATCGGCACCAAATATGACATCTGGCGAAAGGCTTTGGCCGGACGCTGGCCGGTGGTCATGATCCGGTCGAGTTGGCGGGCCGCGGCAGCACCGGTATCGGCCATGTCCACATGCGGATAGGTGCGAAAACCGACGAGCATATCGACATTCGCAACGAAATCTTCAGAGATATTTCCGTGCAGATCAAGCGCCGTGGCGATGGGCACATCCGGCCCCACGACCGCACGCAGGCGGCGAACCAACTCGCCTTCCCCGTCGTCCAGATGCTCCGCCACCATGGCGCCGTGCAGGTCCAGAAAGACCCCGTCGAGCGGCCCGGCTTGCCGAATGCCTTCGATGATCTCACCCGCAATCGTCTCATAGGCATCGCGGCTTACATGGGCCGAAGGGATCGCCCCCGCCCAAAGGATCGGCACGATGTCCCAACCCTGCGCTTGGCCCACCCGCAGCGCGCCCGCCATGCCAAGGTTGACCTCTTCGAAGGCGGGCAACATCGCCGCGCCGCGCACCATGGGGACATAGCCACCGCCCAGTTGGAAAGCCTGCATATCCGCCGGGTTGGGGGCGAATGTGTTTGTCTCGTGCAGAAAGCCCGCAACAGCCACGCGCATTCCAGAACCACTTTCCAAACCTGTCTCCTTCGCCTTCTCGGCCCCGGCATCCGCGGGCCACGCCCATTGTGTATCGCATTGCAATACAGCTATAGTGCACAGCAAGCGTAAGCGGCGCTTTAACGATTCGTCAACTACAGGCCATTTATGAGTAGATTTTTCCGTGAAGACGCCCCGCAGGCGGCGCAGAATCAGGCAGAGGACGACCGTTTGTTCGTCCGGGCGGCAGATCGCGCAATGCAGGTGCTGGGCGCCTTTCACAACGCGACCGGGCCGATGACCCTTTCCGACATCGCCAAGACCGCAGGCATCGACCGATCCGCGGCGCAACGGCTGGTTCATACGCTCACCAAACTCGGCTATATCCGGCGCAGCGGGGATGACCGGGGCTACCTGCCGGGGATCCGCCTGCTCGATCACACGCTTGACCTGCTGCGGCTCGACCCCGTGGTGCAGAAAGCCACGCCCGTCTTGCTGGAACTGCGCAAATCCCTGCGCGAGCGGGTCGATCTCAGCCTCTATGACGAGACGCGCCTGATCTATGCCCTGCGCATGCAAAGCAAACGCGAGACCTTTTTCGCCACCCTCGTGGGCCACAGCGTGCCGACCTTTTGCACCGCGGGCGGGCGCGCCGCGCTGGCACAGCTTCCCGATGACGCGGCGCGCGAAATCCTTACCCGCGCGCCCTTGCACCCCTTCACCGCCAGCACCAAGACCGACCCCGAAGCGATCATGGCCGAGCTTAGCATCGCCCGCGAAAACCGCTTTGCCGTGGTCTGTGATGAATATGCCTTGGGCGAGGTCGCGGTGGGCGTCGCCATCACCGGCCGGAACGGCGCGCCGCTCAGCGCGATACATCTCGCAGGCTCCCTCTCGGAATACACGCCGGAGGAATTTGTCGCCAAGGCTGCCCCCCTCGCCATAGAGGCCGCCAGTGCCATCATGGCCGGGTGACCGCCCAAAGCCTCGAATATAGCCACCCCCGCCTTCGGCAAAGGGTTTCGCCGCGAATTTACTTGCGTTGCTAAATTCTTTCTCCGAAGTTCGCGACATCAGGGCGCGGATGCGCGCTTTGAAAAACGACTGAACGAAAGGAACCGGAATGACCGACAGTAAACCGCTTTGGCAATGGGACGCGCAGGAAATCGCAAGCGCGACCCGCGCAGGAAAACTCTCGGCGGTTGAAGCGACCGAGGCGGCGATTGCCCGCATGGAAAAGGTCAATCCGGCTTTGAACGCTGTGGTTGAGACCCTCGCCGATGAGGCCCGCGCCGAGGCTGCCGCCCTCGACAAAAGCGACGCGCCCAAAGGGCCGCTGCATGGTGTTCCGGTCACGATCAAGATCAACGTCGATCAAAAGGGCCATGCCACAAGCAACGGCGTGCCTGCCTTCAAAGACATCATCGCGCCCGAAGATGCGCCGGTGGTGCGCAACCTCAAACAGGCAGGTGCCATCGTCATCGGGCGCACCAACACGCCGGAGTTTTCCTTTCGCGCCGATACCGACAACCCGCTCTACGGGCGCACCCATAACCCTTGGGGGCAGCACCTTTCGGCGGGCGGGTCGTCCGGTGGGGCGGGGGCGGCTGTCATGGCCGGGATCGGCGCGCTGGCCCATGGCAACGACATCGGCGGCTCGCTGCGTTTCCCGGCCTCGGCCAATGGCGCGGTGACGGTCAAGCCGGGCCTAGGCCGCGTGCCCGCCTTCAATCCCAGCCAAAAGGCCGAGCGCGGTCTCTTGGCGCAATCCATGTCGGTGCAGGGGCTGATCGTGCGCAAGGCGGCGGACCTGCATCTGTCGATGCCCAGCCTGATCGCCGCAGATGCGCGCGACCCCTTCCATGTGCCGCTGCCCTGGCGCGGCGACGCCATCGAAGGCCCGATCCGCGTGGCCTTCACCCGCGATGATTTCGGCTTTGGCCTGCATCCGGATGTGGCCACCGCGCTCGACAAAGCCGCCTCTGCCCTGTCCAACGCAGGCTACGCCGTCGAAGAGGTGGAACCGCCCCTTGCCTATGAAGCTGGCAAAAACGGCTATCGCGCCCTCATGGGCGAAGTCGAAGCGCTGATGGGCGAGGACATCCGTACCCACGGCTCCGACGATCTGAAGGAGATCTTTGAAGATTACTACGCCGAATACCCGCCCTTCAAAGGCACCGAACAGCTCGCCATGCTGGCCAAACGCACCCATTACGCGCGCGAATGGTCGCTGTTTCTTGAGGACTACCCCCTCGTGCTGACCCCCTTCATGTTCGCCCCCTTCTTCACCGCCGGGCGCGACACCGAAGGCCCGGAGGGCGTGCGCGAAGTCTTGGGCAAGGGGCTTTGGTCCTTCGTCATGAACTTCACCGGCCTGCCCGCGGGCAACATCCCCACGCATATCGCGGAACTGCCCCAAGGCCCGCAGCCCATCGGCGTGCAAATCGCAGGCCGCCGCTGGCGCGAGGACCTGGTCGTTGACGCGATGACGGCGATCGAAGGTGAGATTGCCCCGGTTTGCAGGCGGTTGTGGGGGGCGTGAGCTAGCCTCAAAGCGTGACGCCGGTGGCCCGCATCTACTGTGAGGCGGGCCATCGGCTAGCGATAGCTCAGGCGGTCGCGGGCTTCGTCCACAGCGGCTATGGGCCTTTGACCCCGTAGCTGCCCGCGAAAATCTCCTCCACCGGGGGATGAAACAGCGTCCTGTCAGGATATTGCGCGACCATCCGATCGAACTGCGCCTGCGCTTTGGCGTGATAGGCCATGTCGTCGACGCCGGGGATGACACCATCGCGCATGACGAACCGCCCCGCGATCATCACATCCGATACGTCGCGGCCTGAGCCGTTAAGCAGGATCGTCTGAATGGGGTCGATGCGCTGCCCGATGTCGGGGCTGTCCAGCCGGATGACGTTCAGGTCGGCGGCGGACCCCGGGGCCAGCCGGCCCAGATCAGGACGGTTCAGCGCCGCTGCGCTGCCGAGGGTGGCGGCATCATAGAAATCGGCGGCGCGGACGGCGGTCGGATCACCCTCCGCGATACGGGCGGTCATCACGCCCAGAGCCATGTTCTGGATCATGTCGGCGGGATGCGTGTCGGTGCCCATACCGATGGGGACGCCAAGGTCGCGGAACCGTGCGAAGGACTGCATGATCTTGCCGCTACGGGCCATCACCAGCGGGCAATGGGCAAGGGCGGCACCGGAGGCCGTCAGGATTTCGAGATCAGGTGCGGCATGGGTGATGCCGTTGAGGCCCGACAGGAACAGCCCATGTGGCAGGATCGTAGATGGGGCGAAAAACTCGGTATCGCGCAGCAGTTCCAACGGGCTCTTGCCATGCTGTTGCAGCACCAGATCATATTCCAGACGCGACTGGCAGCAATGGAGGCGGATCGGCACGCCCAGATTGCGGGCAGCCGCCCCGCTGCGGCGCAGAAGCGCGGGCGTGCAGGTCTCAATCCGGTCGGGGGCCAACATGGTGCGGATCAGCCCGCCGTGGCTATTTTCGTGCCGCGCGACAAAGGCTTCGGCCTCGGCCAGCCCCGCAAAGCCGCGCGGTTCATCATAGTGAAAACCGATTTGCCGATCTTCATTCACCACCAGATTGCCGCTGCGATAGGCGGGGCCAAGGTAGACCCGCAGCCCGAGGTCCGCCGCCGCCTCTGCCGCGGCGTCGAATTCCTCTGCCGTCTCGCCCCAAGCTCGGTAAAAGAGCGAGGCAATGGGCAGCGCCGTGGTGATGCCGTTGCGGATCAGCCGGGTGAAGGCATAGCGTTTCTGAAAGGCCAGTTCCTCGGGCGTGTACATCTCACGCGGGCCAGCGGCCATGTAACTCTCGGGCCAAACCCGGCCCTTTAACTCAGGCGGATGGTTGTCATAGCCAAGTACAGTGGTGTCGAGATCGGCCAGCGCGTCGAGGTCGATGAAGCCCGGCCCAATCAGCGCCTCGCCAAAGTCGATGGTCTCGGCCACGTCGCCTGCGAAGTCATGGCCGACGTGCAGCACCTTTTCGCCTTCTACGACCACAGTGCCATTGCGGTAAAGGCAATGTTGCCCGTCCTCATGCCCCACGACCCAAGCGGCGGTCAGGGCGCTGCGTTTCAAACGCTCTGCCATGTCGCCTCCGTCTCGCCGTTGCGGGCCACGATCTGACCGCCCGACAGGACCAAGCGGCGCGGCGGGCGTAGGGTGATGGCCTCCGAGACCGCTTCGACATCCACCAACACCAGATCGGCGCGGCAGCCTTCGGCAAGGCCGTAGCCCTCAAGCCCCATCACCTTCGCGCCTTCGGTGGTGCAGGTGTCGAGCGCCCAGCCAACCTCAACATCCGCGCGAAAATTGTTGCGCAGGCCGACGAGCATCGCGCGCTCCAACATGCAGGCGTTGCCGTAAGGGGTCCAAGTGTCGCGGATGCCGTCGTTGCCGGCGCAGATCGCGATGCCGCGCTCGCGGCACGCGGCGACTGAGGGCACCGGACGCGCAGCGGGCGCGGTGGTAGCCAGCGAGACCTCCAGCGCCGCGATCCGGTCGAGCAATCCCGCCACCCGTGCTTGATCGTTCATGCCAAGGCAAAAGGCATGGCTGACCGTCACTTTGCCCTGCATGGCAAGCGCCTCGGTCCGATCGAGGATCATCTCAAGGCTGAATGCGCCCATCTCGCCCGGCTCGTGCAGGTGGAGGTCGATCTTTTTGCCATGTCTTTCAGCTAAACCGAAGACCGCATCAAGCTGCCCTTTGGGGTCACGGTCAATGCCGCAGGGGTCCAACCCGCCGACGATGTCGGCGCCCTCGCGCAGTGCTTGGTCCATCAGCTCCATCGTGCCGGGGCGGATCATCAAGCCCGATTGCGGAAAGGCGACGGTCTCGATCTGCATGACATCCGCATAGCGCGCACGGGTGGCGGCCACGCCCCGGTGCAGGCTCAACCCATGTTCCGTGTCGATATCGATATGGCTGCGGATCGCCGTGGTGCCCTTCGACAGCGCCAGGGCCACCTGCCGTGCCGATTGCCGCTCTGCGTCCATGTCCAACTCGTGACGCAGCTTGCGCTCCGTGTCGATCATCTGTTGCAGGCTTTTGCCCTGCTGATGCGGGTGCCAGGGCATGCCCCAGAGCGTCTTGTCGAGATGTGCATGCGCATCGACGAGGCCCGGCAGCGCCAGCGCGCCGCCGCAATCCTCAACGGTGACCTCCCCCATCGGCGTGATCTCAGGCGCGATCTGCGCGATGCGCCCGCCTTCGATTAGCACATCGGCGGCATCCGCCCCCATGAGGCGGAGGTTCTTAAGCAGCAAAGGCTTGGTCATGTCTTGTCCTGTCTATCGTGTCAGAGGGGCGACGCGCGCTTGCGGGGCGGCGGCTTGCTTGACGCGCGGCAGGGCATAGGCGCCGGTCTTGGCGGTCACCAGCCCGGTCGCGGCAAGGCCAGCGGCCATGCGGATGGCAAAGCCTACACCGTCGATCACCGGCACGCCCGCGTCGCGGCCCAATTGCTCTAGATGCGCGCTCATGCCTGCGCAGCCCAGCACCACGGCCTCGGCCCGGTCTTCCTCGACCGTCTGGCGGATCTTGCGGGCGATCAGCGGCAGGGTCTGCACCGGCGCATATTCGAGGTCGAGCACCGGGATGTCGGCGGCATGTACGGCGCAGAGCGCACGGCCACAGCCGTAACGGTCGCCAAGGTCTTCGATGATCGGCACGGCCCGGGGCAAGGTGGTGACGACCGAAAAGCGTTTGGCGATCCGCCCGGCTGCAATGAGCGCGGCTTCGCACAGACCAATCACCGGCCCCTTGGCCACGGCCCGGGCGGCGTCGAGACCGGGATCGTCGAAACAGGCGATCACATGGGCCGCGGCCCCTGCCGCTTCGGCCTCAAGAATGGCGTCGAGCATGGCGGGCACGGCGCGGGCCTCATCGGCATAGCCTTCGATGCTGGGCGGTGTCGCCCGCGCGGTGGCGGCAACAACCTCGACCCCCGGCCCGGCTTGGGCGCGGGCGGTGCGGGCGATGGCCTCGGTCATGCCCGCGGTCGAGTTTGGATTGATCAGGTGAATTTTCATCAATTGGCTTTCTGTGTCACGCCAACCGGCGGCGTCTCGGGAACCTTGAGCTCGAACTGCCGGTCGGAGCTGATGTAATTGTCGGCATGCAGCCGCGCGATGGGCTGATAATTTTCGGGCCGGACATAGCGGCCCGCCTCGTCAAGGCAGTTGTCGCGCACATGCATCTGCACGACACGGCCCAGAATGATCTCGCGCCGGGCATAGCGGATGGTCTCTTCGACCACGCACTCCATGGCGCAGGGGCTTTCCGCGATCCAGCCGCCGTCGATCTGGCTGGCGGGGGTCATGGTCAGCCCGGCGGTCGCGATCTCATCCACGTCGGGCGCGTAGCTGATCCCGCAGGTGATCATCGCCTCGGCCAAGGCCATGTCGACCATATTGACGCAAAAGCTCTGACGCCGGTCGATGTTGGTGACCGTGTCCTTGATACTGCCGTCGGGACGGCACTGGATGCCGAGGATCACGATCGGCGGCTCCTGCGAGAAGACGTTGAAAAAGCTCATCGGCGCGGCATTGGGCACACCATCGGCGCTCAACGTGGTGACCAGCGCGATGGGGCGCGGCGCCACGAAGCTCGACAACAGCCGGTAGCGGTCGCGTTCTGGCAGGGTGGTGAAATCGAACTCCATCCCCCTACTCCGCCGCCAACCGAAGCCACGGCTTCAACCGCCCCTCATCCGCCGCGTGGCAAGCTGACTTCTGACCGCCCTCGCGCAGGTTGAGCGCGGGGGCCACGCTCCGGCAGGTATCATTCGCCATCGGGCAGCGCGGGTGAAAGGCGCAACCGGGCGGCGGTGAGATCGGATTCGGCACCTCTCCTGCCACGGGCGCGCGTTCGGCGCCGCCCACGGTCAGCTTCGGCACCGTTTCCATCAACAGGCGCGTGTAGGGGTGCTGCGGGTTGCCGAAGATCTCTTCCTTCGGGCCGACCTCGACGATCTTGCCCAAATACATCACCGCCAGCACGTCGGCCATGTACCAGACCACCGCCAGATCGTGGCTGATGAAGATGTAGCTCATGTTGAACTCGTCCTGCAGGTCCTTCATCAGGTTGAGGATCTGGCTTTGCACACTCACATCCAACGCCGAGGTCGGCTCGTCGCAGATCAGCAGTTCGGGGCGTGTCGTAAGCGCCCGCGCGATGGACAGGCGCTGGCGTTGGCCGCCGGAGAACTCATGCGGGAATTTCTTGGCATCGGCGGGGTTCAGACCGACCTGGCTCAGCAGTTTCTCGACCTCGCGGGTGACCTCGGCCCGGGTCTTGCAGATGCCGAAGTTCTTGAGCGGCTCGCCGATGATGTCGCGCACCCGCCAGCGCGGGTTGAGCGAGGCATAGGGGTCTTGAAAGATCATCTGCATTCGGCGGCGCAGGGCGGCGGGTTTGCCGGGGGGCATATGGGTGATGTCGTCCCCCTCAAAGCGGATCGTGCCGCCGCTCGGGCTGTGCAACCCCATCAGAAGCCGCGCCACGGTGGATTTGCCGCAGCCCGACTCGCCCACCACGGCAAAGGTCTTGCCGCGCGGCACCTCAAAGCTGATGTCGTTCACCGCCGTCAGGATACGGCGCGGGCGGCGTTCCAGCAGCCGGTTGAGGAAGGGTTCGGACACGTCGAAGCGTTTCGAGATGTTCTGCACGCTGAGGATGTCGTCGGGGGTGATCTGGGGGGTCATGACGTCTCTCCGTAAAGGTGGCAGGCGACTTGGCCGGTGCCGGCATCCTGCGGCGCGGGGCGGATGCTGTGGCAATGGTCCATCGCCCGGGGGCAGCGCGGCGCAAAGGCGCAGCCGGGCGCGGGGTTGCGCAACCCGGGCATGGCGCCTTCGATCTGCGTGAGGCGCCGGTCGCGAATGCCGATCTGCGGGATAGAGGCCATGAGGCCGCGGGTATAGGGGTGCAGCGGTTCTTCGATGACCTGTTTCACATCGCCGATCTCAACCAGCCGCCCGGCATACATAACCGCAACGCGGTCCGCCGTCTCGGCGATCACGCCCATGTCGTGGGTCACCAGCACCACCGCCGTGCCGTTCTCGCGGCAGAGCCGCTTGAGCAGGGAAAGGATCTGCGCCTGCACGCTGACGTCAAGCGCCGTGGTCGGCTCATCCGCGATGATGAGCTTGGGCTCGGCACAAAGCGCCAGCGCGATCACCACCCGCTGCCGCATCCCGCCTGAGAACTGGTGCGGGTATTGGTCAAGCCGCGCCTCAGGGGCCGGGATGCCGACTTCGGCCAGCCAGTCGATGGCCCGCTGGCGGGCGGTTTTCTGGTCGAGGCCGAGATGCACACGCATCGTGTCGATGAGTTGCTCGCCCACGGTATAGACCGGGTTGAGGCTGGTCAGCGGGTCTTGAAAGATCGCGCCGATCTCCTTGCCGCGGATGCGGCGCATCTTGTCGGCGGGCAGGTTGTCGATCCGTGCGCCGCGCAGCCGCACCTCGCCCGAGCGGATCAGGCCGGGCGGTTCGATCAGCCCGGTGATCGCGGCCCCCGTGATCGACTTGCCTGCGCCGGATTCACCCACCAGCCCGAGGATCTCGCCTTCGTCGAGGTCGAGGCTCAGCCCCTTGACGGCCTCCAGCGGGCCGCGCCGGGTGGGGAATTCGACAACGATGTTGTCCAGTTCGAGAAGTGACATGGGATTACCTCAGCGCAGTTTGGGGTTGAGCGCATCGCGCAGCCAGTCGCCCAGCAAGTTGACCGCCAGCACAAGGATCGCCAGCGCCGCGGCGGGAAAGACGACGACCCACCAGATGCCCGAGAACAGGAATTCGTTGCCGATCTGGATCAACGTGCCGAGCGAGGGCTGGGTGGGCGGCATGCCGACACCGAGAAAGCTCAGGGTCGCCTCGGTCAGCACCGCCATGCCGAGGTTGATCGTGGCGATGACCAGCACGGGGCCGAGGACATTGGGCAGGATATGTTTGATCATGATTGCCAGCTTGCCGGTGCCGAGGGTGCGCGCCGCCTCGATATATTCCTTGCGGCGTTCCACCATGGTCGAGCCGCGCACGGTGCGGGCATATTGCACCCAATTGGTCAGCCCGATCGACAGGATCAACACAATGAGCGCCGACTCGGCCTGCGCCGAACTTGGCAGCGCACCGCGCAGAATACCGTTGATCAAAAGCGCCACGAGGATCGGCGGAAAGCTTAGCAGCACATCGGCGATCCGCATCAGCACCGCATCGACGATCCCGCCAAGAAAGCCGCCCAAAAGGCCAAGCGCCACGCCCATCACGGCGGCAAGGATCACGCTGGCGAAACCGACCAGCAGTGAAATCCGCATCCCGTACATGATCGACGAGAGCACGTCGCGGGCCTGCGTGTCGGTGCCAAGCAGGTAGGCGGCGCTGCCACCCTCGGCCCAGGCCGGGGGCAACTCGCTGTCAAAGAGGTCCAGTTCAGCGATGTTGAACGGGTCCTGCGGCGCAAGGCTCGGGGCGAAGATCGCCGTGAGGAACATCGCCAGCAGCACCAGCGCCGAGATCACCGCCACCCGCGACTTGCGGAAGCTGTAGGTGATATCGCTGTCCCAGAAGGCATAGAGCATGGGCATGAAGTTTGACATAGGGAAACCTCCTCAGACGCCGCGCGCGGGCGTTCTTTCGGCCCGCAGGCGCGGGTCGGCGACGTTGTACAAAAGGTCGACCAGCGTGTTGATGACGACGAAGATGAAGGACACCAGCACCAGATAGGCGGCCATCACGGGCACATCGGTGAAGTTCACCGCTTGGATGAACAGGAAGCCCATCCCCGGCCATTGAAAGACCGTCTCGGTGATGATGGCAAAGGCGATGAGCCCGCCCAGTTGCAGACCAAAGATCGTCATCACCGGGATGAGCGTGTTCTTCAGCGCATATTTGAAATGCAGCATGCGGTTCGGGATGCCGCGGGCCTTGGCGAACTTGATGTAATCCGCGCGCAGTACCTCCAGCATCTCGGCCCGCACCAGCCGCATGATCAGCGTCATCTGGAACAGCGCCAGCATGATCGCGGGCAGGATCAGCGCCTTAAGGCCGGATACCGTCAGGAACCCCGTGGTCCACCAGCCCAGATCGACCACCTTGCCGCGCCCGAAGCTTGGCAACCATCCCAGCGTGACCGAGAAGACGAGGATCAGCAGAATGCCGGTGACGAAGGTGGGCACCGAGATCCCTAGGAGCGAGATCACCTGCAACCCTTGGCTCAGCCAGCCGCGCGGGTTGAGGGCGGTGTAGATGCCCAAGGGCACCCCAAGTGCCAGCGCCAGACCGGCGGCGACCAGCACCAGCTCGGCAGTGGCGGGAAAGCGTTCGGCCAAAAGGTCCGAGACGGGGCGGTTGTTGCGATAGGACTGACCAAAGTCACCCTGCGCCGCATCTGCGATGAAACGCCCGTATTGCACCAGAACGGGGTCGTTGAGCCCCAGTTTCTCGCGCATCTCGGCGCGGTCCTGCACGGTGGCGTCTTCGGGCAGAAGATTGGAAATCGGGTCACCCAGAAAGCGGAACATCAGAAAGGCGATCGAGGCGACGACGAGCATCACCAGCGCGGCCTGTATGATGCGGCGGATAAGAAAGGCGAACATGCTGGCCTCCGGCTGGCAAGGTTATCGGTGGGCGGGCGTGGGGAGGGCGCCCGCCCGGGGGCAGGTTACTCGATCCGGGCGAGCCAGAGGCGCGGTTTGTCATCCGCGGTCTGGGGGATCTTCACCGCATCACGCGCGGCCCACGACAGGGGCTGGGCGTGCAGCGGCAACCATGCCACCTCTTGATCGGCGATGCGGAAGGCTTCGACCATCATCTCCATCCGCTTTTCGGCATCCAGCTCGGTCGCCACGGCCTTGGTCAGACGGTCAACCTCGGGGTTGGAGTAGCCGCCGGGGTTCCATGTGCCCATCTGCCCTTCGGGCGTGTGCAGCATCGCCGAGAGCACCGAATACCCGTCGAGCATCGGCAGCGTGGCCCAGCCCAGCATGAACATGTCGGTCTCATTGGCGCGGGCGCGCTCAAAATGAATCGCCTTGGTCTCTGCCGTGAGGTCCGCCTTGACGCCGACGCGGGCAAACATCGCCGCCAGCGCCTGACAGATCGCCGCGTCGTTGACGTAGCGGTCATTGGGGCAGTTCATGTTCAGGCTGAAGCCTTCGGGGTATCCGGCATCGGCCAGCATCTGCTTGGCCTTTTCGGGATCATAGGCGGGGATTTCATCGACCCCTTCGTCAAAGCCCGGCACCTGGGGGGCCACCAGACCGCCGAGGTTGCGGGATTTGCCGCGCATGATCTTGTCGCGCAGCAGGTCATAGCTGATGGCATGAACCAGCGCCTGACGGACCTCGACCTTTTGCAGCGGGTTGTCGTCTTGGTTGGGGTTGTTCGACGTGTCGGACATGTTGATGCCCATCATGATCGCGCGCAGGCCCGGCGCTTCGAGCACATGCATGCCTTCGGTCGCCTCGATCCGCTTGGCGTCCTGCAAGGGCGAGGGCACGATCATGTCCAGCTCGCCCGAGAGCATCGCCGCCACGCGGGTCGCATCGGAGTTGATCGGGTTCAACTCGATCCGGGTCAGGTTGTGCTGCGGCTCGTCCCACCAATCCTCGTTCACGGTCAGCACGGTCTGCGCGTCCGGGGTACGGGATTCAAAGCGGAAGGGGCCGGTGCCATTGGCGTTGGAGGTGGTGTAGCCTTCCTCGCCCTTCTGCGCGTCGATCGGGTCAAGCGCATCATGTTCCTCAAGCCAGCCGCTGTCGAAGATCAGCACATTGGTCAGGAAGTTATTCAAAAGGGGGTTCGGGCCGTCGAGCATGAGATCGACGGTCATCTCATCGACCATCTTGGCATCGACCAGACCGGCGATATTGCCGCGAATGGGGGAATCTTCATGCGCCGCCCGTTTGACCGAGGCCACCACATCTTCGGCTGAGAAATCCTGCCCGTCGTGGAACTTGATCCCCTCGCGCAGTTTGTAGCGCACGGTGGTCTCGTCGATCTGCTCCCAACTGGTGGCGAGCGCCGGTTCGATCTTGAGATCGGCGTCATAGCGGACCAGCGCCTCATAGACGTGATTCAAGAAAGAGACGGTGAAACTGTCGGTCATCGAATGCGGGTCGAGACCGTAGAGGTCGCCATTGGTGCCTAGGCGGAAGGTCTCGCCCTGCGCCATGCTGGCACAGCTGAGCGCCAGAGCCGAGGTGAATAGAAATTTGCGCGGTGTCATTGTTATCTCCCTGTTCGTGCCGCCCTGCGAGCACAGCGGACCTGCATCACAGCGACTAAAGCTAGGCTGGCACGATTCCATTTTTCTGTCTACAATTATTGTTAACAATCTGTGCTGACATTAATTGCTTGCACTTTATCGGGCGTTTCGACGACTATTGAGGCAAATTTAGTAAATAAAGATTTGAGGGGGGCCGGTAGGTGACAGGAGCAAAGCTCACGGAGAAGCAGATCTATGAACGGATCTGGAAATCCATCGCCGAACGTCGCCTGCCGCCCGGCACGCGATTGAAAGAGGAACGGCTGTGCGAAATCTTTGGCGCCAGCCGTCCGCGCATTCGGCGGGCATTGGACCAACTGACCCATGACGGGCTGGTCAGCCACATCCCGAACCGCGGCGCTTTTGTCACCACACCATCGGTCGACGAAGCCCGCGATGTCTTTTTCACCCGCCGCGTCGTGGAACGCGGCGTGATCGAAGCGCTGAAGAAACACGGCGCGCAAGAGAAGCTGGCCGCCTTGGAAGCCCATATCGCCGAAGAACGCGAAGCGCTGGCGGCGGGGGATACGGCGCGCATAATCCGGCTCTCGGGCGCCTTTCATATGCTGCTGGCCGAACTCGCCGCCTCTCCCCTTTTGGCCGATATCCTGCGCGACCTCGTCTCAAAAAGCACCTTGGTCACGGCTGTGTTCAAACCGAAATGCGATACGCAATGCGGCCCGGACGAACATGCCGCCATCGTCGCGGCCCTCGCCGCCGGGGATTTCGACACCGCGATGACAGAGATGGAGGCCCATCTTCTGGAAGCGGAGCGCACTTTGAAACTTGAAGCCTCGCAAGACGGCGCTGCGGCGCAGGACGATGTCCTCGGGGCCGCGTTGAGCGAGGACCTGTAATGACCAGCCATGCGATCATCCACACCACCGCGATCACGATGGACGCGGAGCGACGTGTCATCGACGATGCCACCGTGCTGTTCGAAAACGACCGCATCACCGCCGTCGGCCCCGCGGGCGAAGTGCCCCTCCCCGAGACCGCCGAGGTGATCGACGGGCGCGATATGATCACCCTGCCGGGGCTGATCGACAGCCATGCCCATGCGGGCCACGGGCTGACGCGCAACCTAGGCGGCGGCGATGGCGATGCGTGGTTTCAGGCCTGCGAGACGATCTACACCCGCGGCTCCACCCCCGCGTTCTGGCAGGCCGAAGCCCGGCTTTCGGGGCTTGAGCGGCTGAAGGCGGGGATCACCACCTGCACGATGCTGCTTGGCGGCGGGGCGGATCATTACCGCACCGATACGGTCGAAGCGGGCAATCTCCATTCTGAGGCCACGCGCGAGGTCGGCATCCGAACGATGCTGGCCGCGGGCCTGAACCGCCGCCCCTTCCCCAAGCCCTACCGCAGTCTGGACCTTGCCCGGGAGGTCAGCCTGTCCTTCGAGGATCAGTTAGAGGTCTGCGCTGAACTCGCGCAAACCAACGGGGATTTCTTGAACGATGGCGCGGGGGTCTGCCTCATCATGCCGGTCTATTCGCCCGAGGACTTTGCGCAGGCCCCCGATGACATCCGCGCGATGTGCCGCGCCGCGATGGACCTGCGCGAAAAACATGGGCTACTGTTCACTCAGGATGGGCACCGGTCCGGCTCCATCGCGCTGGCCGAAAACCTCGGCATTCTCGGCCCATGGGCCTATCTGTCCCATTCGGTCGACCTCACCCCCGAGGATATGGACGCGGCCAAACGCAGCGGCGCGTCGATCGTTCACAACCCCTCGGCCATCATGTCGGTTCTGGGCCGCTGCCCCGCGCCCGAACTGCGCGAAATGGGGGTGAACGTGGCGATCGGCTCGGACGCCGCGGCGCCGGACCGGGGCTATGACATGTTCCGCCACATGGCCCAATGCCTGCACTACCACCGCCGCCACTTCCGCGACCCGGAGGTGATGATGCCGCGTGATGTGCTGGAAATGTGCACCATCGACGCCGCCAAGGCGATTGGGATGGAGGCGGACCTTGGCTCACTCGAACCGGGCAAGAAGGCGGATATCGTCATGCTCGATCGCCGCAAACCGCATCTCTACCCGCCGATGATGCCGCTGACCACGGTCGCGCAATTTGCCAATGCAGCGGATGTGCATACGGTCATCGTAAACGGGGAAGTCGGCATGAGAGACCGCAAAACGGCACTGGACGAAGGCGGCATACTCGACGCAGCTGCGGGAGAACTGAATGCGGCCCTCGCCCGCTGCGACCTGTCGCATCTTCTCGTAGAATAACGAACATCACGCGCGGAACAGTAAAGGCGAGGGGCCACCCCCTCGCCTTCTGTCGCGTTCAGTCGGGCTTGGCGCCTTCCGTTTCACGGGCAACATTGCTGTTCCAGATCGTGTGATCGACGCCATCGCCAAGCTCGGCATATTCGGCGATCCTGAACATCGGCTCCTTCCCCGCCTTGCGCTGCGCGAAATAGTCCCGCGTGAGTTTGGCGACGGTCTTGGACAGGATCAGGATGGCGATCAGGTTGACCGTCGCCATTAGTGCCATGGAGGCATCGGCGAAGTTGAACACGGTCGTGACCGCCTGCAACGAGCCCCAGACCACCATCGCGATCACCAGCGCCTTCAGCACGAGAAGCGGGATACGCTTGCCCATCCCAAGGAACTCCATCGCGTTCTCGGCATAGGAATAATTCCCGATGATCGAGGTAAAGGCGAAGAACAGGATGGCGATCCCGATGAAGATCGGGCCGAATGCGCCGATATGCTGTTCCAAAGCGATCTGGGTCAGCGCCATGCCGGTCGCCGCACCTTCGGAATAGTCGACCACGCCCGAGAGCAGGATCATCAGCGCCGTGGCCGTGCAGATCACCAGCGTATCTATAAAGACGCCAAGCCCCTGCACCAGCCCTTGACTGGACGGATGGTGCGGATCGGGCACCGCGACGGCGGCGATGTTCGGGGCCGAGCCCATGCCCGCCTCATTCGAGAACAGACCGCGCTTCACGCCGTTGAGCAGGGCCACCATGAAGCCCCCCGTAAAGCCGCCTGCCGCCGCTTCGAAACCAAAGGCCGATTTGACGATCAAGGCCAGCATGGCGGGCACATCGGCGATGTTCAGAACCACGACGAGCAACGCCACGACGATATAGAGCCCGGCCATGGCAGGAACGATCTTTTCCGCGACCCGCGCGATGGATTTGATCCCGCCGAAGATGACGATGCCCGCAAAACCGCCGACGACAAGGCCGGTGACGAGCTTGGGAATGGCAAAGGCTTCCTCCATCGCGACGGAGATCGAGTTTGCCTGTACTGCCGAGAAAATCAGGCCGAAGCTGATGATGAGGCAGACCGAAAAGACATAGCCCATGGCGTTCGACCCGATGCCCCGGGACATGTAGAAGGCCGGCCCACCACGGTATTGCCCATCCGCGTTCCGAACCTTGTAAAGCTGCGCCAAGGTCGATTCCGCATAGGCCGTCGCCATGCCGACGAGTGCCACAACCCACATCCAGAACACAGCCCCCGGCCCGCCGAGATAGATCGCCACGGCCACCCCGGCAAGGTTGCCCGTACCGACCCGGCTGGCCAGAGAGATCGTCAGCGCTTGAAATGGCGAAATGCCCGCGGCGGAAGTGTCACGCGAGGATCTGACCACGCGAAAGAATTCGGCGAAATGCCGGAATTGCAGGAAACCAGTGCGCCAAGTGAAGTAAAGCCCGACAGCCAGCAGGCCATATACGAGGACGTAGCCCCATAAGACGGTGTTCAGGAAATCGACGATTGCGGTCATATTCTTGTCCCCCTCGTTTGCATGTTCAACAACTAACGCGTCGGCAGACAAGGGAAAGCTTTGAACCGAAATGAAAACGCCCGGCGGGCGTCAGTATCGATCGTCGCGGGGCTGCACGCCACCGCGCGAAAATGTGGTGCTACCTGCTACGCGGTTAGATGAATAGGGGCGCAGGCCGAAGGGCGGGCGCATGGCCCGCGCAAGAAGGCGACCGCCTTCACACCCCCAGTCTTCACACCCTCAGTGCGTCCACGCCCCACGGCGGCCGGTCGCGAAATTCTCGCCATAGCCGCCGGGGCGGACGTTGGGCTTGCGCTTGTTGGGCAGTTGCACCTGCGCGTCGATGCCATGATCGCGGGCGTATTCTTCGGCGGCTTCGCGGGTATCGAACTGCAAGCGCACTTGGCTTTGCGTATCATCTGACGAAGTCCAGCCCATCAGCGGATCGACCCTGCGCGCTTCCGCGGGCGAAAACTCAAGCAGCCAGACACGGGTCTTGGCCGTGCCGGAGGACATCGCTGTACGGGCGGGTTGGTAGATACGTGCGCGCATTTCGGGACTCTCGCTTCAATAACCTTGGGCTTTATCTAATATTCCGTGCCAAGGGGCAAGGGAATGCAGCCCCCCGCAAATAAAGCCTACCATGCTGCGGTGCAGAGACTACATCAAGACCACCCCATTGGAGTGTTCCATATGACCCCCTTCGCCCTCTTCGCCCTGCAAAGCCAGATCGCCGCCCTGGCGGTGGAAACCCAGATCGTGATGTCGCTGCGCCTCTTGGGCATGGCAGGCGCGCTGCCCGCCCGCCCCGGTGAGAACAACCGCATGGTGGCCGAGAAAGGCCCGGCCATGGTCAAAGCCTTCACCGCCGGGACGCAGGCCATGATGCTGGGCAAAAGCCCGGATCAGATCATGGACGCCTCGCTCGCCCCTCTGGCCCGCAAGGTGCGACAGAATCGTAAACGGTTGATGAAGTAGCGGCAAAAGCGCCCTTCGCGCCCCCCTGCCCCTTGAACCCCGCGTGAAAGAGGGCACCTATGGGAAGCTTGACGAAGGATACCCGCGATGCCCTATGCCCATTCCGACAAGACCGAGGGGATGCCGATGCTGGCAAACCCCGCACCAGACGTGCGCAACCGCCCCAAGCTGGAGGGCGGCCATAAGTTCAAACTGGTCACCGAATTCGACCCGGCGGGCGACCAGCCCACGGCGATCAAGGAACTAACCGAAGGGGTGAACTCGGGCGAGCGCGATCAGGTGCTTCTGGGCGCCACCGGGACGGGCAAGACCTTCACCATGGCCAAGGTCATCGAAGAGACGCAGCGCCCCGCCATCATCCTCGCTCCCAACAAGACGCTGGCGGCGCAGCTCTACGGCGAGTTCAAGGGCTTCTTCCCCGACAACGCGGTGGAATATTTCGTCTCCTACTACGACTATTACCAGCCCGAGGCCTATGTCGCGCGTTCCGACACCTTCATCGAGAAGGAGAGCCAGATTAACGAGCAGATCGACCGGATGCGCCACTCGGCCACCCGGGCGCTGCTGGAGCGTGACGACGTGATCATCGTGGCCTCGGTCTCCTGCATCTACGGCATCGGTAGCGTCGAGACCTATGGCGCGATGACCCAAGACCTGAAAGCGGGCAGCATGTACGACCAGCGCAAAGTCATCGCCGATCTGGTGGCCCAGCAGTACAAGCGCAACGACGCGGCCTTCCAGCGGGGCTCCTTTAGGGTGCGCGGCGACAGTCTTGAAATCTTCCCCGCCCACCTTGATGACCGCGCGTGGCGGCTGTCTTTCTTTGGCGAGGAGTTGGAAAGCATCACCGAATTTGATCCCCTGACCGGCGAGAAGACCGACACTTTCGATCAAATCCGCGTCTACGCCAACAGCCACTACGTGACGCCGAAACCGACGATGCAGCAGGCCATTCAGGGCATTAAGAAAGAGCTGCGCACGCGGCTCGACCAACTGGTCGCCGAGGGCAAACTGCTCGAAGCGCAGCGGCTGGAGCAGCGCACCAATTTCGACATCGAGATGCTGGAAGCCACCGGCGTCTGCAACGGGATCGAGAACTACTCGCGCTACCTGACGGGGCGTGCCCCGGGTGAGCCGCCCCCCACCCTGTTCGAATTCATTCCCGACAACGCCATCGTCTTCGCGGACGAATCCCACGTTTCGGTCCCGCAGATCGGCGGCATGTACAAGGGCGACTACCGGCGCAAGTTCACCCTGGCCGAGCACGGCTTCCGCCTGCCGTCCTGCATGGACAACCGCCCGCTGAAGTTCGAGGAATGGGACGCCATGCGTCCGCAGTCGGTCTTTGTCTCGGCCACCCCCGCGGCGTGGGAGATCGAGCAGACCGGCGGTGTTTTCACCGAACAGGTCATCCGCCCCACTGGCCTTTTGGACCCGCAGGTCGAGATCCGGCCCGTTGAAATGCAGGTCGATGATCTCCTGGACGAGGTGCGCAAGGTGGCCGCCGATGGCTACCGTACGCTTTGCACCGTGCTGACCAAACGCATGGCCGAAGACCTCACCGAATACATGCACGAACAAGGCATCCGGGTGCGCTACATGCACTCCGACATCGACACGATCGAGCGGATCGAAATCCTGCGCGACCTGAGGCTGGGCGCCTTCGACGTGCTGATCGGGATCAACCTGCTGCGCGAGGGGCTCGACATCCCCGAATGCGGGCTGGTGGCCATCCTCGACGCCGACAAGGAAGGCTTCCTGCGCTCGGAGACCTCCCTCATCCAGACCATCGGCCGCGCCGCGCGCAACGCCGAAGGGCGCGTCATCATGTACGCCGACCGCATCACCGGCTCCATGGAGCGCGCCATGGGCGAGACCGAGCGCCGCCGCGCCAAGCAAATCGCCTATAACGAGGAACACGGCATCACCCCCGCCACGGTGAAAAAGAACGTCGAAGACATCCTCGCGGGACTCTACAAAGGCGACGTGGACATGAACCGCGTCACCGCCAAGGTCGACAAGCCGATGGCGGGCGGCAACCTGCAAGCCGTGCTCGACGGGCTGCGCGCCGATATGCGCAAGGCTGCCGAAAACCTCGAGTTCGAAGAAGCCGCGCGCCTGCGTGACGAGGTCAAACGGCTGGAGGCTGTGGACCTTGCCGTCGCCGATGATCCGATGGCCCGGCAGCAGGCAGTCGACCGCGCCGTCGATGCCGCGCAGCAAGCCTCGGGCCGCAGCACCTCAGGCCGCGGCGGAATGCGCGGCGGCAATGTAAAGCGCCGTAAACGCTAAAGAAAAAGGGCCGCCCAGCTCAGGGTGGCCCTTGCACAATCCAACCCTAAAACACCGCGGTTACCGTCGCAGTGCCGCCACCAAGGCCAACACCAGCGCCGCACCGATTGCGGCGACGACCAGCAGCAACAGCAAGCCCCCCGCGGCCACCACTGTCACGCCCAGCGCGGCAAGAATGAAGGGCAGCGCCACGGCGCCGACGACCCCCAGAACAAGGTAAAGGATACGGTTCCGGCCCGCCACGGCCCCGGCAATGGCCCCGGCGGCAAGCCCGACCACCACGAGCGCGATCAGCGCCACCGCGCCAAGAGTATCAAGAAAGGCTTCCATCGAAGGGTTCTCCTAAATCAAATGAAGGGTACGAATGGCACGCCGCATGCCCCAAGGGTCAGCAGCAGGCCGAGAGCGATCATTCGGCGCATCGGGGATTCCTTTCCAATCACGGCCAAACCAGCCGCACTCTCATCAGACCCGATCCACTGTGCGAAAACAATGGGCTGCGCAAACTATCGCCACAGCGAAAGGGAGGCGTCATCGCCTCCCTTAACCATCTAGAGCGCCTATCAGATCCAGTAATAAGGCACGCCATAGTGATCGAACGTCCGCTCTTGCCACGCGCGGTCGCTGTGCCACTGCTCGGTCCGCTCCGGCGCGCCTTTGACCGTTGCCTCATCGATGTTGGTCATGAAACCATCGCGCGAGGGGTCATAGTTCAGCGCGTTCCACGGCACCGGATAATGCTCTTCCCCGAGCCCCAGAAAACCGCCGAAGCCCATCACGGCATAGGCGACCTTGCCGGATTTCTTGTCGATCATCAGGTGGTCGATATGGCCGATTTCGGTCCCATCCGCGCCGAAAACGGCGGTGCCGTTCACGTTGTCCGAAGAAACCAGCGATGCGGGTGCTGTCGTGTCAGTCATGGCTTGTTCCTCTCTTGATTGCTGTAACGGCAAAACCCGAGCCGGACGGTCCCGGTTCCAGCGATACGGGCAGGTTGGCGGGGATTGGCTCAGCCCCAGCGCGGCGCGGAGCGGGAACAATTCGGCGCACCTTCGGGTTGATCACTCAATAGAAACACACGCATTCGAGAGGGATCAAACAATGGAATATGGACTTTTAGGGCTCATCATCCTCATCGCCGACATCTACGCCATCTATCAGGTCGTCACCTCCAGCGCCTCGGGCGCGGCCAAGATCGCATGGGTCTTGGGCATCATCATCCTGCCGGTGCTGGGCTTCATCGTCTGGCTCATCGCAGGCCCCCGCGGTAACAAGGCCCACGTCTGAGCCCACGCCGGGCGACCCTGACATAGCAACTGCGAAACCCGGTGCCCTCGGCGCCGGGTTTTCACCTTCCCCCCGGCAAGCAACGATTTGTTAACCGCCATTAACCAAGATCGCAGCAGGAGCCTGCCATGCGATCTGTCCTTTGTCTTACCCTACTGGCCTGCCAGTTCAGCCCCACCGCCGCCCACGCCGGGCCGTGGCTGCGCGAGGAAGGCACGACCTTCATCTCAAGCTCCTTCTCGGCGACATACTTCTACGACCTCTCCCAAAGCACCTATATCGAATACGGGCTGCGTCAATCTCTCACCCTCGGCTTTGACCTCAACACCGCACAAAGCCGTTTTGGCCTGCAAAGCGGCCATGCCACCGTCTTCCTGCGCTTCCCCTTGGGGGAGCCGAGCGATACGGGTCGCTGGGCTTACGATATCGGCGCCGGAGCAAGCTGGTCGGGGGAGTTCATCTCGCCCCACCTCAGGGCCGGGCTGTCTTGGGGCCGCGGCTTCACCTTGGGCGAACGGAATGGCTGGCTGACCATCGATGCCTCCGCAAGGTGGGAGTTCGGCTTTTCGCAAGAGGTCATCAAGATCGACAGCACCGCCGGGCTCGACTTCACCCCCGTGACCACCGGAATGGCGCAGGTCTTTCTTACCTACACCGGGGGTGAGACCTATGCCAAATTCGCCCCTTCCATCGTTCTGTCGCCCAGCTTCACGAAATACCGCCTGCAGTTGGGCAGCGAAATCCCCTTCGACGCGCCAGAAAATTCGGCCCTTACCCTCAGCCTCTGGCGGGAGTTCTAAAGCAATTGGCCCCGCCGATCTCCGGCAGGGCCTCTTCACACCTCAGCGCAGCGCCACGGTCAGCGGTTGTCCATCCGCACCATAACAGAGAGCTTGCCCTTCACCGGCGTTGGCCAAACCACATGCAACTGATCCCGGTCCGGCCCTTCGGCGTGTTTCACATAAGGCATGTCGAACTGCGCCACGTTGTTGCCGTTGCGGATCGCCCCATGGGCCACCACCGCATCGCTGTTGAGCGCTTGCCCCTCGAACGGCAGATGCCCGGCGGTATCGATCACCCAAGTCTCTGACGGGGTCGACTGGGTGAACTCGATCTCGGCCATATTCTCCACCTGCGTGGTCACCGCATGGAAGGAATTGCCCTTCATCACCACGTTCTTGCACCGCGACAGGTCAAGATCAGCAAAGGTTGTATCCACCCGCTCGGCGCGGTCGATGCTGCCGTTAAAACTGCGGAACCGGTTGCCGGTGATGGTCACCCCGCTCAGGAAATGCCCCGCACCATGCGGTTTAACCACGATATAGCTGAACCACGGGGCCACCTCCCCGGACAGAAAGATATTGTCGCTGATGCTAAGCGCGCTGAACGAATAGCCCGTGGAGAAGGCCGGGGTCGGGTCCTGCTCATTCGTCCATTCGATAAAGCAATTATCGACGTAATTGCCGGTCACCACCGCGCTGGTATGGGCCGAAGCAAGGATCAGCCCCGCCGAGCGTACACCGTTGTCGACCGCATCGCCCTGAAAGAAGTGATTGCCCGTCACGATGCTGTTGCCCCCCGCCAGCAGTGCAAAATGGCGGAATTTGGTCGCACGGCAATCGCGCAGCTTCACGTCGTTGGCGTTGGTGTTAAGCGCGATGGAGGTCCGGTTCGGCACCGTCAGCGCATCCTCTGCCGACAGGAACTGACAGCGGTCAATCAACATGCCCTGACAGCCCCCGCCGATCGAGGTGACGCCGCGGTCTTTCGGGCGGCTGACAAAACAGTCCCGCAGGTGAAAGATCAGCCCCGAGGGCGCGAGGTTGATCGCGCTGCACCGGTTGTTGCACTGGAACTCGATATCATCGAGCACGAATTTCGACAGCGAGGCGAAGCCGCTGAAATCCACCATGTATTGGAACTTGCGGAAGGTGAAATTCTGCGTTCCCTCCGCATCGTAAAGCGGCGCGTTGAGCGTGATCTTCTGCGTGGCGACATTCTTGGACCGCACATAAATCTCGCGCCCCACCCCGGCCCCTTCAACCAGTGCGCCCACCGGCACGTTGGCGATATTGGTCACATTGGTCAGCTTGCGCGCGTCCGAGGCCGCGTAGCGCGCCTGCGAGGTCACCACCACCGTATCCCATGCGCTGCTCGCCGCGGCCTCAAGCTGGCCGTTGCGGATCACCCGACGGGTGGCATAGCTGGTCTTGTCCGGCACCGCCGCCTGCATGTCGAGCGGCCCGGTCACATTCACCTTGCGCCCCCCCATATCGAGCGAGTCGTGATCCGCGTTGTTCAAAAGCGCCTGAAAGGCTTTCAGAAAAGCGGTCTCTTCATTCTCGAAGGCTTCGATATAGCTGGGCAGATCGAAATTGCGGCGCAGCAGCAGCACCGCCCCCACCGGCATGGTCACATGGCCCTCGAATTTGACCGGCGTGTCAAAGGTCACATCCCCGTTCAGCAAGTAGTTCCCCGCGGGCACCAGCACCGTGCGCCCCGCCGCGGCGGCATTTGCCGCCTCGAAAGCGGCGGTATCGTCGCTCACCCCGTTGCCCACCGCACCAAAGTCGCGCACATCGACCTGCGCCAACATGTCCCGCAGAAAGACCGAGGTGACATCCTCAATCACGATATCGTCGATCCGCACCACGCCGCCCGTCGGCCCGGTCAGGTCCAACCCGAAATGCCCATAGACGGCCCCGGTGCCCCAGACCATATCGACCCCGCCGCGGTCGCCGCTGCCGATGATCGCGCTGACCTCGACCATCTCGCCATAGGCCGTCAGCGTGACCGACGGCCCGGCCTCCGTCACGCCGCTCACCCGGCCCCCACCCGCCTGCGCCGGATAGCCCGCGATCCGCACCGTCGGCAGGTTGCCACTCACCGCCTTCACCCGCGCCGTGACCCGCAGATAGCAGCCCGGCAGCAGCGGGGTCTGCCCCATGTAGCGCAGCCGCTGCGTGGCCTGCGTCTTCAGCAGTTCCAACGCCCCGCCAAAGTCCTGATCCGCGGGGACAAAGGCGGCATTGGCCGCGTTCTCATAGGTGTCCGACCCCGGCGTGCCGTCGCCGCTCGACCAGACATCCAGCCCCGCCGCAAAGGGGGTGGGCATCAACACCACGCCATCGGTAATCGCCTTGTTCATCGCTTTTCCTTTCCCCGGTCCGCACCTCCCACCGGGGCGCGCCGCTCAACTGCTCAGGCTCGGACAGGCCGAACCGCGAGGTCAAGGAAGTATCAACGATGTATTAACCCACACTTGCCCCGCCGCGCGGGGGCGGCGCAACAATGGTCAGACATTGGCCCCCGGCGCGTCGAGGATTTGCACCGCGCCGATGCGCCAGCCCGCCTCCGTCCGTTCCATCAGATAGCCCAACAGATGCGTGAACCCCTGAGGATCAACCACCTGCACCACCTGATAGAAACGCGCCCCATCCGCGCGCCGGTCGAGGAACCGCACCTCCGCCGGGTTCTGCACCATCGGGTAGCCATTGCTCACCATGCTGCGGAAATTCTCAGGGGTTTGGAAAAAACGCTGCAAATTCGGCGTGGCGAATTCTAATGCGGCGGCGAAATCATTCGCGCGAAAAGCGTCGAACTGGCGGTTGATCGTCTCTTCGATCTCAGCCTGCTGCGCCATCGCGCCAAAGCTCAGGAGGGCCGACAGCACCAGCCCTCCGAAAAATGTGAACATCCCTTTGCGCATTGCCTTTCCCCCTTGCCCTTGCTGAATGATCTAAGTCACGCAAGGGCAGAGGCAAAAGTTTCACGCGCCGGTCAGCTTGCCCGCCAGCGCATCGTCGATCAGCGCGACGGTCTCTTCCACGCCATAAAGCGCGATGAAGCCGCCAAACCGCGGCCCCTGATCGGCGCCCAGCAGCACTTGGTACAGCGCTTTGAACCAGTCGCGCAGCGGGTCGAAACGCTCCTTGCCTACGGCAAAGACCATGCTCTGCAGCGCCTCGGCATCCAGCCCGCCGTCCCAGACCTTCAGCCGGTCGCGCAGGTCTTCCAGCGCCTCGCGCTCCAGCTCGGTGGGCGCGCGGAACACCTTCGTGGGCTTCACGAAGTCGTTGAAATAGCGCACCGCGTGGCCCGCCGCCGCATCCATGCCGGGGTTGGTCTCGGGCGTGGCCTCAGGCGCATAGCGCTGGATGAAGCCCCAAAGCTGCGACTTGTCCTCGGCGCTCGACACGGAGGCGAGGTTCAAGAGCATCGAGAAGGGCACCACCATGTCCGACTTCGGAACATCACCGCCATGGATGTGCCAGACGGGGTTATTCAGCCGCGCCTTCACGTCCTGCGTCTCATAGGCGCGGAGCTGCTGGTGATACTCGTCGACCGCCTTGGGGATCACGTCGAAATACATGCGCTTGGCCGTCTTGGGCTTGAGAAACATGAAATACGACAGGCTTTCGGTGCTGGCATAGGTCAGCCACTGGTCGATCGAGATGCCGTTGCCAGAGGACTTGGAGATCTTCTGCCCGTTCTCGTCGAGGAACAGCTCATAGCTGAAATGCTCGGGCTTCTTGCCGCCCAAGATCTCGCAGATGCGGTCGTAGATCGCCGTGTTGGTGGCGTGTTCCTTGCCGTACATCTCGAAGTCGACGTCGAGCGCGGCCCAACGCGCGCCGAAGTCCGGCTTCCACTGCAGTTTCACATTGCCACCGGTGACCGGCAGGGTCATCTCGTTGCCGTCCTCGTCGTCGAAGGTGATCGTGCCGTCCTTGGCGTTGACCTCTTTCATCGGCACATACATCACGCGGCCCGTTTCGGGGTGGATCGGCAGGAAGATCGAATAGGTCTGCGCGCGCTCTTCGCGCAGCGACTTCAGCATCACCGCCATGATCTCATCATACTTCTCGCAAGCGCGCAGCAGCACCTCATCGAACTGGCCCGAGCGGTAGAATTCGCGCGCGGAATAGAACTCGTACTCGAAGCCGAAGGTGTCGAGGAAGCGGCGCAGCATGGCGTTGTTGTGATGGCCAAAGCTCTCATGCGTGCCGAAAGGGTCTGGCACGGAGGTCAGCGGCTTGTGCATATGCTCTTCCAGCATCTCCCGCTGCGGCACGTTGCCCGGCACCTTGCGCATACCGTCTAGGTCATCCGAGAAACACACCAGCTTGGTCGGGATGTCGCTGATCTCTTCAAAGGCGCGCTTGATCATCGTGGTGCGCAGCACTTCGCCGAAGGTGCCGATATGCGGCAGGCCCGAGGGGCCATAGCCCGTCTCGAACAGGACGTAACCCTTCTCTGGCGGCTTCTTGGCATAGCGTTTGAGCACCCGGCGCGCTTCTTCAAAGGGCCATGCTTTGCTGCTAAGTGCCGCGTCTCGGGTCTCGGACATGTCAGATCATCCATCTTTTGGCGTCCATGCGCCCAATGCGCACAGGGTCGCCCGTTCCTATTGCTTCACTCCCTGAGGGTCAATATTCTGCACCGCAACATACCTGTGCAAAGGATACCGCGATGCCCGACACATCTTCCCTCTCGCTCAGCGCCCAAGACAGCCTTGTCGCGCTGATGATCGCGGTCTCGGCCTCGGATGAGGACATCCGCACCGCCGAACTGGTCAAAATCGAATCCGCGCTGAACCTGCTGCCGGTCTTCTCGGGCTATGACAATGATCGCGTCTCGACGATTGGCAAAACGGTCTTTGACCTGTTCGAACAGGAGGACGGGTTGGATGCCCTCTTTGGCCTGATCCGCGAGGCCCTGCCGGAGCGTTTGCATGAAACGGCCTATGCGCTGGCCTGCGACGTGGCCGCCGCCGATGGCACGCTGGACGAGGCCGAGCTGCGGCTGCTCGAAGAAATCCGCTATGAGCTTAACATCGACCGGCTCCACGCCGCCGCGATCGAACGCGGCGCGCGGGCGCGGCACCTGACCTGAGCGCGGGTTAGGACTCTTCCAGCGCAACTTCCGGCTCGGCCCCGACCTCGGCTTCGGCATCAGGGTCGGGCGCCGCTGGCGTCTCGGGCGCGGCTTCGCCCTCCGGCTCGGGCTTCACGGCGACGTTATACAATAGGCCCCACCGCTCCAGCAGCCCACGTTGCACACGTTTGGCCCGCGCGTTCCAAGCCCGCGCCCCCGGCGGACGCTCTCGCTCCGCGCGGCTGATCTTGGCCCGTTCCTCGATATTCGCGGTCAGGATCGTAAAGGCCAGCACCCGGTCCTCGGGCGTGGTCAGGAACCCGGCCAGCGCCGAGACGAAGTTCAGCGTGCCGGTCTTCGCGTCGATCTCAATCGGATTGTCACGCTCGGGGCGGCCCCGATCATCGCGCAGATAGACCGGTTTCAAGATCGGCCGCAGCCCGGTGCCATGAATGCGCGCCAGCCCCCCGGCCATGTCATGCACGGTCATCTTGCTGTCATCGCCAAGGCCCGAGTGGTCGATCATTGCCGGGTTTTCCATGCCCAGTTCCTCAATCGCCCATTTGTTCATCTCGGCGGCAGAGGCCCGCAGGCTCGGCACCGTACCCAACCGTTTGGCGCTTGCAGCCATGCCGACCATCTCGGCGGTGAGGTTGGTGGAGTATTTCAGCATGTCCTTGAGGATGGGCCGCAGCTTGGTGCTGCGGTGGGTAACGAGGGTCTCGCCCTCTGGCAGCGTCTCGATCAGATCCGCATCGCCCAGTTTGATGCCATGGCTCCGGGCGATGGTGGCAAAGATGTCGCCCGCATAGACACCGGGCCGCCGGATCGGCAGCCAACGCGCCCCGCCAGAGCCCAAGGCCCCTTCCGCGACCGTCCAAACATCGCGCTCAGGCCGGTTCTCGTAGGTATAAACCGGCCCGCTGCGGTCCACGACTTCCATCGTGGCGACGCGCACGGCGGGGGCATAGCGCGCCGCGCGGCCCTCCATCGTCACGTCATAGCCGTCGCCACTGCGCTTCCACTCGAAATGCACGCGGTTGTAGTTCAGTGCTATGCCTGAGACGCCGGGGTTGTAACCGACATGGTCAGGCTGCTCGGGGTCAATCGCAAAGGTCGCGGGCAGCGCGCCCTCATAGACCTTGAAACCGCCCTTCACGCCTATGATACCCGCCTCTTTCAGGTCTTCGGCCATCTGCCCCAGATTGTCGCTGTCGAGGGTCGGATCCCCCCCACCGACGAGGATCAGATCGCCCTGCACCTCACCATCGACGACACCGCCGGTTGCCAAAAGGCGCGTCTCGAACACATGATCCGGCCCCAGTTGATCCAGCGCATAAAGCGCGGTGATCGCCTTGATGCTGCTGGCGGGCGGGATGCCATCGGTGGCGTTGGACGCCTCCAGCCAGATGCCGGTGTCAACATCGACCACGGCAAAGGCCACCGTGCCGGTGATCCCGCTGTCGGCGATGATCTCGGACACATTGGGAATGGCCTGTTTATACAGGTCGGCATCGCGCCCCACGGGGCGCAACGAAGTGGTCGGCGGCTCGGCCCAAGCAGAGGCCGTGGCCATCGCGGCAGCGGCCGCCCCAAGGAAAATGCGTCGCGTTAAGCGTCGTGTAAAACTCTGGCTCATGAGCTTGATATAAACCCCATGCGGCGTTCGGCCACAACCGGTCTGACAAGGGTGGAGCTTTCGCGGTTGCACAAAACCGCCGACCTGCTAACCCAACGTCATGCAACGCGCTATTCCGATCATGTTCATCGCCATGTCACTGATCCCCGCAGGGGACAGCGCGGGTAAAATCCTGACTTCAGGCATGGGGGTGGCGCCGGTCTTCGTGGCATGGTCGCGCTTTGCCATCGGGGCGCTGATGGTCCTGCCGTTCCTGCCCCGTGGCACGTGGGGGCTGATGCGCGATTGGCGGCTCTGGCTGCGGGCGGGCACCTTGGCCTTGGGGATCACCTGCATTCAAACCGCGCTCAGGACCGAGGCGATTGCCAATGTCTTTGCCGCCTTCTTTATCGGGCCAATGATCAGCTACCTGCTGGCCGCGATCTTTCTGCGCGAGCGCATCAGCCTGCTGCGCAGCGCGTTGATTCTGCTGGGTTTTTGCGGCGTGCTGCTGGTGGTGCGCCCGGGGCTGGGCGGTGGCACAGGCGGGCCGGGGCTGCTCTTTGCCGTGGCGGCGGGGCTGTTCTACGGCGTCTTTCTCACCATGTCGCGCTGGCTGTCTGACCTCGCCCCGCCCCTTGCGCTGACCTTTACCCAACTGGCGATGAGCGCGGTGATGCTGCTGCCTCTGGGTCTGATGAACCTACCCGCAGCCACCCTACCCGTCGCAGGGCTGGCCACTGCAAGCGCGCTGTTTTCGATGCTGGGCAATCTGCTGCTGCTCTATGCCTACCGCCGGGCGCCCGCCACGCGGCTGGCACCCTTGGTCTATTTCCAACTGATCGCGGCGGTGCTGCTGGGATTGTTTCTGTTCAGTACCCTGCCCGATGCGCTGACTTGGGCGGGGCTTGCGGTGATCATCACCGCGGGCATCACCTCGGCCCGGCTACGCTGAACGCCAGCCCCCCGCCGCGCGCAATGCGGTGGAAGAGACATCGACCATCGGCACATTGACGAAACACCACGCCGGCGCCGTGGCGCGGCCCAGCAACTGGCTGTTCCGCCCTGCGATCCGGTAGGGCGCATAAAGCGCTGCCGCCCGGCTCATCCGGGCCGAGATGCGCTGCCCGGGCCGCGCCAGCACGCCCACCGGCACCGTCTCCATGATCTGCCGCCAGTCTTGCCAGAGGTGGAACTGCGCAAGGTTGTCGGCCCCCATCAGCCAGACGAACCGCACGCCGGGATAATGCCGCCGCAGCGCGGCCAGCGTCTCAGCTGTGTAACGGGTGCCAAGCTGCGCCTCGATATCCGTGATCTCGACCTTGGGATGATCCATCACCGCCCGCGCCCGGGCCATGCGTTGCGCCATGGGCGCCGGGCCATGCTCTTTCAACGGGTTGCCGGGGCTCAGCAGCCACCAGACCCGATCCAGCCCAAAGCGTTTCAATGCCTCGCGGGTGATATGCGCATGCCCCTCATGCGCCGGGTCAAAGGACCCGCCCAACAGGCCCACGACCTGCCCTTTGGTGGCGAATGGCAAGGTATTGCGCAAGAAAATGGCCCCCGATCCGAAATCAGGGGCCAAAGGAGGGGCATTGCAGCCCTTTGTCAATGCGAAGCCCTTACTTGTGCTTCACGATCTCGCCCGAACGCAGCCGCGCGACATAGCTGTTCAACTCGCGCTTCACGATCGGCATCAGGAAGTAGAGCGCGATGATGTTCACGATCGCCATGGAGAAGAGCATCGCATCGCTAAAGTCGATCACCGGCCCAAGGCTCGCCGCCGCACCGATCACGATGAAGAGACAGAAGATCACCTTGAACGTCAGCTCCTTCGCCGCCCCCTCGCCAAACAGATAGGTCCATGCCTTGAGGCCATAGTAGGACCAGCTGATCATGGTCGAGAAGGCAAAGAGCACAACCGCCACCATCAGCAGGATCGGGAACCACGAGAAGGCCCGCGCATAGGCCGCCGAGGTCAGCGCCACGCCGCTCACGTCACCTTCTGTCGCGATCCGGCCCGCCTCGGCGTTCCAGATGTAGAGACCGGTTTCAGGGTCTTGGTTGAGCACGCCGCTGATCACGATGACCAGCGCGGTCATGGTGCAGATCACCACCGTGTCGATGAAGGGCTCCAAAAGGGCCACGTAACCTTCGGTCACCGGCTCCTTGGTGCGCACCGCCGAGTGGGCGATGGCGGCCGAACCGATGCCCGCCTCGTTGGAGAAGGCCGCGCGGCGGAAGCCTTGGATCAACGCGCCGGTAAACCCGCCGACCACGCCAAGGCCGGTAAAGGCGCCCATGAAGATCTGGCCAAAGGCCCAGCCGATCATATCCCAGTTAATGATCAGGATCAGGATCGAGACCAGCACATAGAAGATGCCCATGAAAGGCACGATCTTTTCAGTCACCCGCGCGATGGATTTCAAACCGCCCGCGATCACCGCAAAGGTCACGCCCGCAAGGACAACCCCGGTGATCCAGCCTGGATAGTCACCCAAGACCCCCGCAAGCTGGGCATGGGCTTGGTTGGCTTGGAACATATTGCCGCCGCCAAGCGCGCCGAGGATGGTGAAGATCGAAAACAGCACCGCCATAAAGCCACCCAGCGGCAGGCCCCGCTCGGAGAAGCCTTTGACGATGTAATACATCGGCCCGCCCGAGACATGGCCGTCGGGGAATTCATTGCGGTATTTCACACCAAGCGTACATTCGGTGAACTTGGTCGCCATGCCGAACAGGCCCGCGATCACCATCCAAAAGGTCGCCCCCGGCCCGCCGATGCTGACCGCCACCGCAACGCCCGCGATGTTGCCCAGACCCACGGTGCCCGACAGCGCCGTCGCCAGCGCTTGGAAGTGGCTCACCTCGCCCGCGTCGTCGGGATCGGAGTAATCCCCCTTCACAAGTTGGATCGAATGCCAGAACCCTTTGAGCTGGATGGCCCCGAAATAAACGGTGAAGACCACGGCCCCTACGACCAGCCAAAGCGCGATCCAAGAGAAATTCGTCCCCGGCAGCGGGGCAAAGATGAATGACACATACCAGCCGGTGTAATCGGCAAAGATCTGGTTGATACGTTGGTCGACGCCCGCAGTCTCTTGCGCGGCGGCAAGGCCCGGCAGCAATGACGCAAAGGCTGCCATCGCAAAGGTCAGTAACTTGTTCATGGCGTTTCCTTTCAGGGAATGATCGTGACCGGCACGCTGGAGCCCGCGACCAACCGGCCCGTCACCCCACCAAAGAGCCGCTTGAGGCCCCGCTCACCAACCCGCCCGACGACGATCTGAACCGCGCCGCGCTTTTTGGCCACCGCTTCGAGGATATCGGCCACATCGCCATGCCGCACGATCCCCTCGACCTCGACACCGGCGGCCTTGGCCTCGGCCACGGCAGGGTCGAGCACCACGTCATGGGCGCGCTGCAACTCCTGCTCGCGTCGCTTGTGGCGCTGCTCGTTCTCTTCCTTGGTCTGAAAGGTGAAAGGCGACCATTCGATCACAAAGCAAACGGTGATCGAACAATCCCCGATCTGTTTGGCCTGTGACTGGGCAAACGCCAAGGCTCGCGCGCCGGCCTCCGACCCGTCCAGACCCACAACGATGGTGGATTTTGTCATGAGTATTTCCCTGTTGTTGCGCTGAAACCGGCGCACCGCGAACGGCGAGAACCGCCTTCAACCTCCCTACTCTGCGCTAGGCGGTTTTTACCGTCCAACCGCAGATTGAATAAATTCTAGCGCGAAAACGGCAGAAAAGTCGACCGAATTTCACTGATCGACTGCGCAGATCGCCTGCCAAACCATTGCAAAACCACCCGATAGCCCGCACCGCCCGTTGTGGCGCAGGGTGCCGGGGCACGCCCTGCAAGGCCCCGCCGGGCAAGGTGCCTGCACGATACAGAGTGTTTGATATTGCCCCGCCCGGGCGATATTGCACTGCAAACCCCAAAACGCGTTGCAAGGATTCTCCAATGGCCGCCTATCAATACGTCTATCACATGTCCGGCGTCTCCAAGACCTATCCCGGGGGCAAGAAGACATTCGAAAACATCCACCTGAACTTCCTCCCCGGCGTGAAGATCGGTGTCGTCGGCGTCAACGGCGCGGGTAAGTCCACCCTGCTCAAGATCATGGCCGGGCTCGACAAGGATTTCTCGGGCGAGGCTTGGGCCGCCGAGGGCGCCAAGGTCGGCTACCTGCCGCAGGAGCCGAAGCTCGACCCCGAAAAAACCGTGCGCGAGAACGTGATGGAGGGCGTGGCCGAGAAGAAGGCGATCCTCGACCGTTACAACGAATTGGCGATGAACTACTCGGATGAGACCGCCGAGGAGATGGCCAAGCTGCAAGACGACATCGACGCGCAGAACCTCTGGGACCTCGACAGCCAGATCGACGTGTCGATGGAGGCGCTGCGCTGCCCGCCGGACGACGCGATGCCGGAAAACCTCTCGGGCGGTGAGGCGCGCCGCGTGGCGCTCTGTAAGCTGCTTCTCGAAGCACCCGACATGCTGCTGCTCGATGAACCGACCAACCACCTCGACGCCGAGACCATCGCTTGGCTGCAGCAGCACCTGATCGACTACAAGGGCACCATCCTCTGCGTCACCCACGACCGTTACTTCCTTGACGACATCACCGGCTGGATTCTTGAGCTCGACCGCGGCCGCGGCATTCCTTACGAGGGCAACTACTCCGACTGGCTGGAGCAAAAGGCCAAGCGTCTGGCGCAGGAAGCCCGCGAGGACAAGTCCAAGCAAAAGACGCTGGAGCGCGAACTCGAGTGGATGCGCCAAGGCGCCAAGGCCCGTCAGGCGAAATCCAAGGCCCGGATCGCGGCCTATAACGAGATGGCCGAACAATCTGAGCGCGAAAAGCTTTCCCGCGCCCAGATCGTCATCCCCAACGGTCCGCGCCTCGGCAACAAGGTGATCGAGGTCGAAGGTCTGAAGAAGCACATGGGCGACAAGCAGTTGATCGACGGGCTCGACTTCTCGCTGCCACCGGGCGGCATCGTTGGTGTGATCGGCCCCAACGGCGCGGGTAAATCGACGCTCTTCAAGATGCTGACCGGGCATGAGAAACCCGACGAGGGCAGCATCGAATACGGCGACACGGTTGAGCTGTCCTACGTCGACCAAAGCCGCGACGATCTGAACCCCGACGACACCGTCTGGCAGGCGATCTCGGGCGGGGCGGAGCTGATCAAGCTGGGTGATGCCGAGGTGAACAGCCGCGCCTATTGCTCGTCCTTCAACTTCAAGGGCGGCGACCAGCAGAAGAAAGTAGGCCTTTTGTCGGGCGGTGAGCGCAACCGTGTGCACATGGCGCGGCTGCTGAAAGAGGGCGGCAACGTGCTGCTGCTTGACGAACCGACCAACGATCTGGACGTCGAAACACTCCGCGCGCTCGAAGATGCGCTGGTGGATTTCGCCGGCTGCGCCGTGGTCATCTCGCACGACCGTTTCTTCCTCGACCGGATTTGTACGCATATTCTGGCCTTCGAGGGCGAAGCGCATGTCGAGTGGTTCGAGGGCAACTTCGAAGACTACGAGGAAGACAAGAAGCGCCGTCTGGGTGCCGATGCGCTGGAGCCCAAGCGTCTGAAGCACAAGAAGTTCGCGCGGTAAGCCTTGCGACTTAGCGATTTGGAGGGCGTCGGAATTCCGGCGCCCTTTTTCTTTTGCGCAACGCCGCAACAGCCCCGCCCGGTGGTATACCGGGCATCGCCCTCCCTCCCCCCGGAGGGCGTTTCTGCAACGCTACAACAGCTTGCCAGACCTCCACATCCTGCAGCGCCCTGCCAAACAGCGCGGTAGCGGTTCGCCCCCCAGGGAGGGCGACGCCCTTACCGCTTACCTTCAACGCAAAAACCCGCCCGCGATGCGGACGGGTCTATCCCTTCAAAGGCTCCTGCCCTCAGCGTTCGTCGTCGATCGCCGTTTCCAACTGGGCAAAGAGATTGTCCTCATCATGCCGCACCAGACCATGGAGCGGATCCCAGCTTTGCAGATATTCGCGCAGTTTGTTGCTGGCCGACAGACCCGACCAGAGGCGCTGTTCGGTCACCGAATGCACCTGCAAGGACGGGGGCAGCCCGCCGTTCATGCCCTTGCCATCCCAGTTCTTCTCCAGATGCTCGCGCATCCGCTCGGCCATAGAGGCCGTGTTCAACCGCGCGCGACTCATCACCACGCCAATGAAACGCCCGCTGCCCGCATAGGCCAGATGAAAACGCATGCCCTCCAGCGAATGTACCGAAGCGCGGGCCACCTGCTCCATCTGGCGGCGGAAGGCCGGCGCCTTGACCGCGCGGTAGATGCCGCGCGCCCCCTCGACCGAGATCGAAAACAGGCTCATCGAGAAACAGCCGCTCGGCAGGCGCAGCAGGTAATTCTCAAGCGCGGAGACGTTGCTACAGGCCGAGACATCGAGATCGAAATCTTCGTCAAAGCGGATTTGCATCATCTGCGTCAACTCGGTCAGCGTATGCTGCGCCTCGCGTTCGCGCAGCAGAGACGCGTTGAGCATGCTGGCGGCATTGATCCGCGCGCTGAGTTCGACACCATCCAGCGGTTTGCAAAGGAAATCCGTGGCACCCGCGTCAAAGGCCCGCTGCATCATCGCAGGCTCTTTGCTGGCGGTGATCATGATGATCGGCACGGCGCGGTAAAAGGGCACATCGCGGATCATCTCACACAGGCTGATCCCGTTGATGCCCGGCATCATGATATCAAGCAGGAAGGAATCGAAGGGCCGGTTCGACTCCTGCATGATCTCCAGCGCTTCTTCCGAGCTTTCGCAGCAGGTCAGCTCGTAATTGTCATTCTCGGTCAGGCAACCTGTGAGCAGATCAAGGATGACCGGGTCATCGTCTACGGCAAGGATACGCATCATGTCTCGTTACTCCACATGGGGGGCGCTGGCAGGCGCA
This sequence comes from Sulfitobacter sp. 1A13679, assembly GCF_043557115.1. Taxonomy (NCBI): domain Bacteria; kingdom Pseudomonadati; phylum Pseudomonadota; class Alphaproteobacteria; order Rhodobacterales; family Roseobacteraceae; genus Sulfitobacter; species Sulfitobacter sp. 1A13679. Next base: position 76,735 of record NZ_JBIFFO010000009.1, read on the forward strand.
CTTGGGGCTTTCTGGCAAAAAACCACCTACGCCGGGCAGTAATGAGACCGGTTTGCGGCAAACTCGGGACGGTGCAATTTGGCGTGTTTCCCGCAAAATATGGGGATCGCGAAACTTCGTGGCGGGAATTTGCCGAAATCTGCGCTCCCGGACCCGCCGAAACCCGCCAAAATGCGATGCCCCTTGAACGAATCCCCCCCGAGTGCAATATAGACGGTGCAGACGTTATCTTTTTCGACCCACTGTCTCCCTCATACGGCGCTCAGTCTATCGATCCAGACCAACCACGCCGGGCCATCGCACCAACGCGGATGGCATCAATATGGAGACTACGGATATGGCCACTGGCACCGTAAAATGGTTCAACACAACTAAAGGCTTCGGATTCATCGCACCCGACGGCGGCAGCAAAGACGTTTTCGTGCACATTTCCGCTGTTGAGCGCGCTGGCCTGACCGGCCTGGCCGACAACCAGAAAGTGACCTTCGACATCGAAGCTGGCCGTGACGGCCGTGAATCCGCGACCAACCTCGCGCTGGCCTAAGGCCCGGGGGCTTCGGCCCTGATGCAAGAATTCGAACCGACCTGCCGATACCGGCAGGTCGGTTTTTTTATGTCCGGCCTTGCTAAAATGGCCTCCCATGGCAAAATGCGGGCGAAACGCATTATTTTGATGGAGCCTGCCATGCGCCGCCGTACCTTTTTGACCAGCACCGTGGCCGCGGCCGCCCTTCCCCTGATGGCGCAGGCCCGCACCGCCGCCTATGACCCCGCCCCGCAGATGGTCCCGGTCAAGGCACAATATGCGCCCGGGCAATTGCTGATTCTGCCGCGGAGCCATTACCTCTATTTCGTGACGTCGCCGGGCCAAGCGATGCGCTATGGCGTAGGTGTCGGCAAAGCGGGGCTGGAGTTCACCGGCACCGCGACCATCGACGTGAAAAAGGAATGGCCCACATGGCGGCCAACCAATGAGATGATCGAACGCGACCCGCAAGCCTACAAACGTTTCATCGGCAACACCGACGCCCAGCCCGGCGGCCCCGGCAACCCCTTGGGCGCGCGGGCGCTCTACCTGTTCCAGAACGGGCGGGACACCTATTTCCGCATCCACGGCACCACGCAGCCGAACTCCATCGGGCGGTCCGTGTCGAACGGCTGTATCCGGATGCTGAACGAGCATGTGATCGACCTGTACCAGCGGGTGCCGATTGGGACGAAGGTTACGGTGCTCTAAGGCCCCATTCGACAACACCCGGCCCGGAATCAAGCCGCAGGCGCCGGGCCATCGCCTGCCCGCCCCGACGGGTAGGCGATTTAGTGAGTTCGGGTGCACCATTGCGAAGGCGCATCACGGCTGAACCATAAAGTGGCACGAGGCCCCCTCGGATCGCCGACCCGCGTGCAGGGGCTGGCCCTTCCCACCAAGAAAAAGGGCCAGCGCAGCGCCGGCCCCTCCCCTCATCATAGACGCCAAAGCTTACTGAAGCGCCTTATCCGTCACATCATGTGTCCAAGCGCCCTCAGGCGCCTTGGTGATCATACCACCTTCCATGGTGATCTCCGCACTCCGATCAAAAGCCGCCTCGTCCAGCCGTCCATCGCTGCCCTCGGTCAGCTTCGCGATCTCGCCCATCATGCGGGTCTGGTGCTTTTCAGTCTGCGCGCCGGTCTGGTCGTTTTCCAGCACAATGTCAGCAGCTTCCTCGACATTCTCCTCGGCGTATTTCCAGCCTTTCATGGAGGCCCGGACGAAACGCGCCAGCTTGTCGACCATCTCGGGCTCTTCGAGGTTCTCTTCGGTGGTATAAAGACCGTCCTCCAGCGTGGAGATGCCTTCGTCCTCATATTTGAAGACCACCAGATCCTCGGGCGCCAGCCCTGCGTCGATCACCTGCCAATATTCGTTGTAGGTCATGGTGGTGGCGCATTCGACCTGCTTTTGCAGCAAGGGGTCGACGTTGAAGTTGATCTTCTGGATCGTCACGCCGCCTTCGGAGCCATCGGTCGGATAGCCCAGCTTGCCCATCCAACTCATCAGCGGAATCTCATTGCCGAAGAACCATGTCCCAAGCGTGTTGCCGGGGAAGTCCTCGGGGCTTTCGATGCCATGTTCCTTAAGGCAAGTGAGCATCAGGCCGGATTTCGCGAAGGGCTGTGCGATGTTGACGATCGGCGCGCCCTTCTCCCGCGCGGCCAGCGCCGAGGGCAGCCAGTCCACCATCACGTCGGCCCCGCCGCCCAAGAGCACCTGCACCGGCGCGATGTCCGGGCCGCCGGGCTTGATCGTGACATCCAGCCCCTCTTCCTCGTAGAACCCCTTGTCCTTGGCCACATAGTAGCCCGCGAACTGGGCCTGCGTGACCCATTTGAGCTGTAGCGTCAGGTCGTCGGCGGCCTGCGCCACGCCCCCCCAGAGGCCCAAGGCGGCCCCGGCAGCGATCTTCGTGATGGTTTTCATTTTTATCTCCCTGTTGGTTGGTCGTCTCTAGTTCCTTTGGCTGGGGTGCCAGAAGGTCACCCGTCCTTCGATAAGGGCCATGATACCATAGAACGCCGACCCGGCGAGTGCCGCGACAACAATCTCAGCCCAGACCAGATCAAGCGCAAGCTGCCCAACCGAGGTGGAGATGCGAAAGCCCATGCCCAGCACCGGAGAGCCGAAGAATTCAGCAACAATGGCGCCAATGAGGGCAAGGGTGGTGCCGATCTTCAACCCGTTGAAGACAAAAGGCATCGCCGCGGGCAGCCGCAGCTTCAGAAGCGTCCGCCAATAGCCCGCCGCATAGGTGCGCATCAGGTCGCGCTGCATCGCATCACTGGCCTGCAGCCCCTGCACCATGTTCACCAGCATCGGGAAGAACACCATGACCACGACAATCGCCGCCTTGGACTGCCAGCCGAAGCCGAACCACATCACCATGATCGGCGCCATGCCGATGATCGGCAGCGCAGCCACGAAGTTGCCCACCGGCAAAAGGCCGCGTTGCAAGAACGGAAAGCGGTCAATCGCCAGCGCCGTCAGGAAAGCCGCGCCGCAGCCGATGATGTAGCCGCTCAGCGCCCCCTTGATGACGGTCTGCACGAAGTCGATCCACAGGATATCGAGCGACGTGGCCATGCGCGCCGCGATGACCGAGGGCGCAGGCAGCAGCACTTGGTTGATCTCGAACCCGCGCACCACGCCCTCCCAAACGGCGATCAGCGTGATGCCAAAGACCAGCGGAGCCGCCAGCGACGCGCCCCGCGAGGGCCGCTGCCGCGCCAGCCAGACGTTGAGCGACAGGCCCGCGACCCATGCGACGATGGCAAAAAGAACCCAGCCCATCATGCCATCCCCATCCGTTTCAAGGTCAGCCGCTGCACCAGCCCGATAAGCCCCACCATGGCCGCCGCAAGCGCCGCCGCCATGAGAAGCGCGCTCCAGATCTGCACGGTCTGGCCGTAGTAGCTGCCCGCCAGCAAGCGCGCGCCAAGGCCCGCGACAGCGCCCGTCGGCATCTCACCCACGATGGCCCCGACCAGCGAGGCCGCGACACCGACCTTCAGCGAAGTAAAGAAATAAGGCATCGAGGACGGCAGCCGCAGTTTCCAGAAGGTCTGCCAGCCGCTCGCGTTCCATGTCCGCATCTGGTCAAGCTGCATCTGGTCGGGGCTGCGCAGCCCCTTCACCATGCCCACTACGACGGGGAAGAACGACAGATACATGCTGATGATCGCCTTGGGCAGCAGGCCCGACAGGCCCACGGCATTCAAGACCACGATGATCATCGGTGCGATGGCGAGGATCGGAATCGTCTGGCTGGCGATCACCCAAGGCATCACGCTCATGTCCATCGTGCGGTTGAAGACGATCCCGACAGCGAGGAGCGTGCCGAGCGCGGTGCCCATGACAAAGCCCAGAAAGGTCGCGCTGAAGGTGACCCATGTGTGATAGACAAGCGAGCGTTTCGAAGTGACCTTCTTCATCACCGTGGTCTCCCACAGTTCGGCCCCCACCTGATGCGGTGCGGGCAGCTTGGGCTTATCCTGCGACCACGTATCGGCCACCAATTCCGAGAATGTCAGCGTCTTGTCCGCTCGCGCCGCCACATCCCGCGCCCATTGCGCGTTAAGCGCGACAGCGGCGCCATACCAAACGACAATCAACAGCCCCACGACCGTGAGAACGGGGATAATGTTACGCATCAATCGTCCCCATGCCCGGCGCGCAGCCCCTCGCGCACGCGGTGCGCGATTTCCAGAAACTCGGGCGTCTCGCGGATCTCCAGCGGCCGCTCGCGCGGCAGCGGGCTTTCGATCACGTCGGCGATCCGTCCGGGACGCGGGCTCATCACCACGATCTTGGTGCTGAGGTACACCGCCTCGGGGATCGAATGGGTGACGAAGGCGATGGTCTTTTCGGTGCGCGCCCAGAGCTTCAACAGTTGCTCGTTGAGGTGGTCGCGCACGATCTCGTCCAGCGCGCCGAAAGGTTCGTCCATCAGCAGGATGTCGGCATCGAAGGACAGCGCCCGCGCGATGGAGGCACGCTGCTGCATCCCGCCCGAAAGCTGCCAAGGAAACTTCTTCTCAAACCCCGAAAGCTCCACGAGGTCGAGCACCCGTTTCACCCGCTGGTCCTGCTCGGCCCGGGGCACGCCCATGATCTCCAGCGGCAAGCGGATGTTGCCGCCGATGGTGCGCCATGGATAGAGGCCCGCCGCTTGGAAAACATAGCCATAGGCCCGCGATTTACGCGCTTCCTCGGGCGAGACACCGTTGATGGTCACGCTGCCGCCGGTGGGCTGCTCTAGGTCGGCCATGACCCGCAGGAAGGTCGTCTTGCCGCAGCCCGAGGGGCCGATGAAGCTGACGAAATCCCCTTTGTGGATCTCGAGGTTCACGTCTTTCAACGCATGGACCGGCCCGTCATTGGTTTGAAAGGTCAGGTCAAGATTGCTGGCGCTGATCACGCTCTGGCTGTCATTCACGTATTTTACTTCCCTGTTGGTCGGCCGCTTTTAGCGCGGCACTTTACCCGGTCGTCGTGGCGGTTCTACATGGCTCAAATCCCCGCCGGGATGTTCAGCGGATCGCGCTTGATCATCTTGGGGCTGTTGAGTTCCTTCCATTTGCTGAGGGCGACGTTTGCGCTCGGGAAGGCCGGGCGCGGCACGAAACGGCCCCGGCCGGGCTGCGGCTGGCTGTTCTGACCCCAGGCCCAGATCACCTCACCGCGGCTCAGGGTATAGCGGCTCTGCGCCTTGACCTCGAAGCCTTCGAAGACGTTGTAATCCAGCACCGAATGGTGGTTCGTGGGGCTGATCGTCTTGGTGATCTTCGGATCCCAAACCACGATATCGGCATCCGCCCCTTCGACGATCGCACCCTTCTGCGGATAGATGTTGAGGATCTTGGCGATATTGGTCGAGGTCGCGGCGACGAACTCGTTCGGCGTCAGCCGGCCCGTTTCCACCCCTTCGGTCCAGAGCACGGCCAGACGCTCCTCCAGCCCGTTCGAGCCGTTGGGAATGATCCGGAAATCATCGCGGCCCGCACGTTTCTGCTCGGTCGAGAAGGCGGCATGATCCGTCGCCACCACCTGCAGGCTGCCCGATTGCAAACCGGCCCAGAGACTGTCCTGATGGTCTTTCGAACGGAACGGCGGCGACATGACGCGGCGCGCGGCATGGTCCCAATCGGTGTTGAAATACTCAGACTCGTCCAGCGTCAGGAACTGGATCAGCGGCTCGCCGTAAACCCGCATCCCCTTCTGCCGCGCGCGTCGGATCGCCTCATGGGTCTGCTCGCAGGACACATGCACGATATAAAGCGGCACGCCCGCGGTATCGGCGATCGTGATGGCGCGGTTCGCGGCCTCGCCCTCGAGTTCCGGCGGGCGGGAATAGGCGTGGCCCTCGGGCCCGGTGATGCCCTGATCGAAATACTTCTGCTGCAACTCGGCCACCAGATCGCCGTTCTCGGCATGGACCATCGGCAGCGCGCCCAATTCGGCGCAGCGCTTGAAGGAGGCGAACATCTCGTCGTCCTCGATCATCAAGGCGCCCTTGTAGGCCATGAAGTGTTTGAAGCTGTTCACCCCCATGTCGACCGCGTCTTTCATCTCGTTAAAGACGTTTTCGTCCCAGCCGGTGACGGCCATGTGATAGCCGATGTCCGAGCAGATCTGCGGCGCCGACTTGCGGTGCCATTCGTTGATCGCGTTCTTGATCGACCCATCGGCGCCGGGCAGGCAGAAGTCGACCACCATCGTGGTGCCGCCCACCGCCGCGGCCCATGTGCCGGACTCGAAGGTCTCAGCCGCCGTGGTGCCCATGAAAGGCATCTCCAGATGCGTATGCGGATCGATCCCGCCGGGGATCACATAGGCGCCTTCCGCGTCGATGTATTCGTCACCCGTGAGGTCCTCGCCGATGCGCTTGATCTTCTCTCCCTCGATCAGCACGTCGGCCTTCCACGTCCGGTCCGCCGTGCAGACCATGCCACCTTTGATTACCTTGCTCATCTTTCTCTCCCCATCTTTCTGGCTGTTCACATCGGGGGGCCGGGGCAGCACCCCGGACCTCCGCCCGAGTGTTCAGCCCTCTATTTCCGCTGTCTCCAGCACCGCATGGAGCAGCACATCCGCCCCCGCCTTGGCCCAATCCTTGGTGATCTCCTCTGCCTCGTTATGGCTCAGACCATCGACACAGGGGCACATCACCATCGCCGTGGGGGCCACGCGATTGATCCAGCAGGCGTCATGCCCCGCGCCAGAGATCAGGTTCATATGGCTGTAGCCCAGCCGTTCGGCGGCGTTGCGCACAGCCGTTACGCAACCCTCATCAAAGGCCACGGGATCAAAGCCGCCGACCTTTTCAAATTCGATCTGCACATCCATATCGTCGGCGATCTTTTGACCCTCTTCGCGCAGACGGACCTCCATATCCTCGATGACCGACAGTTCGGGCGACCGGAAATCGACGGTAAAGACCGTCTTGCCGGGGATCACGTTGCGCGAATTGGGATAGACCTCGATATGGCCCGCCGCGCCGACCGCATGGGGCGCGTGGCTGAGCGCGATCTCGTTCACCTTCTCCAATACCCGCGCCATGCCCAGCCCCGCGTCGCGGCGCATCGGCATGGGGGTGGAGCCTGTGTGGCTGTCCTTGCCGGTGATCGTCACCTGCGTCCAGCTTAAGCCCTGCCCGTGGGTCACAACACCGATGTCCTTGCCCTCGGCCTCGAGGATCGGGCCCTGTTCGATGTGCAACTCGAAGAAGGCATGCATCTTGCGCGCGCCGACTTCCTCGTCGCCCTTCCAGCCGATGCGCTGCAACTCGTCGCCAAAGCGCTTGCCCTCGGCATCGGTGCGCGCGTAGGCCCAGTCTTGCGTGTGGATGCCAGCAAAAACCCCCGACGACAGCATCGCGGGGGCGTAACGGGTGCCTTCTTCGTTGGTGAAGTTGGTCACGACGATCGGGTGTTTGGTCTTGATGCCCAGATCGTTCATCGTGCGGATGATCTCCAACCCGCCGAGCACGCCAAGGATGCCATCGTATTTCCCGCCCGTCGGCTGGGTGTCGAGGTGGCTGCCCACATAGACCGGCAGCGCATCGGGGTCGGTGCCCTCCCGCTGGGCGAACATATTGCCCATTTGATCAAGTCCCATTGTACAGCCCGCCTCTTTGCACCACTTTTGGAACAGGGCGCGGCCCTCGGCGTCTTCGTCCGTCAGCGTCTGGCGGTTGTTGCCCCCCGCCACGCCGGGGCCGATCTTGGCCATTTCCATCAAGGAATCCCACAGACGGTCGGGATCAATCTTGAGGTTCTCTCCGGGCGCGGGCATAGGTCACTCCTCTGTCATCGGCTGGGGCCGTGTTGTTTTTTTACCATTTGGTAAATCCACGATTGCGATTAGGTTAGGCTCTGTCAAGAACTGGTTTGAAACAACCCGCCGCCGATCCGGCAAACGCCTTTTTTAGCAGCACCAAGGATCATTGCCTTGCCCGAAAGCACCGCCAAGAAACCCAGCCGCATCCAACGACGCAACCGCCGGGTGATTCTGGATGCCGCGCTCGAAGTCTTTTCCAAACACGGCTACCGGGGTGCCACGCTGGATCAGATCGCCGCCGAGGCTGGGCTGAGCAAACCGAATATTCTCTATTACTTCAATGGCAAAGAAGACATTCACGTCACTTTGCTGTCGCAGCTGATGGAAACATGGCTCGACCCGCTGGTGGAACTGGACCCCGAAGGCGACCCCCGGCGCGAGATTTTGGACTATGTCGAACGCAAGCTGACCATGTCGCGCGAATTGCCGCGCGAGAGCCGTCTTTTCGCCAATGAAATCCTGCAAGGCGCACCCCGGATCGAGCCGGAATTGCACAGCCATCTCAAACCCCTGTTCGATGAGAAATGCGCCGTGATCGCGGGCTGGGTGGCGGCGGGAAAACTGCCCGCGCTGGACCCGCAGCACCTGATCTTCTCGATCTGGGCCACAACCCAGCACTACGCGGATTTCGAGGCGCAGGCGCAGATCCTGCTCGGCGCCGAGACCGACCCCCGCCCCCGCGCGCAGGCCCATCTTCAGGCGATGTTCGGCGCGCTTTTGGACCAGCCCGCGCCAGCGCCAAACGGTTAACCATAACGGCCAGTGGCGCCCTGCGTTTAATCCCCCGTTAACACATGCCCCGCCAGTCTGACTGGCGGGTGCGGGCTCCTTCCAAGGTAAAGGGGCAGTGATGAATGTAGGCGATATAAAGGGCGCAGGGGCTGCGCGGGATGCGAAGTGCGCAAATCCGGCAGCGTCCGATGAACCAGCGGGCGCACCGCCCGTCACCCGCGAAGAGATGGCCCGGGATGCGGCAATGGCGCTGATCGTGGCGCGGCGGGAGATGGCAGAGATACCGCCCCCCGCTGCCGATACCGCCACCCCGTCGCGCAGAAAGTCCTGAACGCGGGGCGCGGTGGCACTTGTCTTACTCCGCCGGTTCGACCGCGTGGACGGAGGGGTTATTGGGGTGCGTCGTCCAGTTGGCATAGTCCGGCGTCACCGTCTTGCCCGTGCGCAGATCGGTGGCACCCGCCGCCAGTTCCTCCATCGAGATGCAGTCTTCGACCGGGCAAACATTGACGCAGAGGTTGCAGGCGACGCATTCCTCTTCGATCACGGTAAAGGTGCGGTCTTCGGACATGGCGATGGCTTGGTGGCTGGTGTCCTCGCAAGCCGCAAAGCAACGACCGCAGGAGATGCACAGGTCCTGATCGATCTTCGCCTTGGCGACGTAGTTCAGGTTCAACTGGTTCCAGTCGGTCACGTTCGGCACCGCGCGGCCCACCAGTTGGTCGACCGAAGTCAGCCCCTTCTCGTCCATATATTCCGACAGGCCCGAGATCATCTCTTGCACCACCTTGAAGCCATAGGTCATGGCCGCCGTGCAGACCTGCACGTTGCCCGCGCCGAGAGCGAGAAACTCCGCCGCGTCGCGCCATGTGGTGACGCCGCCGATGCCGCTGATCGGCAGACCACGGGTCTCGGCGTTGCGCGCAATCTCGGCCACCATATTGAGGGCAATGGGCTTCACCGCCGGGCCGCAATAGCCGCCATGGGTGCCCTTGCCGTCGATCGTGGGCTCAGGCGCGAAGAGGTCCAGATCGACCGAGGTGATCGAGTTGATCGTGTTGATCAGGCTTACCGCATCTGCACCGCCCCGCTTGGCAGCCTCGGCGGGGTAGAGCACATTGGTGATGTTCGGCGTCAGCTTCACGATCACCGGCATGCGGGTGTACATCTTGCACCAGCGGGTGACCATTTCGATATATTCCGGTACCTGCCCCACGGCAGAGCCCATGCCGCGCTCGGCCATGCCATGCGGGCAGCCGAAGTTCAGCTCAATGCCGTCGGCGCCGGTCTCCTCTACATGCGGCAGAATGGCTTTCCACGCCTCCTCCTCACAAGGGACCATGATCGAGGCGATGAGCGCGCGATCCGGATAGTCGCGTTTCACCGCCTTCATCTCGCGCAGGTTCACTTCCAGCGGGCGGTCGGTGATGAGCTCGATGTTGTTGAGCCCGAGAAGCCGCCGATCCGCGCCCCAGATCGCGCCGTAGCGCGGGCCATTGACGTTGACCACCGGCGGCCCTTCGGAGCCGAGGGTCTTCCAGACCACCCCGCCCCAGCCCGCCTCATAGGCGCGGCGCACGTTGTATTCCTTGTCCGTCGGCGGGGCGGAGGCCAGCCAGAACGGGTTGGGGGATTTGATCCCGATGAATTCGCTTCTCAGATCAGCCATGTTATGTCTCCCTCTCGGCGCGGCCTCAGCCCGCCGCCCCCATCAATGTGGTGTGAATGTCCATCGCCGCGTCGCGGCCCTCGGCCACGGCGGTCACGGTGAGGTCATCACCACCGCTGGCGCAATCGCCCCCGGCCCAAACGCCTTCCAGACTGGTACGCCCGGTGCCGTCGACCTTGATCTTGCGACCGTCGAGGTCGGGTAGCCCATCGCCCAAAAGCGTCTGGCCAATGGCCTTGAACACCTGATCCGCTTGCAGGCGCAGGGTTTGGCCGGTGCCCTTCATCGCTTCATCGACATATTCGAACTCGATCTCGCGCACCGAGCCGTTGCCATGCACCGCAATCGGCACTGCATGGGTCACGATCCGCACGCCTTTGGAGGCCGCAAGGTCTTGCTCGAACACGCTCGCGTTCATCCGGTCGCGCCCGCGGCGATAGACCAGCGTCACATTGAGCGCGCCAAGCAGTTTCGCCTGCACCGCCGCGTCCACCGCCGTCATCCCGCCACCGATCACCACCACATCGCGGCCAATCGGCACGCCGGAGATATCGCTGGCTTGCCGCAGTTCGGCGATGAAATCGACCGCATTGGCAACCCCGGCCTTATCCTCGCCCTCGGCCCCGAGGGCATTGACGCCGACCAGCCCCATCCCGAGGAAAACCGCGTCGTAATCGGCCTTCAGTTCATCGAGAGTGACATCCCGGCCCACGGCAACCTCATGCCGGAAGGTGATCCCGCCGATCTGCATCAGCCAATCCACCTCGGCCTGCGCGAAGCCGTTCGGGGTCTTATAGGCCGCAATGCCATATTCGTTCAGCCCGCCGGGCTTGGGCCGCGCGTCGATGATCTCGACATCATGGCCCAGCATCGCCAGACGGTGCGCGCAGGACAGACCCGCAGGCCCCGCGCCCACCACTGCGATACGCTTGCCCGTGGCTGCGGCCCGTTCAAACGGATGCACGCCCTGCGCCATCAAATGATCCGTCGCATAGCGCTGCAACTGGCCGATCAACACCGGCTTGCCCTCGGCCACCTCGCGCACGCAGACCTCTTCGCAGAGCGTCTCTGTCGGGCAGACCCGGGCGCACATGCCGCCGAGGATGTTCTGGCTCAGTATCGTCTTGGCCGCCGCATCGGGCGTGCCCGTGGCGATCTGCCGAATGAACAGCGGAATGTCGATATCGGTCGGGCAGGCCGTCATGCAGGGCGCGTCGTGGCAAAAGTAACAGCGGTCCGCCGCGACCAGTGCCTCATGTTCGTCCAAGGGCGGATGAAGATCCGAAAACCCCTCGGCATAGCTCTGCGGTTCTAACCGCCCCGGAACGATCCCCGGCTCAAACACATCTCGTGCCATATCAAAATCCCTGTCGTTTTCTTGGTGTTTTGAAAACGCTCTCACGGAATCATTTTTTTATCAACTGGTAAATTTTTGAAAAACGCGCCTTCCGGAAAATCCCGAGATGCCTGCCAGTTTTGTAACAGGCAGGTTATATTTCATGGGCGCTTCCTTGCTTGCGCCCCCTCGCCCCGTAAAAATCCTTGATTTTAAAAATAGAGATTCCAATATCACAACTGCGACGCGAAGACTTTTCGACCCGGCTGCCCTAAGGCTCCAGCGATCACGAATTCGACCGAGCCGCGCTGCCGCATGTTGCGGGCAGATCAAAGAGAGGGAGACACGGGGCATGGCTACTGGCACCGTAAAATGGTTCAACACGACAAAAGGCTACGGCTTCATCGCACCGGATGCGGGCGGCAAGGACATCTTTGTCCATATTTCCGCAGTGGAACGCGCCGGGCTGACCGGGCTGGCCGACAACCAAAAGGTCACTTTTGACGTCGAAGCGGGCCGCGATGGCCGCGAAAGCGCGAGCAACATCGCGCTGGCCTGAACGGGCCACATCACGAGGATCGAAACGGACGCTGCGGCGTCCGTTTTTGTTAGCGGCGCTCGGCGGCGCGGGCGGCAAGCTCTGCCACCGCAGGGCCGATGTCCTCCACGATCAGCGCCACCCCTTCGGCATTGGGGTGGATGCCGTCGCCTTGGAAATAGCGCTGCACCGTCTCGCTCCGCGCGCTGGCGGCATTCTTTTCCTCGGCCAGCAGGCCGGTAAAAAAGTCCGGGTAAAACAGCGTGCCGTAAGCCTCGGCCAGATCGGGGTAGAGCCCTTCGAACTCCGCCTTATAGCCTGGCCCATAGTTGCCCGGCGCGCTCATGCCGACCAAGAGCACCTCAACCTCCGCCTTTTCCGCAGCGGCAAAGATGCCGTCGATGTTGCCGCGCGCCTGCGCCGGGTCCAGCCCGCGCAGCAGGTCGTTGCCCCCCAGCGTCACGATCATCGCGTCCACCTCGGGCGTCAGGGTCCAGTCGACCCGCGCCAGCCCGCCAGCGGTGGTATCGCCCGACACGCCCGCGTTGAGGATCTTGGCCTCGACCCCCTCGGCATCCAGCCAGTCTTGCAATTGCGGCACGAACCCCTCCTCGGCGGGCAGCCCGTAGCCTTGGGTCAGGCTATCGCCGAGGGCTGCGATCACCACCTCCTCGGCCTGCGCCGCGTTGCCTAAAATAAAGGCAAAACAGATCAATACCTTGCGCATCCTTCGCGGACCTCCATATCCATCACGTATCCCAAGCCAAAGGCGACCCGATGAGCGACCCTGTCTATGACCTTCAAGATGTCACGCTGAGCCTCAAGGGCAATGCCGGCCCCGTCGATATTCTGCGCGGCATTTCGTTGCAGGTCCAGCAAGGGGAGAGCATCGCGCTGACCGGCGCTTCCGGGTCGGGCAAATCCTCGCTTCTGATGGTCATGGGCGGACTGGAGCGCGCCACGGGCGGCAAGGTCACCGCCCTCGGCCATGACCTGAGCGCGCTGCGCGAGGACGGGTTGGCCCGGTTCCGGCAAGGGCGCATGGGGATCGTCTTTCAGTCTTTCCACCTCATCCCCACCATGACCGCGCTTGAGAATGTCGCCACCCCGCTGGAGCTTTCGGGCGCCGATGATGCCTTTGACCGCGCGCGGGCCGAGTTGGAGGCCGTGGGGCTGGGCCACCGGATCAACCAATATCCCGCACAGATGTCGGGGGGCGAGCAACAGCGCGTGGCACTCGCCCGCGCCGCAGCCCCCCGCCCCGCGATCCTTTTGGCGGATGAGCCGACAGGCAGTCTCGACAGCCGCAATGGGGCCGCGATCATGGACCTGCTGTTTGAACTGCGCGACCGCCATGGCGCGACGCTGGTTCTGGTCACCCATGCCGATGATCTGGCGCAGCGCTGCGACCGGGTGGTGGAACTTCGCGACGGGCGCCTCGCATGAGCCTGCGCCTTGCCGCCCGTTTCGCCCGCCGGGAAATGCGCGGCGGCCTGCGCGGCTTTCGCCTGCTGCTGGCCTGTCTTGCGCTCGGCGTGGCCGCGCTGGCCGCTGTCGGGACCGTCCGCGCGGCGATCGAAGCCGGGCTGGAGGCCGAGGGCGCGGCCCTTCTGGGCGGCGATGCCGAGCTTGATTTCACCTACCGTTTCGCCACCCCCGAAGAGCGCAACTGGATGGCCGAACGCGCCACGCGGGTCTCCGAGATCGTCGAGTTCCGCTCCATGGCCGTCACCGGCGCGGGCGAGACCTCAGAACGCGCGCTCACGCAGGTCAAGGCGGTCGATGACCTCTATCCGCTGATCGGCGAGATGGTCTTGGACCCCGTCCTGCCGTTGGAAGATGCCCTTTCGCCCGAGGCCACCGCTCTGCCCGGCGCGGTGATGGAACGGGCACTGGCGGATCGGCTGGCCCTCTCCCCCGGTGACACTTTCGCCGTTGGCGAGGCTGAGTTCACCCTGACCGCGCTGATCAAACGCGAACCGGATTCCGCCGCCAGCGGATTTTCCCTTGGGCCCCGCACACTGGTCAAACGCGCGGCACTCGAAGGCTCCGGCCTGCTTGCCCCCGGCACGCTCTTCAACAGCAAATACCGTCTCGAATTGCCCCAGGGCACCGCCCTCGCCCCGCTCGAAGCCGAGGCCAAGGCGCGTTTTGCCGATGCCGGGATGCGCTGGACCGACGCGCGCAACGGCGCGCCGGGCGTGGCGCGTTTCGTCGAACGGCTGAGCGCCTTTCTGGTGCTCGTCGGGCTCTCGGGCCTTGCCGTCGGCGGGGTCGGCGTGGCAGCAGCGGTGCGGGCCTATCTGCAACGCAAGACCGCCGTCATCGCCACCTTCCGCGCCATGGGGGCATCCCGCGCGACGATCTTTCAGACCTATTTCATCCAAGTCGGCATTCTGGCCATGGTCGGGGTCGCCCTTGGCCTGCTGATCGGGGCGGGGCTGCCCGTGCTGCTCGCGCCGCTGATCGAGGCAAGCCTGCCCCTGCCCGCGCGTTTCACCATCTACCCCGCCCCGCTGATTGAGGCCGCGCTCTACGGGCTGCTGACCGCTGCTCTCTTCACCCTCTGGCCGCTCGCGCGCAGCGCCGATGTCCGCGCCGCGATCCTGTTCCGCGACGATTGGCAACGGCAATCACCTTGGCCCGCCGCGCCCTACCTCGTCGCGATGGCGCTGCCGCTGGCCGCTCTGCTTGCGCTGGCGGGTTGGTTCAACGGCTCGTGGTCGCTCACGCTTTGGACACTGGGCGGATTGGCCGCGACGCTGGCCGTGCTTGCGCTGGCGGCGGCGCTCTTGCGTCTGCTGGCCCGTACGGCGGCCCGCCGGGCGCGGGGCCATCCGCGCCTGCGGTGGGCGCTGGCGGCCATCGGCGGCCCCGGCGAAGGGGCGACGGCGGTGGTGCTAGCGCTTGGCCTCGGCCTCTCGGTGCTGGCCGCCGTGGGTCAGATCGACGGCAACCTGCGCAGGGCAATCTCGGGCAACCTGCCCGACGTGGCACCCTCCTACTTTTTCGTCGACATCCAGAAAGACCAGATGCCCGGCTATACCGCCCGGCTTGAGGGCGATCCAGCCGTGTCGCGCATCGAAAGCGCCCCGATGCTGCGCGGCGTGATCACCCAGATCAACGGACGCCCCGCGCGTGAGGTCGCGGGCGATCACTGGGTCGTGCGCGGCGACCGCGGGGTAACCTATGCCGCGGAGCCGGGCGAAGACACGCGGATCACGGCGGGGGAATGGTGGGCGCAGGATTACAGCGGCGATCCGCAGATCAGCTTTGCCGCCGAAGAGGCCGAAGAGATCGGGCTGGAGCTGGGCGACACGCTCAGCGTCAACATCCTTGGCCGCGACATCACCGGCACGATCACCAGCTTTCGCGAGGTCGATTTCTCGACCGCCGGGATCGGTTTCGTGCTGACGATGAACCCCGCTGCCCTCGCCGGTGCGCCGCATAGTTTCATCTCGACCGTCTATGCCGAACCCGAGGCGGAGGCCGCGATCCTGCGCGATCTTGCCAGCGAATACCCCAACATCACCGCCATCCGCGTGCGCGATGCGATCGACCGGGTCGCGGCGGTGCTGGCCGGGCTCGCCTCTGCCATTTCCTTTGGCGCCTTGGCCACACTGGCGACGGGGTTCATGGTGCTGATCGGGGCCGCCGCCGCAGGCACCGGCGCGCGCAGCTATGAGGCGGCGCTGCTGAAAACCATGGGCGCCTCGCGCCGCGCCATCGCCACCAGCTTTGTGCTGCGCGCCGCGCTGCTCGGCCTCTTTGCCGGAGCGGTGGCGCTGCTGGCCGGGATCACCGGTGGTTGGGCCGTGAGCCATTTTGTTATGGAGACTGATTTCGCCGTGGTCTGGCCCAATGCGCTTCTGATCATCGCGGGCGGCGTCTTGGCCACGGTGCTGGCCGGTCTGGGCTTTGCGCTGAAGGCGCTGAACGCCCGGCCCGCGGATATGCTAAGGGCGCAGGAATGATCCCGCGCCCTTAGGTGTTGTCTGGGCCTGAGCCTTACTCCGCCGCTTCGGCGTAATCCTCCAGCGGCGGGCAGGTGCAGATCAGGTTCCGGTCGCCATGCACGTTGTCGACGCGGTTGACCGGGGGCCAGTACTTGTCGACGCGGAAGGCACCGGGCGGGAAGCAGCCCTGCTCACGGCTGTAGGGCCGGTCGCCCCATTCCACCACCAAATCCTCCACCGTGTGCGGCGCGTTCTTGAGCGGGTTGTTGGCGCGGTCCATGCGGCCTTCCTCAATCTCGCGGATCTCTTCGCGGATCGCCAGCATCGCATCGCAGAAACGGTCCAGCTCGGCCTTGGTCTCGGACTCGGTCGGCTCCACCATCAGCGTGCCCGCCACCGGCCAGGACATGGTCGGCGCGTGGAAGCCGCAGTCGACCAGACGCTTGGCGACATCCTCGTTGGTGATCCCCGCGGTCTCCTCATAGGGGCGCACGTCAATGATACATTCATGCGCCACCCGGCCAGAGGGGCCTTTGTAGAGCACGTCGTAAGCCCCTTCGAGCCGCTTGGCGATGTAGTTGGCGTTGAGGATCGCCGCCCGGGTCGCCTGCGTCAGACCGTCCCCGCCCATCATCAGGCAGTAGGACCATGAGATCGGCAGCAGGGAGGGAGAGCCGTAGGGTGCGGCCGAAACGGCGGCGCCTTCCTCGTTCGGGTGGCCCGGCAGATGCGCGATCAGGTGCGATTTCACGCCAATCGGACCCATGCCGGGGCCGCCGCCGCCATGCGGGATGCAGAAGGTCTTGTGCAGGTTCAGGTGGCTGACGTCGCCGCCCAGATCGCCGGGACGCGACAGGCCGACCATGGCGTTCATGTTGGCCCCGTCGATATAGACCTGACCGCCATGCTCATGGGTGATCTTGGTGACCTCATGCACGGTCTCTTCAAACACGCCGTGGGTCGAGGGATAGGTGATCATGCAACCGGCAAGGTTCTCGCTGTGCTGTTCGGCCTTGGCACGGAAATCGTCGAGGTCGATGTCACCGTTAGAGGCAGTCTTGATCACCACGACCTTCCAGCCGACCATCTGTGCCGAGGCCGGGTTGGTGCCATGCGCGCTCATCGGGATGAGGCAGATGTTGCGGTGCCCCTCCCCCTTGGCGCGGTGGTAGGCGGCGATGGTCAGAAGGCCCGCGTATTCGCCCTGCGCGCCGGAGTTCGGCTGCATGGAAATCGCATCATAGCCGGTGATCTCGCAGAGTTTGTCCGAGAGATCGTCGATCATTTCCTGATAGCCGAGCGCCTGATCGGCGGGCACGAAGGGGTGGATGAGCGAGAACTCGCGCCATGTCACCGGCATCATCTCGGCAGCCGAATTGAGCTTCATGGTGCAGGAGCCCAAGGGGATCATCGCACGGTCAAGTGCAAGGTCGCGGTCCGCGAGGCGACGCATGTAGCGCATCATCTCGGTCTCGGCGCGGTTCATGTGGAAGATCGGGTGCGTGAGGTAATCGCTCGTGCGCAGCAGCCCCTCGGGCAGACGGTACTCGGGCGTGAAATCATCATCCGCCTGACGGATGCCGAAGGCGCGCCAGACCGCCTCGATCGTGTCAGGGCGGGTGCGCTCGTCGAGCGTAATGCCGACGCGGGTCTCGCCCACGCGGCGCAGGTTAATGCCCTCGTCCACGGCGGATTTCATCACCGCGGCCTGCAGCGGGCCGACCTCGACGGTGATCGTGTCGAAATAGGCATCCGGCTGCACCTCGAAGCCCGCGGCCTCCAGCCCCTTGGCCAGACGCACGGTCTTGCGGTGGATGCGCTGCGCGATGGCCTTGAGGCCCTCCGGCCCGTGGAACACGGCATACATCGAAGCCATGACGGCCAGCAGCGCCTGCGCGGTGCAGACGTTCGACGTGGCCTTCTCACGCCGAATATGCTGCTCGCGGGTCTGCAACGACAGGCGATAGGCGCGGTTGCCATGGGCGTCGATGGAAACCCCGACGATGCGTCCCGGCATCGAACGCTTCATCGAATCGCGGCAGGCCATATAGGCGGCGTGCGGGCCGCCGTAGCCCTCGGGCACGCCGAACCGCTGGGTGCTGCCCACGGCGATGTCGGCGCCCATGGCGCCCGGCTCTTTCAACAAGGTCAGCGACAGCGGGTCGGCGGTGACGATGCCCACGGCCTTGACCTCGTGCAGCGCCGTCATGTGGCCGGTGAAGTCGCGCACATGGCCGTAGGTGCCAGGGTACTGGAAGATTGCGCCGAAGACCTTCTCGGCCTCCATCTCCTCGGGTTCACCAACGATGACCTCGATGCCCAGAGGCTCGGCGCGGGTCTTCATCACGGCAATGTTCTGCGGGTGGCAGTTGGCGTCGATGAAGAAACCCTTGGCCTTCGATTTCGAACTGCGCTGCGCCATGGTCATCGCCTCGGCGCAGGCAGTGGCCTCGTCGAGCAGCGAGGCGTTGGCGATCTCCAGCCCGGTGAGGTCGCTCACCATGGTCTGGAAGTTCAGCAGCGCTTCGAGGCGGCCCTGCGAAATCTCGGGCTGGTAGGGCGTGTAGGCGGTGTACCACGCGGGGTTTTCGAGGATGTTGCGCTGGATCGCGGGCGGCGTGACGGTGCCGTGATAGCCCTGCCCGATAAGGCTGGTGAGGACCTTGTTCTTGCCCGCCACCTTACGCATGTGCTCTAGCACTTCGCGTTCGCTCATCGCCTTGCCGAAGTCGAGCGGCTGTTTCGCCCGGATCGCCTTGGGCAGCGTGTCGTCGATCAGCGCATCAAGGCTTTCCGCGCCCACGGTGTCGAGCATCTGCGACATCTCGGAAGGGGACGGGCCAATGTGACGCCGGTTGGCGAAATCATAGGGCAGATAATCGGTGGGCTTGAAGCTCATGTCGGGTTCCTCGTCACGGCGCGGCAGGGCGCCCCCTGTTTGTGGCGCGCCGCCCATGGGGGGCGACGCAGGTAATCAGCATCGCGCCGGTGCCCCGGCGCGCGGCGGTTTAGCCGATGAATTTCTGATAGGCGGCTTCGTCCATGAAGTCGTCCATCTGGCTGGCGTCAGAGACCTTCATCTTGAAGAACCACGCCTCGCCCTGCGGGTCGTCGTTGACCATGCTGGGGTTGTCGGTCAGCGCGCCGTTCACTTCCGTGATTTCACCGTCGATGGGGGCAAGGATGTCCGACGCCGCCTTCACGGATTCGATCACGACGACCTCGTCGTCCTTGCTGACGGTGGTGCCTTCCTCGGGCAGTTCCACGAATACGACATCGCCCAGCTGCTCGGCAGCGTGGTTGGTGATGCCCACGACCACTTCGTCACCCTCGACGCGCAGCCATTCATGCTCTTCGGTAAATTTCATAATGGAGTTCCCTGTGTAGATTCAGCGTTTGAAGTTCGCCGCGACGAACGGCATTTTCGTGACAGTCAGTGGCAAGCGTTTGCCGCGCACCTCGCCCCAGAGCGCGGTGTCGACCTTTGCATGCTCGGCGCTGACATATCCCATGGCAACCGGGCCGCCAACCGTCGGACCAAAGCTGCCCGAGGTCACGCGGCCAACCTCATTGCCACCCTCGGCGGCATCATAAATGGCGACCCCCTCGCGCATCGGCGCGCGCCCCTCGGGCAGCAACCCCACCCGCTTGCGCGGCGCGCCGTCGGCCAGTTGTTGCAAGATTACCCCCGCGCCCGGGAAACCGCCCGCGCGGTCGCCATCCTCGCGCCGCACCTTCTGGATCGCCCAGTTCAGCGCCGCCTCAACCGGCGTGGTGGTGGTGTCGATGTCGTGGCCATAAAGGCAAAGCCCGCCTTCCAGCCGCAGACTGTCCCGCGCCCCAAGGCCGATCGGTTCGACCTCCTCAATCGCCAACAGCTTCTGCGCCAGCGCCACCGCGTCACCATTGGCGACGGAAATCTCGTAGCCATCCTCCCCGGTGTAACCCGAGCGCGACAGGGTGACGGTGATCCCATCAAGATCGACGTCCCGCGCCACATCCATGAATTTCATATCCGCCACCGAGGGCTGCAACCGCGCCAGCGCAGCCTCGGCCTGCGGCCCCTGGAGCGCCAGCAAAGCGCAGTCCTCCAGCACCTCGATCTCGCAACTGTCCGACAGGGCCTCCCGCATCAAGGCGATGTCATCATCCTTGCAGCCGGCATTCACCACGACAAACAGATGATCGCCCAGATTAGCCAACATCAGGTCATCCAGAATACCGCCATTGGGATCGGTAAACATGGCATAGCGCTGGCGCATCTCCCCAAGGCCCAGCACATCGACGGGCACGAGCCGCTCCATCGCCAAGGCCGCATCCTCATAGCTGCCAGACTTGGCGCGAACGACGACCTGCCCCATGTGGCCCACATCGAACAACCCGGCGGCGGCACGGGTGTGCAGATGTTCCTTCATCACGCCAAGAGGGTATTGCACGGGCATGGAATAGCCCGCAAAGGGCACCATCTTGGCCCCCAATTCCACATGCAAATCATGCAATGCCGTCTGCTTGAGATCGCTCATCCGGTTCGCTTTTCCTGTCGCTTCCGGATGACCTTTTGACCATGCCGGCACCTTGGCGCCGCAAATGCTGCGCCTGATGCCCCCTCTGTCCTTCCGCCTGAGATCGTTATCCCTTCGGCGTGCGCATCCGCGCCCCTCTCCAGAGTCTTGGTCACATCACGGTCCTGGGGCCTGAGAGTTTCCGGGGCGGTTGCTCCTTCGGCATCGGTGTTAACCGATTCTCCCGTGACGATTGGGCCTTTCGTATGCTGGGGCATACCTCTGCGTCAAGCATGCTTGTGAGCGGATGCGACACATGTTTTCTTACCGGCAACACGGCAGATGGAAAGCACCCCGCATGACCCCCTATTTCTTTGGCTACGGAAGCCTCGTGAACCGCAACACCCATAGCTACCCCGATGCCCGCCCGGCGCAGCTCGACGGCTGGCGCCGCCAGTGGGTCCGCACCGAAGGCCGCGATATCGTCTATCTTTCCGTGGTGCAGCACCCCGCCACCCGGATCGACGGGCTGATCGCCGCCGTGCCGGGCGCGGATTGGGCCGCGCTGGACAAACGCGAATACAGCTACGAACGCCACGCCTCAGGCGGCGCGGTGGTGCATGACCTCACCCCCGCCCCCGACATCGCCCATTACGCCATCCCCGCCGACATCGCAGTGACCCACGGCGATCACGTCATCCTGCTCAGCTATCTCGATGTGGTGGTCCAAGGCTTCCTGCGTGAATTCGGCACCGAGGGCGCGGCACGCTTTTTCGACACGACCGACGGCTGGGACACGCCCATCCTCGACGACCGCGCAGCCCCCCTCTACCCGCGCCACCAAACACTGACGGAAGCCGAAACCGCCGTGGTCGACCAGCACATGGATCGCCTGTCAGTGCAGATCAAAGAACGCGCCGAAACAACCTTCGCCGCAAGGAACTTCTAAGGGCGAAAACACGCCCCCCAAATCTTCCTTCATCCTTTCTCAAATACCCTCGGGGGTCCGGGGGCAGCGCCCCCGGGAGGCTGCCTCAAGCCCCCAAGCCCGCCAATCAGCCGCGCGCCTTCACCACCTGCAGCAGCGGCATCACCTGCGCCATCTCCGGCCCATGCTCCTGCCCCGTCAGTGCCAGACGCAATGGCCGGAACAGCCCGCGCCCCTTGCGGCCCGTGGCTTCCTTGACCGCTGCGGTCCAGCTGGACCAAGTGGTCTCATCGAAGGGCATTTCGGGCAGCAGCAGCATGGCCTGCGCCACGAATTCGCGGTCTTCCTCGGCAATCACCGGCTCCGCCCCGTCGCGGAACATGGCCCACCAGGGGCCGAGATCTTTCAGGGTCGAGATATTCTCGCGCGTCACGGCCCAGAACTGCGCGGCCTTGTCTTCCGGCACGCCAAGCACTGTGATGTCGTCTTTCACGGCCTCCAGCGGC
Organism: Sulfitobacter sp. 1A13679; assembly: GCF_043557115.1. Lineage (NCBI taxonomy): Bacteria > Pseudomonadati > Pseudomonadota > Alphaproteobacteria > Rhodobacterales > Roseobacteraceae > Sulfitobacter > Sulfitobacter sp. 1A13679. The sequence continues at coordinate 98,778 of NZ_JBIFFO010000009.1, forward strand.
AATTGCTGCAAGTAGCGCCCAGTCAGCGGGAAGAGGTCAGCCACGTCGAATTTCGTCGGGGCCGAGCCAAAGCGGTTGATGTCGAAGCCGTCGATCAGCTCTGCCATATCCGTGCGCAGTTCCACCGGATCGGAGGACCCGAGCCGTGCCATCAGGCTCAGAAGCGCGAAGGGCTGCACCCCCTGCTCGCGCAGATCGCGCAGCGCCAATGTGCCCAAACGCTTGCTCAGAGCCTCGCCCTGCGGGCCGGTCAGCAGTGAGTGATGCGCGAAGGAGGGGACCGCACCCTGCCCGAGCGCTTCCATGATCTGGATTTGCGTAGCGGTGTTGGTCACATGGTCCGAGCCGCGCACCACATGGGTCACGCCCATCTCGGTGTCATCCACAACGCTCGCCAATGTATAAAGGATCTGCCCGTCGCCACGGATGAGCACCGGGTCACTGACCGAGGCCGCGTCGATGGAGATATCGCCAAGAATGCCGTCATCCCATTCGATCCGCGCGTGATCCAACTTGAAGCGCCAGACCCCATCGCCGCGTTCGGCCCGCAGGGCGGCTTTCTCTTCGTCCGACAGGTTCAGCGCGGCGCGGTCATAGACCGGCGGCTTGCCCATGTTGAGCTGTTTCTTGCGCTTGAGGTCCAGCTCTGTCGGCGTCTCGAAAGCCTCGTAGAAACGGCCCTTTTCGCGCAGGTCATCGGCGGCGGCCTGGTAGCGGTCCAGCCGCTCGGACTGACGTTCGACCCGGTCCCACTCAAGACCCAGCCATTCGAGGTCTTGCTTGATGCCGTCGACATATTCTTCCTTGCTGCGCTCGGGATCAGTGTCATCGATGCGCAGGATGAAAGTGCCGCCCGCCTTGCGCGCGATGAGGTAGTTCATCAGCGCGGTGCGCAGGTTGCCCACATGGATATAGCCAGTGGGGGACGGGGCGAAACGGGTGATTGTGGGGTTGGACATCTGGCGTACTCCTGTTGCGCGCGGGCTTGCCACAGGGCGCGAGCGTTGTCCAGCAAAGGCGGGGGTCAGCCCCCGTCTGCTGCGGTGCCGGTCTGCGCGGGCGTGGCCTCTGACGTATCCGCGTCGGTGCTGTCTTCGGGCGCGGGTGTTTCGGTGGCCGCTTCTTCAACGCCAGCCTCTTCCGAAGCCGCTTCCGAGGTTTCGGCTCCGGCGGTCTCATCGCTCAGCGCGCCATTCTCCCATTCGCCCGAGGCTTCCTCGCCGCTGGCATAGCGCATGGTGCCGCTGCCCTGCCGCTTGCCCGCTTTGAAGGTGCCCTCATAGACATCGCCATTGGCATAGGTCGCAACACCCTGCCCTTCGATCTCACCCTCGGTCCACTCGCCCTCATAGACGAAACCGCTGGCCATGGTGATCTTGCCCTGACCGTGGCGCTGGCCGTTCCTAAAGGCCCCCTCGTAAACGGTGCCATCGGGATAGGTCGCTTTGCCCTGCCCATGGCGCTGGCCGTCTTGCCAGCCGCCCTCATAGCGGTAGCCATCGGCATAGGTCATCACGCCTTGGCCGTGGTTGCGGGCGTCTTTGAACTCGCCCTCATAGACCACGCCGTTGGTATAGGTGGCGATGCCCTCGCCTTCGATCACCCCGGCGACCCATTCGCCCTCATAGGTCGAGCCATCGGGATAGGTGATTTTGCCCGTGCCATCGGCCAGATCATTGCGGAAGGTGCCGACATAGACCGACCCGTCGGGATAGGTCACCTGCCCCTCGCCTTCGATCTGCCCGGCCACCCAAGAACCGGTATAGACATAACCATCGGTGCCAGTGAAGGTGCCCTGCCCATCGCGGCGGTCATCCTTGAAGTCGCCCTCATAGGTGTCACCGTTTTCATAGGTGACCTTGCCCTTGCCCTCACGCCGCCCCGCGACCAGCGTGCCTTCGTAGACGTCGCCGTTGGGTTGGGTCAGCGTGCCGGTGCCGTCGATCTGGCCGTCTTTCCACTTGCCGACATAGACCAACCCGTCGGGCATGGTCAGCGTGCCTTCGCCGCTGCGTTTGCCGGCCTCGATCTCACCTTCATAGACCGCGCCATCGGGATAGGTGATCGTGCCGACACCCTGCTTCACGCCATCGACCCAATCGCCCTTGTATTCATAGCCACCGGGGCTTTGCATCACGCCCTTGCCGTGGTGTTTGGCGTTGCGGAACTCGCCCTCATAGCGCACGCCATTGGCGTAGATCGCCACGCCCTGCCCCATGATCGCGCCTGCTTCCCATTCGCCCTCATAGGTGCCGCCATCGGCAAAGGTGATCTTGCCCAGACCGTCAGGCTTGCCCTTGGCGAAATTGCCCTCATAGACCGATCCGTTAGGGAAGCGTGCAACGCCCTCGCCCTTGATCTCCCCCTCGACCCATTCGCCGGAGTATTCATAGCCATTGGGCAGCTTATAGGTGCCGGTGCCATGCTGAAGACCGCCTTGAAAGGTGCCCTCATAGATGCCGCCGTCGTCATATTCCTTGGTCAGCACCTGCCCGTCCTGCGCCGCAAGCGGCGTGGCCAGAAGGGCGATCAGACAGAGGGGCAGGCTGCGGTGCAACATGGGCGGAAATTCCCGATCTCGTTAAGTGGCATTCGGCCCGAGGTTACGGGTGATAGAGGGCAGAGGCAACGTGTTTGCAAGACGGGCACGCCGGTTTCGGCCGATCCCGCGCAACCGGTGCTGCGGGTCAGCTCTGCGCACGGGGGTTTCGTCCCCGGCCCGATCTGCTAGATCCACCCCACGCTAGCCAGCCCGGAGCTTTGCCATGCCAGACCGTTTCCGCCTCACCCTCGGGCAGTTGAACCCGACTGCCGGTGATCTGACCGGGAACGCGGCATTGGCCCGCGACGCATGGCAGGCTGGGCGCAACGCAGGCGCGCAGATGGTCGCCCTGCCCGAACTCTTCCTGACCGGACATGACGCGCAAGGACTGTCGCAAAGCCCTGCCTTTCAGCGCGATGTCTTGGCCCAACTTGAAGCGCTGGCCGCGCATTGCGCCGATGGCCCCGCCTTGGCACTTGGCGCGCCGTGGGTCGCGGCGGGCAAGCTCCACAACGCATACCTCATCCTGCAAGGTGGAAAGATCGCGCAAAGGGTGCTGCAACACGCGCCGCGACCACGCACGCCCTTCGATCCCGCGCCGATCAGCGGCCCCTATGCGGTGGCGGGGCTGCGCATCGGCTCTCCCATCGGCGCGGATGGTGAGACGGGCGACGTGGCCGAAACGCAGGCCGAGACGGGGGCCGAACTGCTGCTGATCCCCCATGCCACGCCCCATTTGCGCGGCGCGATGGAGCGGCGCCTCAACCACATGGTCGCGCGGGTGATCGAAACGGAATTGCCGGTGATCCACCTCAACATGACCGGCGGCGAGGGTGAGACGGTTTTCGACGGCGCCACATTCGCGCTGAACCCCGGCGGCAAGCTGGCATTGCAGATGCCCGCCTTCGACACAGCGTTTGCCCATGTCGATCTAGAGCGCGGTCCCGAGGGCTGGAGCATCGCCGAAAGCGCCTTCGCGCCGCAGCCGGAGGCGCTGGAACGGGACTACCGCGCCTTGGTCGTGGGGCTGCGGGACTACGCTGCCAAAACCGGCGCTTCCAAAGTGCTGATCGAACAGGCCGAGGGGAACGACACCGCACTCGCGGCAGCGATTGCGCGGGATGCCTTGGGGGCCGAGAATGTCCGCCAGATTGACGTGCCGCTGTCGGACAATCTGCACGCTGCGCTGCGGGATGAACTGGCCGCGCTCGGGGCAGAAGTCAGCACCGAGACGCTCACCCCTCCCCTGCGCGCCCTGATGCTGCGCGCCTTGGCCGATGACGCGGGGGAGATGCTGCTCACCGCACAGAACAAATCCGCTGCCGCCATGGGGATTGCGGCCCTGATGGGGGATTTCAACCCGGTCAAAGACCTTTACCAAACCGAGGTGCAAGCGCTTTGCGACTGGCGCAGCAATACGGTGCGGGCATGGATGCAGGGACCGGCGCCCAGCCCGGCCTCCTCCCCCGACACGGAAAAGGCCCGTGCCGAGGACGCCATCCTGCGCATCCTGCTGGAGGGCGGCGGCAACGTTGATGACTGCGTGGCGGCGGGCTACGCGCCGCAGAGCGCGCAGAGGATTGCAGAGCGCATCGCGGCGGCGAAGGCGCGCAAGCAGCCAACCGTTCCCGGCCCGCGTTTGAAAGCAGTGACAGCCTAGACCGTCTCGCCCGCGTCCAACCGCTGCAACCATTTATCCGCATCGCGCAGAACCGCTTCGCGCCGGTCGTCGTCCATACGGTCCCAAGTGGCATAGATGTTCCTCATCCGCATGTTGCCCTGAAACCGCTCGCGATGGCGGTCAAGGAAATGCCAGTACAGCAGATTGAAGGGGCAGGCCTTCGGCCCCGCCTTGGTGCTGACGCTATAGCTGCACCCTTTGCAGTAATCCGACATGCGGTTGATATAGGCCCCGGAGGATACATAGGGCTTTGAGGCGATCACACCGCCATCGGCGAATTGGCTCATGCCCACCGTGTTGGGCGCTTCGACCCATTCATAGGCGTCGGCGTAGACCTCCAGATACCACTCATGCACCTGATGCGGGTCGATCCCGGCCAGCAGGGCGAAATTGCCCGTCACCATCAGCCGTTGGATATGGTGGGCATAGGCGTATTTCTGGGTCTGCCCGATGGCCTGCCGCAGGCAATTCATCTGCGTATCGGCACCCCAGTAAAAGCCGGGCAAATCCCGCTCGTGGCGCAGCACGTTGCGCGCCACATAGTCCGGCCCTTCGAGGAAATAGATGCCGCGCACATATTCGCGCCAACCGAGGATCTGGCGGATGAACCCTTCGGCGGCGTTGATCGGCATCTCTCCCGCCTGCCACGCTTCCTCGGCAGCGCGGCAGACCTCCAACGGGTCCAGCAGCCCGAGGTTGAGATAGGGTGAGATCAGCGCATGAAAGAGATAGGGCTGCCCCTCTAGCATCGCGTCCTGATAGTCGCCAAAACGCGGCAGGGCGTGAGCAATAAAATGCGCCAGCACCTGCAAGGCTTCCGCGCGCGTCGTGGCAAAGTCAAAGGGGTGCAGATCGCCGAAGTTATCGCCATAGCGCGCCGCCACCAGTTCCAGCACCGCCTCCACCTCGGCATCGGGGGCGAAGGTCAGCGGGTCGGGGATATCCAGCCCTTCCTTCGGAGGTTTGCGGTTGTCGTGGTCGAAATTCCACTTTCCGCCTGCGGGGTCGTCGCCCTCCATCAACAACCCCGTCTCGCGGCGCATCTCGCGGTAGAAGTATTCCATCCTGAGTGCCTTGCGCCCCTCGGCCCAATCCTCGAACCGTTTGCGGCTGGCGATGAAACGGTCGTCGGGCAGGATATGGGTGGGGATCGGCGCATGGGTCAGCTTGTTGATCAGCCGCCATTCGCCCGGCTCGGTGCAGATCACCTCGCTTGCGCCGGTCTCCTCTGCCCGGCGGAGAAATTCGCCTACGATGGAACCCGCATTCTCGGGATCGTCCAAGGGAGTGTAGCGCAGCGTCCAGCCGTCTTTCTCCAACGCACGCGCGAACTTGCGCATCGCGGCAAAGACCAACGCGATTTTCTTGGGGTGGTGGCGGACATATTCCGCCTCTTGCGCCACTTCGGCCATGACCACCACATCGCGCGCCTTATCCGCTTCGCGCAGGGACGACAGGTTCAGCGAGAGTTGATCGCCCAAGACCAAGATCAAACGGCTCACCACGGCACCGCCTTTCCGGCCCAGTCAAAGAACCCGCCGCTCTCCTCCGGGGTCAGCCCGTCGATTACCCGCAACAGATTGCCCGCCGCCTCATTTGGTGGGACTGCGGGATGGCGGCCAAGGTATTTTTCGGTAAAGGGCGTCTCGACCGTGCCGGGGTGCAGCGCGACGCAGATGCTCTGCGGATGGGAGCGCGTCAGCTCGATCGCGGCGGTATGCACGATCTGGTTCACCGCCGCCTTGGCGCTGCGATAGCTGATCCACCCGCCCAGACGGTTGTCCCCGATGGAGCCGACCCGCGCCGAAAGCACGGCGAAAACCGCCCGCCTGTCGCGGGGCAAAAGCCTTACCGCGTGGCGCAGCACCAGCGCCGGGCCGACCGCGTTCAGCGCGAACTGATCCAGCATCGCCTTTTGCGTGACGGCACGCAGCGATTTCTCTGGCGTGGCCCCGTCGATCTCCAACGCGCCGGTGGCGACGATCACCGCGTCGAAAGGGCCACTCAGCCCCTCCAGCGCGGCATTGACCGATGCCTCATCCGTCAGGTCCAGCCCATCGCCCGTGCGGGACAGGGCCGTCACCGTATCGCCGCGCGCACGCAACGCCGCACTTAGCGCCGCGCCGATCCCGCCGCTGGCCCCAATTACCAGCACCCGTGCGCTCATGACGCCGCCCATGGTATCGCTTGTCGCTGCATCCTGATCTCCTTTGCTTATAGGCAGATAGGCGGCGCTGACGCAGGGGCAAACAAAAGCCGCAACACCCCCTTTTCATTTGAAAAGACGGGCGTATAACTACTCCCATGACACAGGCCGTCCATATCCCGACCCTGCCGCGCAACTGCGCGGGCCTGCTGCGCGCCAACTTGCTGCACCTAATCCGCCTCTGAGCGTGCCCTTCGGCGCGCCCGCTCAGAGGGATGTGTTGCGCGCCAAGGATACCAGCAAAGAAAGAACCCAGGATGACAGATATGACGAAACAGGACCGTGTGCTGATTTTTGACACCACCTTGCGGGATGGCGAACAATCCCCCGGGGCGACGATGACCCATGCCGAGAAGCTTGAGATCGCGTCGCTCCTGGACGAGATGGGCGTCGACATCATCGAGGCCGGCTTTCCCATCGCCTCAGAGGGCGACTTCAAAGCGGTGTCCGAGATCGCGCGGCAGAGCCAGAATTCCGTGATCTGCGGCCTTGCCCGGGCGCAACTGGGCGATATCGACCGTTGCTGGGAAGCGGTGAAACACGCAGCCCAGCCGCGCATTCACACGTTCATCGGCACCTCGCCCCTGCACCGCGCCATTCCGAACCTCACCCAAGACGAGATGGCCGACCGCATCCATGAGACGGTGAGCCATGCCCGCAACCTTTGCGACAACGTGCAGTGGTCGCCGATGGATGCCACGCGGACCGAGCTTGACTACCTCTACCGGGTGGTGGAGATCGCCATCAAGGCGGGTGCCACCACGATCAACATCCCCGACACCGTGGGCTACACCGCCCCGCGCGAGAGTGCCGATCTGATCGCGAAGCTTCTGGAAAACGTGCCAGGTGCGGATGAGATCGTCTTTGCCACCCATTGCCACAACGACCTCGGCATGGCGACGGCCAACAGCCTCGCCGCCGTCGAGGCAGGCGCCCGGCAGATCGAATGCACCATCAACGGTCTGGGCGAACGGGCGGGCAATACCGCGCTGGAAGAGGTCGTCATGGCGCTCAAGGTGCGCAATGACATTATGCCTTACGAGACCCGGATCGACAGCCGCAAGATCATGAATATCTCGCGCCGTGTCGCCGCCGTCTCGGGCTTTGCCGTTCAGTTCAACAAGGCCATCGTCGGCAAGAACGCCTTCGCCCATGAAAGCGGCATCCATCAGGACGGCATGCTGAAGAACGCCGAGACTTTCGAGATCATGCGGCCCGAGGACGTGGGCCTCACTGAAACCAACATCGTCATGGGCAAGCATTCGGGCCGCGCCGCGCTGCGGTCCAAGCTCGAAGACCTCGGGTTTGAACTGGGCGACAACCAGCTCAAGGATGTCTTCGTGCGGTTCAAGGAACTGGCCGACCGCAAGAAGGAAATCTACGAAGACGACCTCATCGCGCTGATGCGCACCGCGACGGACCCCGAGGAAGACCGCATTCGCCTGAAATCGCTCAAGGTCGTTTGCGGCACCGATGGCCCGCAGACCGCCGACATGGTGCTTGAGATCGACGGTGCGGAGCAGACCACGAACCAGACCGGCGACGGCCCCGTCGATGCGGCGTTCAACTGCATCAAGGCGCTGGTGCCGCATTCCGCGCGGTTGCAGCTTTATCAGGTGCATGCGGTAACCGAAGGCACCGACGCGCAGGCGACGGTTTCCGTGCGGATGGAGGAAGAGGGCCGGATCGTGACCGGCCAGTCGGCGGATACCGATACCGTGGTGGCGAGCGTGCGAGCCTATATCCACGCGCTGAACCGCCTGTTGGTGCGGCGCGAGAAGGGCGGCACGGACAAGCGCGAGATTAATTATAAAGATGTGAGTTGAATTATAGGGCGGGGGCAACCCCGCCTTTTCACGTATACAGTATGGAAGTAGGGCATCGCCTGCCCGCGGGGTGGCGAACCGAACCTTAGTTCATACCACTTTATTGATCTGCCATGGCGCACCCTCAAAATGGCATACCCAGCCTCACTAAATCGCCTCCCCGTCCGGGCGGGCAGGCGATGCCCGGCGCCAGCGGCTTGATTCCGGGCTGGGGTGGCATTCGTCAACCTAGGGGCACCGCCTGCCCGCGGGTCGGCGATCCAACGCGACGTTAGGCCCACTTTATGGCTCAACCATGATGTGCGCTGGCAGGGTCGCACCCAGCCCCACCAAATCGCCTACCCGGTCGCACCAAAGGTGCGCCAGTGTATATCGGCACGCCTTTGGCGTGACGGGCGGGCAGGCGATGGCCCGGCGCCTGCGGCTTGATTCCGGGCCCGGTGGCAACTTCAATACGGATTCTTCGCCCCGCGATCGTCACTCAGCGACGCCTGCCCCCGCTCTACGATCTTCACCACTGCATCCGCGAGATGCTGCCGCTGGATATGATCATACCCCGCCGCCACGCGCAGTTTGTGGGCCTCCAGCATCACCTCTGCATGGCTCGACCCACGCGGCGGGATGAAAGTGTAGCAGGCCAGTTCGATCAACAGCCCCAACGGATCCTTGAAATAGATCGAATGCATGAAGCCGCGGTCCTTCACGCCGGAATGCCCGATGCCCCGCGCCTCCAACCGCGCGGGCACCTGATCGAACATCGCGCGGTCCACCTCGAAGGCCAGATGATGCACGCAGCCCGGGTCCATCGGCGTGCGGTTGTGCACCCGCTTGCGGTTCTCATTGGTGAAGATCGTAATCAGCCGACCATCGCCGGGATCGAAATACAAATGCCCCTCGTCCGGGTCATCCAGATTGGGCTGGTCAAAGATGAAAGGCATCCCCAACACCCCCTCCCAAAAGTCGATCGAGCTTTGCCGGTCCGCCCCGGTGAGGGTGATGTGATGCACCCCAAGTGTCTGTATCTTCTGCATGGTATCGTCGTCCTCCGCCTGTGCTGCGCCCTAAATATTCCGCTCTATGATAGCGCGGCGGCAATATCGCGCCACCTTTGCGGTCTTGCCCCTTTCACCCTGCCCCCGTGCGCCCTATAAGAGCCAATAGCCCGCGCGTGGACCCATGCAGGCGGGCTCGTCCGAATAGTTGCAAGGCTCCGCTACTCTATGTCCATCCTCGATCAATTCCGCGGCCTGTTCTCCTCTGATATGGCGATCGACCTCGGCACCGCGAACACGCTGGTTTACGTCAAGGGCAAGGGCATCGTGCTGAGCGAACCTTCGGTTGTGGCCTATCACGTCAAGGACGGCGTCAAGAAAGTGCTCGCCGTGGGTGAGGATGCGAAACTCATGCTGGGCCGCACCCCGGGCAGTATTGAGGCGATCCGCCCAATGCGCGAAGGTGTCATCGCGGATTTCGACACCGCCGAGGAGATGATCAAGCACTTCATCCGCAAGGTGCACAAGCGCTCGACCTTCTCGAAACCCAAGATCATCGTCTGCGTGCCGCATGGCGCCACCCCGGTTGAGAAACGCGCGATCCGCCAGTCGGTGCTGTCGGCAGGCGCGCGCCGCGCCGGCCTGATTGCAGAGCCTATCGCCGCGGCCATCGGCGCGGGGATGCCGATCACCGACCCCACAGGCAACATGGTCGTCGACATCGGCGGCGGCACGACCGAAGTCGCGGTGCTCTCGCTGGGCGACATCGTTTATGCCCGCTCGGTCCGCGTCGGCGGTGACCGGATGGACGAGGGCATCATCAGCTACCTGCGCCGCCAGCAGAACCTGCTGATCGGGGAGACGACTGCCGAGCGGGTCAAGACCTCTATCGGCACGGCGCGGATGCCCGACGACGGGCGCGGCACCTCGATGCAGATCCGTGGCCGCGACCTGTTGAACGGTGTTCCGAAAGAGATCGAAGTGACCCAAGCCCAGATCGCCGAGGCGCTGGCCGAGCCGGTGCAGCAGATCTGCGAAGCGGTGATGACCGCGCTGGAAACCACGCCGCCCGACCTTGCCGCCGACATCGTTGACCGCGGCGTGATGCTCACGGGCGGCGGCGCGCTTCTGGGCGACCTCGATCTGGCGCTGCGCGAGCAGACAGGCCTTGCGATCTCGGTCGCGGATGAGCCGCTCAACTGCGTGGCCCTCGGCACCGGCAAGGCGCTGGAATACGAGAAACAGCTGCGCCACGCGATCGACTACGACAGTTAACACTGGCAAGTTAGCCAGACCCGGCACGCGGCGAAGACGCCCCGCCTGACCGGGTGGGAGTTTCGGCACAGATGGCCAAGGACCGTTCCAGTTCCAGCGATTTCACCGGCCCGCTGCGGCGGCTGCTGCTGGTCGTGTTGGTGTTGGCGCTGACCGGCATATTCCTGCTTTGGCGCATCGACAGCCCCCGCGTTGAACGCTTTCGCGCGCAGGTCACCGACCGCTTCGTGCCGAACCTTGATTGGGCCATGGCCCCGGTCACCGGCACCATCAACCTGCTGCGCGACTTCCAAAGCTACCAGCGCCTGAGCGAACAGAACCGCGAGCTGCGCTCGGAACTGCGGCAGATGCAGGCGTGGAAAGAGGCGGCGCTTCAGCTTGAGCAAGAGAACGCCCGGCTTCTGGACCTCAACAACGTGCGGCTCGACCCGCGGCTGACCTTCATCACCGGCACGGTGCTGGCCGACAGCGGCTCGCCCTATCGCCAATCGGTGCTGCTGAACGTCGGCGCGCGCGACGGGCTGGTCGAGGGCTGGGCCACGATGGACGGCATCGGCCTTGTGGGCCGCATCGCAGGCGTGGGCAAGAACACCGCGCGGGTGATCCTGCTGACCGATGCCTCAAGCCGCATTCCCGCGACGATCCAGCCCTCTGGCCAGCGGGCCATCGTGGCGGGCGACAACAGCGCGGCTCCACCGCTCGACTTCATCGAGAACCGCGAGCTGGTCCGCCCCGGTGACCGGGTGATCAGTTCGGGCGATGGCGGGGTCTTCCCGGCGGGCATCCTGATTGGACAGGTCGCCGCCGATCCGGGCGGGCGGCTGCGCGTGCGGCTGGCGGCGGATTACGAGCGGTTGGAATTCCTGCGCGTCCTGCGCCATCACGGCAATGAAACCGTGCCGGACACCGCCCATGTCATCACCTCCGACGGCCCCTTGGCCGATCCGGCAGCGCCGGTCGGGGTGCAGCCATGACCGATCTGTCGCGCAGCCGCCTTTGGGTCATGCGCCTGAGCTTTGTCGCGCTGGCGCTGGTGATCCTGTTCTTCCACCTCCTCCCGCTTGAGACGACCCCGCGCGCTTGGGCCGGGCCGGACCTGCTGCTGGGCTTTGCCTGTGCTTGGGGGCTCCGACGGCCCGAATACGTGCCCTCGCTTTTTCTGGCGCTGGTCTTTCTGCTGGCGGACCTGTTGCTGCAACGCCCGCCCGGCCTTTGGGCGGTGCTGGCCCTGATCGGGGTCGAGAACCTCAAATCGCGGGGGCGGCACCTGCGGGATGCGAGCTTTGCCGCCGAATGGCTGACCGTGGCGGTGATCCTGACCATGGTGATCTTTGCCAACCGAATTCTGCTGAGCCTTGCGCTGGTGCCGACGCCTTCGCTGACGCTGAACCTCACGGAATTGGCACTGACGACGCTCGCTTATCCGCTGATCGTGGCGGTGACCCATGGTATCATGGGCGTGCGCAAGACCGCGCCGGGCGATCTGGATGCGCTTGGCAAACGGGTGTGATCGGGGAGCGATGAGATGAGACGAAGCCGCGCCGACAATGATGCAACCCACACGCGCCTGACGCGCCGCGCCGCCCTTTTGGGCGGGGCGCAGCTGCTGTTCATGGGCGGGCTGGCCGCGCGCATGCGCTATCTACAAGTCGATCAGGCCGACCAGTTCCGCCTGCTGGCCGAAGAGAACCGCATCAACATCCGCCTGATCCCCCCTGCCCGGGGTGAGATTTTCGACCGCAACGGCATACAGCTTGCCGATAACGTGCCCTCCTACCGGATCGTCATGGTCCGCGAGGATGCGGGCGACGTGGAAGCCGTGATGGAGCGGCTCGCCCAAGTCATCGAGATCGACGAGGAGACCCGCGAACGCGCCATGACCGAAATGTCGCGCTCTGCCCCCTTCCTGCCCGTCACCATCGTTGATGACGTGAGTTGGGAAGTCGTGAGCAAAGTCAGCGTCAACGCCCCCGCCCTGCCCGGCGTCACGCCCGAAGTGGGCCTGACCCGCGTCTACCCGCGCGGCGCGGATTTCGCGCATGTGGTGGGCCGCGTAGGCCGGGTGAGCCAAGCCGACCTCGACGCGCTGGAGAACCCCGATCAGGTGCTGCGCATCCCGCGTTTTCAAATCGGCAAAATCAACGTCGAAGCCCGCGCCGAGAACCTGCTGCGCGGTGCTGCGGGCACCAAACATGTGGAGGTGAACGCCACGGGCCGCGTAATGCGCGAGTTGGAGCGGCGCGAGGGGCAGGCCGGGGCCGATCTGCAACTGACCGTGGACGCCAATCTGCAACGCTATGTGCAGGCCCGTCTGGGCGAGGAAAGCGCCGCCGTGGTCATCATCGACTGCGAGAATGGCGATCTGGCCGCGCTTGCATCCTCGCCCAGCTACGACCCGAACCTCTTTATCGGCGGCATCTCTTCGGCGGATTACAACCCGCTGCTCAATTCCAAATACCGCCCGCTGGTGAACAAACCCATACAGGGCACCTACCCGCCCGGCTCGACCTTCAAAATGATCGTGGCGCTTGCCGCCATCGAAGAGGGCATCGTCACCCCCGATGAGACGGTCTATTGCCCCGGCCATCTGGAAGTCGCAGGGCGGCGGTTCCACTGCTGGAAACGCGCGGGCCACGGCTGGGTCGATCTGCAACATTCGCTGAAACAATCCTGCGACGTCTATTACTACGATCTGGCCGTAAAAGTCGGGATCGAAAAGATCACCGCCATGGCGAACCGCTTTGGCCTTGGGATCAAACATGATCTGGCGCTGTCGTCGGTCGCGGGCGGGCTGGCGCCCACGAAGCAGTGGAAACGTTCGGCCCGGGGTGAGGATTGGGTCGTGGGTGACACGGTCAATGCCTCTATCGGGCAGGGTTTCACCCTCTCCTCCCCGCTGCAACTGGCGGTGATGAGCGCGCGGATCGCCACCGGCCGCGCGGTGACACCGCGGCTGATCAAATCCATCGACGGGGTGGAGCAACCCAGCGGCGCGGGCGAACCGATGGGGCTGAACGAAAACAACCTACGCCAATTGCGCAAGGCGATGTACGACGTGGTGAACGACCGCCGCGGCACCGGCTACCGCAGCCGCATCATCGACGACACGATGCGCATGGCGGGCAAGACCGGCACCAGTCAGGTGCGCAACATCACCGCCGCCGAACGCGCCCGCGGCGTGACCAGCAACGCCGACCTGCCGTGGGAACGCCGCGACCACGCGCTCTTTGTCTGCTTTGCGCCCTATGACAAACCGAAATACGCAGCCTGCGTGCTGGTGGAACACGGCGGCGGCGGGTCGACAGCCGCGGCCCCGATTGCGCGCGACGTGATGTTGCAGGCCATGGCGGGCGGCGAGCCGCCGCTCGAAGCCTACCCCAAGTCCGACCGGGGCCGCATCGCCACCCAGCAAGAGGAACTGCGCAACACCACGCCCGAGACCACCGCCAATCTGGAGGGGGAGGATCAGGCATGAGCTATCTGGAGCATACGGTCAAATCCGTCCCCACAGGGCTGCGCAAGATCCTCTTTATGAACTGGCCGCTGGCGATCCTGCTGACCAGTGTCGCGGGCGTCGGCTTTCTGATGCTCTATTCGGTCGCGGGCGGGTCATTCTCCCCTTGGGCCGAACCGCAGATGAAGCGTTTCGCCATGGGCATGGCGATCATGTTCACCGTGGCGATGGTACCGATCTGGCTTTGGCGCAACCTGTCGGGCGTGGCCTATGGGGCGACCTTGGTGCTGCTGGTCGCGGTCGAACTCTTCGGCTCTGTCGGCATGGGCGCGCAGCGGTGGATCGACATCGGCTTCATGCGGCTGCAACCGTCGGAACTGATGAAGATCACGCTGGTCCTGTTTCTGGCCGCCTATTACGACTGGCTGCCGGTCAAGAAGGTGTCCCGCCCCTTCTGGGTGCTGGTGCCCATCCTGATCATCGTGATCCCCACCGCGCTGGTGCTGAAACAGCCCGACCTTGGCACCTCGATCCTGCTGCTGACTGCCGGGGGCGGGCTGATGTTCCTCGCGGGCGTGCACTGGGCCTATTTCGCCGCCGTCATCACCGCCGCCATCGGACTGGTCACCGCCGTTTTCCAATCGCGCGGGACACCGTGGCAATTGCTGAAAGACTACCAATACCGCCGCATCGACACCTTCCTCGACCCCAGCCAAGACCCGCTTGGCGCGGGCTATCACATCACCCAGTCCAAGATCGCGCTGGGCTCGGGCGGCTGGTCGGGGCGCGGCTATATGCAAGGCACCCAATCGCGGCTGAACTTCCTGCCCGAGAAACACACCGACTTCATCTTCACCACATTGGCCGAAGAGTTCGGCTTCGTCGGCGGCGTCTCCCTTCTGGGGCTTTACGCGCTGATCATCCTGTTCTGCGTGGCCTCGGCGGTGAAGAACAAGGACCGCTTCTCAAGCCTGCTGACCCTTGGCATCGCGCTGAACTTCTTTCTCTTTTTCGCCGTTAACATGTCGATGGTCATGGGGCTGGCCCCCGTGGTCGGCGTGCCCCTGCCGATGGTGAGCTATGGCGGCTCGGCCATGCTGGTGCTGCTGCTGGCCTTCGGCTTGGTGCAATCGGCGCATGTTCATAGACCGAGGTAATTCATGACGATCAACATTCTCTTCGCCGCCAAAGCCGAACGCTGGGACGGCTACGAAAAGCCTTTGAACGAGGCCTTGCGCAAAGCACTGCCGGGGCAGGAATTCACGCTGGCCACCGATCTGCCGCCCGAGGAGGTCGACTATATCGTCTACGCCCCCAACAGCGATTTGCAGGATTTCACCCCCTACACCCGTGCCAAGGCGGTGCTGAACCTCTGGGCCGGGGTGGAGGCGATCACCGGCAACGAAACCTTGAAGATCCCGCTGGCGCGGATGGTCGATTTCGGCCTGACCCACGGCATGGTCGAATGGTGTACCGGTCATGTGCTGCGCCATCATCTGGGGATGGATACCGACATCCTGCGCAGGGATGCCAAATGGGAGCCGCGCACCCCGCCCTTGGCGCGCGAGCGCAGCGTGGCGGTGCTGGGCATCGGTGCGCTCGGCCAAGCGGTGGCCGAGGCGCTGGTGGGACTGGGCTTTGACGTGACCGGCTGGTCACGCAGCGAAAAGCAGATCGAGGGCGTTCGCTGCCTGCACGGCGAAGAAGGTCTTTCAGAGGCGCTCAGGCGTGCCGAGATCGCCGTGCTCCTGATGCCCGACACACCTGCCACGCAGAATGTGCTGAATGCCAAGACGCTGGCGCAAATGCCCGAGGGTGCCTTTATCATCAACCCCGGTCGCGGGCCGCTGATCGACGACGAGGCCCTACTGGCAGCGCTCGACAGCGGGCAGATCGCCCATGCCACGCTGGATGTCTTCCGGGTGGAGCCGCTGCCCGAGGATCACCCCTATTGGGCGCATCCGAAGGTCACCGTGACCCCGCATATCGCGGCAGCCACGCGCAACAACACGGCCTCGGAAGTCATCGCGGACAACATCCGCCGCAGCGAGGCCGGGGAGCCTCTGCTGCATCTGGTAGACCGCGACCGGGGGTATTGACCCCGGTCGCGGCAAGGCTCAGGCGGCCAGCCCGCGCCCCTTGAGCAGCGCCTCGACCCCCGGCAGACGCCCCCGGAAGGCAATGTAAAGCTCCGCCGGATCGCGGCTACCGCCGGTCGAGAGGATGTGTTCCTCCAACGCCTCGGCGCGTTCGGCGTCGAAAGCCCCGCCCGCTTCCTCGAAGGCGGCAAAGGCGTCGGCGTCCATCACCTCGGACCACATGTAGCTGTAATAGGCGCTGGAATAGCCATCGCCTGAAAACACATGCGCGAACTGCGGGGTGGCGTGGCGCATGCGGATCGCCTGCGGCATGCCGATGCTGCTGAGCACCTCGGCCTGTCTCGCCATCGGATCGGCAGGTGGTTCGCCGTCGTGGAACTCCAGATCGACAAGGGCGGAGGCGATATATTCCACCGTCTGAAAGCCCATGTCGAAGGTCGCGGCGGCCAGCACCTTGTCGAGCATCTCAGGCGGCATGGCCTCGCCCGTCCGCGCATGGGTCGCGAATTTCTGCAGCACCTCGGGCTGGTCCAACCAGTGCTCAAAAAGCTGGCTCGGCAACTCCACGAAGTCGCGCGCCACCGAGGTGCCGCTGACGCTTTCATAGGTCACGTCCGAGAGCATCTGGTGCAGCGCATGGCCGAACTCGTGAAACAGCGTGCGGGCGTCGTCGTAGGACAGTAGCGCCGGATCGCCCTTGGCGAAATTGCAGACGTTGATCACCACGGGCGCCTGTTCGCGCGGGAACTTCGCCTGCGCGCGCATCGCCGCGCACCACGCGCCCGACCGTTTCGAGCCGCGCGCGAAATAATCACCGATGAAGACCGCCACATGCTGGCCGTCCCGCGTCACTTCCCACGCCCGGCAGTCGGGGTGGTAGAGCGGCACGTCGAGGGCTGCGAACTCCAGCCCAAACAACCGGTTGGCGCAGTCGAAGGCCGCGTCGATCATCCGGTCGAGCTGGAAATAGGGTTTCAGCGCCGCCTCATCGAGATCATGCTCCGCCGCGCGCCGCTTCTCGGCGTAGTAGCGCCAGTCCCAAGGCTCCAGCGCCCCGTTCACGCCGTCCTCGCGCATCAGCGCGGTCAGCACCTCGGCATCGGCGTCGGCCTGCGCCTTGGCCGGTTTCCAGACCGACATCAGCAGGTCGCGCACGGCGGCGGGCGTCTTGGCCATCTCGGTTTCGAGCTTGTAGGCGGCGAAGTTGTCGTAGCCCAGAAGCGCCGCGCGCTCCTTGCGCAGGGCCAGCGTCTCGGCCGCGATCTCTCGGTTGTCGGTTTCGCCGCCGTTCGCACCGCGGGCTTCCCACGCGCGGAACGCTTTCTCGCGCAGGTCGCGGCGGTCCGAGAATTGCAGGAAGGGCGTGATGAGCGAGCGCGACAGCGTGACCACCGGGCCTTGCGTGCCCTTTTCTTCGCCTGCAGCCCGGGCGGCATCGATCACGAAATCCGGCAGGCCGGTCAGATCGTCCTCGGACAGCGGCATGAACCAGTCGCGCTCATCCGCCAGCAGGTTCTGGGTAAACTGCGTGCCCAGCACAGCCAGCCGCGCCTTGATCTCTTTCATGCGCTCGGCCTCCGACCCCGTCAGCGCGGCGCCTGAGCGGACGAAGCCACGGTGCGTCAGCATCAGCACGCGGGCCTGTTCCTCGCTGAGGTCGAGACTGTCGCGCGCCTCCCAAACGGCATTGATGCGGGCGAAGAGTTTCTCGTTGCCCGAGATCGCCGACTGATGCGCGGCGAGCTTGGGCGAGAAGTCGCGCTGCAACGCCTCGCGCGCCGGGTTGCTGTCTGCGCCTGCCACGGTGAAGAAGGCGCTTAGAACCTTGTCGAGCGCCGCGCCGGAGGCTTCCAGCGCCTCGATGGTATTGGCGAAGCTGGGGGCTTCGGGGTTCTCGGCAATGGCGTCGATCTCGGCCCGGTGGGCGGCGAGCGCCTCCTCCAAAGCGGGGGCGAAATCATCGTCGGAAATGCGGTCAAAGGGGGCGATGCCGAAGGGAGTCTCCCATTCGGTCAGAAGCGGGTTAGTCATGCAGGTCTCCTTTGCGCCCAAGATGGGGCGCGCCGGGGTGACTTGCAATCACCCGCCGCAGGTTTCGCAGCCCGCGCGGCGTTTGAGGCCGATCTTGCGGGTCTCGCCATAAAGCCCGTCGTAGATCATCATCTCGCCGCGCAGCACGCTGCCCGCCCCGGTGATGAGCTTCACCGCCTCCAGCGCCATCATCGTGCCGATCACACCCGGAAGCGGCCCGATCACCCCGGCCTCGGCGCAGGAAGGGGCGAGGCCCGCCGCCGGCGCTTCGGGGAAGATACAGCGATAACAAGGCGCGCCGCGGGCGGGATCGAAGACGCTGAGCTGCCCCTCCCATTGGCTGAGCGCCCCCGAGATGAGCGGCGTGCCCGACGCAACGCAGGCGGCATTGACCCGGTAGCGGGTATCGAAATTGTCGGTCCCGTCGAGCACGAGGTCATAGTCGGCCACCAGATCCTCGGCGATCTCGTCGGTCAGACGGCGATGGTAGGGGCGCACGGTGACGTGGGGGTTCTGGGCCAGCATCTCGGCCTGCGCGGAAAAGACCTTGGGCGTGCCGATGGCTTCGTCCTTGTGGATCACCTGCCGTTGCAGGTTCGCGTTTTCGACCGCGTCGTCGTCGATCACCCCGATGGTACCGACGCCCGCAGCGGCGAGGTACTGCAGCACCGGCGCGCCGAGACCGCCCGCGCCGATCACCAGCACCTTCGCGTTCTTCAGCGCCTTCTGCCCGGGGCCGCCGACCTCACGCAGCACGATGTGCCGGGCGTAGCGGTTCAACTCACTCTCCGAAAAACGGCCCGAGGCGGGGGCTTCGGTCGGCGCGTCCGGCGTGGCGCGCGCGCGCAGGGTCGCCAGCCCCTGCCGGTAGAGCAGCACCAGCACGACGAAACCGCCCAAGAGCAGCCAAGGCGCGGCACTGCCGCCGGTGGAAAGCCGCAGCGGATGGGTGGCCGGAAACAGCAGATGCAGCGCGACCAGCGCCAGATACATCAGCCCGATCAGCCCCGCGCGCAGCCCGCGAGGCAGGCCAAGGAAGCCGCCGCCAAACCAAAGCGCCGCCGCGATAATCAAAACAGCCAGCATCACTGCGCCCCCGTCGAGCCAAACCCGCCCGCGCCGCGCGCGGTCTCATCGAGGCGCGCGGCCAGTTCGAAGCCCGCCTGCACCACCGGAGCCACAACCATCTGCGCGATGCGCATACCATGTTCGACGGTAAAGGCCTCCGCCCCCATGTTACCCATGATCACCCCCACCACGCCGCGATAATCGCTGTCGATGGTGCCGGGGCTGTTGATCAGGGTGATGCCATGCTTCAGCGCGAGACCCGAGCGCGGGCGGATCTGCACTTCGAACCCCTGCGGGATCGCCATGTGCAACCCGGTGGAGATCAGCGCCCGCGCGCCGGGGGCCAAGGTGACCGCGCCGCCGGGCAGATTGGCCCGCAGATCCGCCCCCGCCGCCCCGGCGCTTTCATAGGCGGGCAGTGGCAGGCTGCGGTCCACGCCCTCGGCCCAGCAGAGTTTGATCGTGGTCATAGCGCCCCCTCAGGCAAGTGCTGCGGCGATACGTTCGGCCAGACGGGCGGCCACGGCATCCTTGCCCATGCGCGGCCAATCCTCGGCCCCGGCCTCGGTGATCAGCGTCACGGCATTCTCGCGCCCGCCCATGATGCCGGTGGCGGGGGAGACGTCATTGGCGACGATCCAGTCACAGCCCTTGCGCACGCGTTTCGCGGTGGCATGGGCCAGCACGTCGTCGGTCTCGGCGGCGAAGCCCACGACGAGCGGCGGGCGGCCTTCGCCACGCTGGCTGACGGTTTTCAGGATGTCGGGGTTTTCCGCGAAAGACAGGCTGGGCAGCCCGTCTTTAGATTTCTTCAGCTTACGGTCCCCTGCCCCCTGCACATGCCAATCGGCCACCGCGGCGGCAAAGACGGCGGCATCGGCGGGCAGTGCGGCCTCTACCGCCTGCATCATCTCTTGCGCCGTTTGCACGGGCACGACCTCGACGCCCTCGGGCGAGGCGACTTCGGCGGGACCGGTGACAAAGACGACTTCGGCCCCCAGAACCGCCAGCGCCCGCGCGATGGCCGTGCCCTGCGCCCCGGAAGAGCGGTTGGCGATATAGCGCACCGGGTCGATCGGCTCATGGGTGGGGCCAGAGGTGACGAGGATGCGCTTGCCCGCGAGCGGCCCCTGCCCCAGCCGCGCCTCTACCGCCGCGACAATCTCAAGCGGTTCGGCCATCCGCCCCGGCCCGTATTCGCCGCAGGCCATGTCACCGTCATTCGGCCCGACCATGGCGATGCCATCGCCGCGCAGAGTAGCGATGTTGCGCTGCGTCGCGGGGTGCTGCCACATCCGCACGTTCATCGCAGGTGCCAGCAGCACCGGCGTATCGGTGGCCAAAAGCAAGGTCGATGCCAGATCATTCGCCGCCCCCTGCGCCATCTTGGCCATCAGGTCTGCCGTGGCGGGGGCAACCACCAAAAGGTCCGCCGCGCGGCTGAGCTGGATATGCCCCATCTCGGCCTCATCACCGAGGTCGAAAAGATCGCGAAAGACCTTCACCCCGGTCAGGGCAGATACGGAAAGCGGGGTGACAAACTCTTCGCCCGCGCGGGTCAGCACCGGTGTCACCTTGGCCCCACGCTCGCGCAGACGCCGGATCAGATCGAGGGATTTATAGGCGGCAATGCCGCCGCCGATGATCAGCAGAATATGTTTGCCCGACAGCATAAAGGCCCCCCGTTTGCATTAGGGAGACCTTAATCCGGGGCGGCGAAATCTGCCAGCCCCGGCGGGCATCGCGATGTGGGGTCAGGCCAGAAAAGCAAAGACCTCACGCGATTGCATCTCGAGGGACTTGCGCATCTTGCCAAAGGCCGCGGCCTCAAGCTGGCGGACCCGCTCTTTGCTGAGGCTGAGTTCGTCGCCAAGGCTTTCCAAAGTACGCGCAGGATCCCGCAGTTTACGTTCGCGCACGATGAATTGCTCACGCTCGGACAG
Source organism: Sulfitobacter sp. 1A13679 (assembly GCF_043557115.1). NCBI lineage: Bacteria > Pseudomonadati > Pseudomonadota > Alphaproteobacteria > Rhodobacterales > Roseobacteraceae > Sulfitobacter > Sulfitobacter sp. 1A13679. The sequence continues at coordinate 119,895 of NZ_JBIFFO010000009.1, forward strand.
GCCCTGCATTGCCGCCAGCAACCAGTTCCGCAGCTGCGCCGTGTCATGCTCTTCCTCGACACGCTCCGCCGCCTGCGCGCTTTCATCAGCCAGTGCTTCGATCCACTCGCGGCCCTCATCCTCGGCGCTCTGCGTGGCGTTCAGCGAATAGTCCGAGCCCGACAGACGGCCTTCCATCATCTCGACGTCATGCAACGGCACGCCGATTTCGGTCGAAATCATCTGGCGCAGCTGGTGCTTATCCAACGTCTCGCCCATGGCCGTGGCCTCACGCTCCAACCGAGCCTGCACGCGGCGCATGTTGAAGAACAACGATTTCTGAGAAGAGGTCGACCCTGTCCGCACCATCGACCAGTTGCGCATCACATGGTCCTGAATGCTCGCCTTGATCCACCAAACCGCATAGGTCGAGAAACGCACGCCGCGGTCGGGGTCAAATTTGTCGGCGGCCTTCATCAGGCCCAGACCGGCCTCTTGGATCAGATCGTTCATCGGCGCGCCGTAGCGCTTAAACTTGCCGGCCATCGAAATAGCCAGACGCATGTAGGCGGTGATCAAACGGTGCAACGCGGCCTCATCCCGGTGATCGCGCCAGGCATAGGCCAATTCCAACTCCGTTTCGGCATCGAGCAATTCGGCCTTCATTGCGGTGCGGGTGAGTGAAAATTCGCGAGCGGTTTGCAATGACATTTGGTATCCCCCTTGAGAAATGCGCGGCGCACCTTGTGATGGGCCTTTGGTGGAGATACGCAGAGACATGCCATTTGGTTCAAATATTTGGTGAGAAGATGTTGCCTAGAACTACCTTTGCCCTAGGCGGGGCGGCCTCGGGCAAGTCGGAATGGGCAGAGGCCCTCGTAAATTCCAGTGGCATGACAAAGACTTACCTCGCCACCGGTCGCATCTGGGATGACGAAGTTCAAGAACGCGTGAACAAGCATCAAGCAAGGCGCGATGCGGGGTGGCGCACCGTCGAATGCCCGCTAGATCTGACCGAACCGCTGGCGAAACTGCCCGCCGGCGAAATCGTGCTGATCGACTGCGCAACCATGTGGCTGAGCAATCACCTGATGGAAGGCAGCGATCTGGAGGCCGCGCAGGCGCAGCTTTTGCAGGCCCTGCGGGGCTGCGCCGCGCATTGGATCGTGGTCTCGAACGAGGTCGGCCAAGGCATCGTGCCCGAGAACGCCATGGCCCGCCAGTTCCGCGAGGCGCAGGGGCGGCTCAACATCGCCTTGGCCGCCGAGGCGGATACGGTGGTGCAGGTCGTCGTCGGCCTGCCGCAACTGCTGAAAGGGGAGATGCCATGACCATTTGGCACTGGGTGCGCCACGGCCCGACCCATGAGAAGAACTTCGTCGGCTGGCGCGATGTCCCGGCGGACCTTTCCGATGCGCCCCGTCTTGCGCGGTTGAATCTGCATCTGCCGGATGAGGCGCTGCTCGTCTCCTCGGACCTGATCCGCGCTGTGCATACGGCCGATGCGCTCGCCCAGCCCTCCCGCCGCCGCCTGCCCCATGAGCAAGAGCTGCGCGAGTTGCATTTCGGCGCTTGGGACGGGCTGCATTTCTCCGAAGTCGCCGCGCGTGACCCGGACCTCAGCCGCGCCTATTGGGAGACCCCCGGCGATGTCATGGCCCCCGAGGGCGAAAGCTGGAACCAGACCAAGGCGCGCGTCGACCGAGTTGTGGCACGGATCAACGCGGCCCACCCCAATGCCCATGTGATCGCCGTGGCCCATTTCGGCGTGATCCTCACGCAGGTGCAGCAAGCCCAAGGCGGCGGCCCGCTAGAGGCGATGGCCCATAAGATCGACAACCTCTCGGTGACGCATCTGTCCCACGACAACGGCCAATGGCGGGTTGAAGGGATCAATCATACGCCCTGACCCACAGTGCCGTTAACCATTCCTAAACCCGTTTTGCCTACCGATTAACCATAGCAAGACGGAGCAGGGGTAATGGTATCGCGGGCCTATACGGTCGCATTTCAAGGGGTCGACGCGCGCATCGTCGAGGTGCAATGCGCGGTCACCGCCGGGCTGCCAGGCTTTTCGATCGTCGGACTGGCGGACAAGGCCGTGTCGGAAGCCCGCGACCGGGTGCGCACGGCGCTCAGCGCCTTGGCCATCGCGCTGCCGTCCAAACGCATCACCGTCAATCTCTCCCCCGCCGACCTGCCCAAGGAAGGCAGCCATTTCGACCTGCCCATCGCGCTGGCGCTGCTCTCGGCCCTCGATATCCTGCCGGATGACATCACCCAGAATGTAGTGGCCTTGGGGGAGCTTTCGCTCGACGGGACACTGATGCCCGTGGTCGGCGCCCTGCCCGCCGCCATGGCCGCCGCCGCCGAGGACCGCAGCTTGCTCTGCCCCGCAGGGTCGGGGGCGGAGGCCGCGTGGGTGGGCAAGACACAGGTCATCGCCGCCGCCAATCTGGGCGACGTGGTGCGCCACTACACCGGGCAGGTGCCGATCGCCCCCGCCGAGCCGGGCGAGGTGCCCCTCGCATTGGCGGGTCGCGACCTGCGCGAGGTCAAAGGCCAAGAACGCGCCAAACGCGCGTTGGAGATCGCCGCGGCCGGGCGGCATCACCTGATGCTGGTCGGCACGCCGGGGTCGGGCAAATCCATGCTGGCCGCGCGGCTGCCCGGCATCCTGCCGCCGCTGACGGCAGGTGAAGCGCTTGAGACCTCGATGATCCACTCCCTCGCCGGGCTGCTCGACGAGGGTGGCATTTCCCGCAGCCGCCCTTTCCGCGAGCCGCATCACACGGCCTCCATGGCTGCGATCATCGGCGGCGGTCGGCAGGCGCGTCCGGGGGAGGCATCTCTGGCCCATAACGGCGTGCTGTTCATGGATGAGTTCCCCGAGTTCAACCGCACCGTCCTCGAAACCCTGCGCCAACCGATCGAGACCGGCGAGGTCATGATCGCGCGCGCCAATGCCCATGTGAAATACCCCTGCCGCTTTATGCTCGTCGCGGCGGCAAACCCCTGCAAATGCGGCTACCTGCCCGACCCGGCCCGCGCCTGCGCCCGTGTCCCGGCTTGCGGGGAAGACTATCTCGGGCGTATCTCCGGCCCGCTGATGGACCGGTTCGATCTGCGCGTCGACGTGCCGCCCGTCAGCTACAGCGACCTCAACCTGCCCGCCAACGGCGAGACCTCGGCCAAGGTCGCGGCAAGGGTCGCCGCCGCGCGGGCGCTTCAATCCACGCGCTACGCGCCGCATGACGGGATTTCGGCCAATGCTGATGCGGCGGGTGACCTGCTCGAAACCGTCGTCAGCCCGGATGCCGAAGCGCGCACGCTGCTTCTGCGCGCAGCAGAACGGTTTTCCTTGTCGGCGCGCGGGTATCACCGGGTCATGCGTGTCGCGCGCACCATCGCCGACCTTGCGGGGGAACCCGAGGTCCGCCGCCCCCATATGGCCGAGGCGATCAGTTTTCGCCTGCCCGATCCGACGGCAGGGCATTGATCCAATCGGCGAGGGCCGCGAGGCTCTGCCGCGCCTCGGGCAGGTGGTTCTGAAACAGCGGCCAGACATGCGGTAGGTCATGGACCTCCTGCAAGGTGGCCGACACGCCCGCTTCGCGCAGACGGGCCGCCAATCGGCGGCTGTCATCACGCAGGATTTCGCTGTCACTTACGGTGAGCCAGACGGGCGGTGCGCCTTTGAAATCAGCGAGAATGGGACTCGCCCGGGGGCTCTCCGCATCCTGCCCCTGAAGATAGAGCCGCGCCATTTCCGTCGCGCGGGCGGCGGGCAACAACACGTCGCTTTCGGCATTCTGAGTGAAACTCGGGCCTGAAAACGTCAGGTCCAACAAGGGGGAAAGCCCAAAGGCGCCAGCAGGCAGCGCCACCCCCTCGCGGCAAAGCTGCGCCAAAAGATCGAAAACCAGCGCGCCGCCCGCGCTGTCGCCGCCAATCACGATATCCCCCGCGGCGATGCCCATTTGACACAGCGCATCCCACGCCGCGCGGATGTCTTGCGCAGGTTTGGGAAAGGCCGCCTCGGGCACGCGCGCATAGCGCGGCAGCACCGCCCGCGCGCCAGTCAGCAGAGATAGGCGCGCGACCATCGCCCGGTGCGTCTCCGGGCTGCCAAACACGAACCCGCCGCCATGAACGTAGAGGATCACACGCCCTTGCGAGGCCTGCGGCGGCGTAAGCCAAAGCGCCGATCCCGCCCCCGGCAGATCACGCCATTCCGCATGCACCTCGCGCGGCCCTTTGAAAAAGAGCCGCGCCTGCATCTCCATCGTGGCCCGCAGGAACTGCGGGTTTGCATGCGCCAGCAAAGGTTTCTCTGTCAGACGCAGGTAGCGGTTCAGAAGATGCTGGCGCAGGCTCACCCGCGCTTGGCCTCAATCGCCTCCCAGATTTTTCCGGCGATATTCTCGCCATCGAACCGTTCCAGCTCTTGAATGCCGGTGGGAGAGGTCACGTTGATCTCGGTCAGATAGTCACCGATCACATCGATCCCGACAAAGATCTGGCCCTTTTCTTTAAGCAATGGCCCGATGGCGGCACAGATCTCCAGATCGCGCTCGGTCAGCCCGACCTTCTCAGGCCGCCCGCCGACATGCATGTTCGATCGCGTCTCGCCCTCCGCCGGGACGCGGTTGATCGCGCCCACGGGCTCCCCGTCCACAAGAATGACGCGCTTGTCACCCTTGGACACGGCAGGCAGGAATTTCTGAACGATGAGCGGCTCACGCGAGAAACCGGTGAACAATTCATGCAGGGAGGTGAGGTTGCGGTCATTGGCGTCCAGCCGGAACACACCGGCCCCGCCATTGCCGTAAAGCGGTTTCAGAATTACATCGCCATGCTTCGCCTTGAAGGCCTTGATGGTCGAAAGATCACGCGCAATCGTGGTGGGCGGCGTCAGATCGGGGAAGTCGAGAACCAGAAGTTTTTCGGGGTAATTGCGGACCCAAAAAGGGTCGTTGACCACCAAGGTGGTTTCTTTCAGCCGGTCCAGCAGGTGGGTCGAGGTGATGTAATGCATGTCGAAAGGCGGGTCTTGGCGCAGCCAGACCACGTCGAAATCCGCCAAATCGACCTCGCGCTCTTCTCCGAACCGGGCATGATCGCCCTGCACGCGCTGCACGGTAAAGTCATAGCCCCGCGCGGTGATCCGCCCCTCTTGGTACGCCAGATGGTCGGGCGTGTAGAAGAACAGCTCATGCCCCCGCGCCTGCGCCTCTTCGGCCAGCCGAAAGCTGCTGTCGGCATTGATGTTCACGTCCCCGATCGGGTCCATTTGAAAGGCGATTTTCATCGGCGTCCCCCGCTGCTTACCTTTGTCGTGATCCGACCCGGACCGACGGTGCAGGCTTCTGGGATCGCTTCTTAGATGGCGCAGCAGGGGCCTATGCGCAATGGGTCAGCCGTGGCCAAAGGCGTTTTCGATGATTTCGGTGGCCCCCTGCCCATCGACAAGCGCCACGTCAAAGCGCACCTCGGTCAGGCTTCCTGCAGGTTCGCCAGCAAGAAATTCCTCGGCGGAGCGGTAGATGCGCTGCATCTGTCGGGCAGAAAGGCTTTCGGCGGCCCGTGCGAAACTACGGCTTTGTTTCACCTCGACAAAGATCAAGGCAGCCCCATCGCGCAGGATCAAATCAATTTCACCAGCGCGGCCCCGCCAACGGCGGCGGGCGATGGCAAAACCGCGCCTTTCATAGTCTTGCGCGATGCGGTTCTCGGCGGCGATCCCGGCATGATAGGCCATGCGCCCCCGTTGGCGCTTGGTCGCAGTTCGTATCCCCGTATCACCCTGCGCCATTTTCATTGCTCCGATCCGCGTTCTAACCTTTGCCGAGCGCCAATGCCGCTTGATAGACCTGCCGCCGTGGCAGGCCATGGGCCTGCGCCACCAAATCGACAGCGTCACGCATCGACATTTCTGTAAGCGCCCGTTGCAAATCTGTTTCTAGGTCAAGGTGATTAACAGAGTCTGAACGGCTGCGATCGATCAGCACGACCACTTCGCCTTTCGGAGCCTTCGCTTGATAAAGCTCGGCGAGGTTTTCTAGGGTACCCCGCTGAATCTCTTCGAATTTCTTGGTCAACTCCCGGCACATTGCCGCTTTACGCCCCGCGCCCAGTGCGGTTGCCGCATCGCGCAGCATGGCGCCGAGCCGTTTGGGCGATTCGTAGAAAACTAGTGTCCCCGGCACGTCGCGCAGCTTTTCCAGCGCCGCGATGCGTGCCGATTTACTATTGGGCAGGAAGCCCGCAAAGAAAAATGCATCCGTCGGCAGGGCGCCCAAGGCCAGCGCGGTCAGCACGGCCGATGGTCCCGGCGCGCAGGTCTGCATCACGCCCGCTTCGGCTGCGGCGCGGCTTAATTCAAACCCCGGATCGGCGATCAGCGGCATGCCCGCCTCCGACGCATAGGCGACAGATTTGCCCTCGCGGATGGCCGCGATCAGCCGCTCTTGCACCGATGTGCCGCTGTGATCGTGCAGCGCCAGCACCTTGCGCCCATCAAGCGGCACCCCATGAATTTCCATCAGCCGCCGCAGGCTGCGCGTGTCCTCTGCCGCCAGCAAATCCGCCGAGGCCAGCGTGTCGAGCGCGCGCAGCGTGATATCGCGTGCGGTGCCGATGGGGACGCCCACGAAATAAAGTCCCGGGGCTAGCTCTGTCTTGTCAAATTTCAACGCTGGACCCGCCTTTCGCAGTCACTATGATCGCGGCCATGTTCCGGCGACCATCGTCGTCTTGCCACCACCGGGGAGTGAATACAAATGATTGCCTGTTTCCGCGCCATCCGCAAGAAGATGCACCTGCTTTTGCTGCCGCTCTTCGCGGTCCTGCTGGCGGCCTGTCAGCCTGTCGCCACGGGCGGCGCCAATTCCGGCGGCCCGCGCATTGACCCTGCGGCCCCCGTCCCCGTGGCGCTCTTGGTCCCGCGGGGCGGCACGGCCGGTGATGAGTTGCTGGCCAAGAACCTCGAAAACGCCGCGCGTCTTGCGATGCGCGATCTGGACGGCGTTCAGATCGACCTGCGCGTTTATGGCACCGCAGGCAATGCCAGCACAGCCGCATCCGTCGCTGCGCAGGCGGTGAATGAAGGGGCCAAGATCATCCTCGGCCCGGTTTACGGCGAAGCGGCCAATGCGGCTGGGGTGGCCGTGGCCTCCTCCGGGGTCAATGTGATCTCCTTCTCGAACAACCCGACCATCGCGGGCGGCAATGTCTTCGTGCTCGGGCCGACCTTTGCCAATACCGCCAACCGGTTGGTGAGCTTTGCCAAGCGCAATGGCAAAGACAAAATCGTCGTGCTGCATGGTCAGGACCTTGCCGGACAGTTGGGCCGTGACGCGATCGTTCAAGCGATCAGCGCCAATGGCGCGACGCTGGCAGGCACCGTCGATTACGCGCTGAGCCAAGAGTCGGTCGTGGCCGCCGTGCCGCGCGTCAAAGCAACCGTCGAAGGCAGCGGCGCCAATGCGCTCTTCCTCACCACCTCCTCGGCCAGTGCTCTGCCGCTCTTCGCGCAGCTTCTGCCCGAGGCGGGCATTCAATCGGCCACCACGCAATATGTCGGCCTGACCCGGTGGGACATCCCCGCCCAAACGCTGGAACTGCCCGGCGTTCAGGGCGGCTGGTTTGCCCTGCCCGACACGGCGGCGAGCGGTGCCTTCTCGAACCACTACACCGCGGCCTATGGCAGTGATCCGCACCCTCTGGCCGGGCTGGCCTTTGACGGGATCGCGGCAATCGGCTCCTTGGTGAAGGGCGGCAAATCCAACGCGCTTTCCGGGGCCGCGCTGACCCAAGGGGCGGGTTTCCAAGGCGCCAGCGGCATCTTCCGCCTGCGCCGCGACGGCACCAACGAACGCGCCTTGGCCGTGGCCACGATCCGCGACAACCGCGTCGTCGTGCTCGACCCGGCACCGCGCGGCTTTGGCGGGGCTGGTTTCTGAATTGGACCTCGCGAAACCGACAACAACATCAGGCGCGCGTCGACACCCGCGCCTGATTTGCGCGCCCGAGCAAATCTTTGACGACACGGCCATCTGGCAGGCCCTCGCCCAGCGCGACAGCACGTTGGAGGGCGCGGCCCTCAGGGCCGAGATCGTTCCCCTGATCCAAGAAGCCCAGCAGGCGGGCCGCAAAGCCATCGCGGCGGGCTTTGCTGAATCGCCCTTCGATGCGCGGGCGATGACCTCTTCTTACACCTATCTCACCGACCAACTGCTGCGCTGCGTCTTGCAGATTGCCACGCAGGTGCTGCACCCCAACCCGAACCCGACCGAGGGTGAACGGCTCGCCATGATTGGCGTCGGCGGCTATGGCCGGGGAGAGATGGCGCCCTTTTCCGATGTCGATCTGCTGTTCCTCATTCCCTACAAGGCCACCGCATGGTCGGAGAGCGTGATCGAATCGATGCTCTACATCCTGTGGGATTTGAAGCTGAAGGTCGGCCACGCCACGCGCACCATCGAAGACTGCCTGCGGCTGGGGGCGGATGATTTCACCATTCAGACCGCCCTGCTGGAAAACCGTTTCATCGACGGCGATGTGTCCCTTGCGCAAGAGCTTTCCGAACGGCTCAAGAACGAACTTTTCTCAGGCGCGGGAAAGGATTTCATCGAAGCGAAACTGGAAGAGCGCGACAACCGCCACCTGAAACAGGGTGAACGCTATATGGTCGAGCCCAACGTCAAGGAAGGTAAGGGCGGGCTGCGCGATCTGCATTCGTTGTTCTGGATCGCCAAATTCATCCATGACGTGGATCGGGTCGCGGATCTGGTCGATCTCGGCGTGTTCCGCGCCGATGAATACGACACCTTCCGCGAGGCCGAGGCTTTTCTCTGGGCCGTGCGGGGGCACCTCCACCTGATTGCCGGGCGCGCGACGGAACAGCTGACCTTCGACATGCAGGTGCAGGTCGCCCAAGCGATGGGCTATCAGGACATCGGCGGTCGGCGGGGCGTCGAGATCTTCATGCAGGCCTATTTCCGCCATGCCACCGCGGTGGGGGATCTGACGCGCATCTTCGTCAGCGGGCTCGAAGCGTCCCATATGAAGGCCGAACCGCTGCTGGAACGCATCTTCCGCCGCCGCCCGAAAATCCGCGAGGGGTTTCAGGTGGTCCACAACCGCATCGCGGTGAAGGACGACGAAGAGTTTCTACAAGACAAGCTGAACCTGTTGCGCATCTTCGAAGAAGCGCTGCGCACGGGCATGTTGATCCACCCCGATGCGATGCGCTTGATCAAGGCTAACCTCGCGCTGATCGACGATGATATGCGCCGCACCCCCGAAGCCCGGCGCATCTTCCTCGACCTGTTGTTGAAACACGGCAACCCCGAACGCTCCCTGCGGCGGATGAACGAATTGGGCGTCTTGGGCGCCTTCATCCCTGAGTTCGAGCCGATCGTCGCGATGATGCAGTTCAACATGTATCATTCCTACACGGTGGACGAACACACCATCCAATGTATCGCCAACCTCGCCCGGATCGAGAAGGGCGAGCTGGAAGAGGAACTGCCCGTTGCCTCCTCGATCCTGAAACGCGGGGTGAACCGCAAGGTGCTCTATGTGGCCCTGCTGCTGCATGACATCGGCAAGGGGCGGCCCGAGGACCATTCCATCATCGGTGCGAAACTGGCGCGGCGCATCGGACCGCGGCTGGGGCTGAAACGCGATGAGGTCGACACGGTGGAATGGCTGGTGCGCTATCACCTGCTGATGTCCGACATGGCGCAGAAACGCGACATCGCCGATCCGCGCACGGTGCGCGACTTTGCCAAGGCGGTACAGACGGTCAAACGGCTCGACCTGCTTTGCGTGTTGACGGTCTGCGACATTCGTGGCGTCGGGCCGAATACGTGGAACAATTGGAAAGCGGTGCTGATCCGCGCGCTCTATCGCCAGACCGAGCGGGCGCTGGAAACCGGGCTCGAAGACCTCAACCGCGAAAACCGAGGCGCGGAGGCCAAGAAAGCCCTGCGCGCCGCGCTCTCCGATTGGCCGCGCAAACATTTGCAACGCGAGACGGCCCGCCACTATCCGCCCTATTGGCAGGGTCTGCATGTCACCGCCCATGTCGCCTTTGCGGAACTGCTGCGCGATATCGGCAACGACGATATCCGTATCGACCTGCACCCGGACGAAGATCGCGGTGCGACGCGGGCCTGTTTCGTCATGGCCGATCACCCCGGCATCTTCGCCCGGCTCGCCGGGGCGCTGGCGCTGGTCGGCGCGAATGTGGTGGATGCGCGCAGCTACACCACGAAGGACGGTTTCGTCACCGACGCTTTCTGGATTCAGGACAGCGAGGATCAGCCCTATGAGGCCAGCCGCCTGCCGCGTCTGCGCGAGATGATCCTCAAGACCCTGCGCGGTGAGATCGTCGCCCGTGACGCACTGAAATCCCGCGATAAGGTGAAAAAACGCGAACGCGCCTTCAAGGTGCCCACGCATATCACCTTCGACAACGAAGGCTCCGAGATCTACACGATCATCGAGGTCGACACCCGCGACCGGCCGGGTCTGCTCTATGATCTGACGCGCACCTTGGCAGCCTCCAACGTCTATATCGCCAATGCGGTGATTGCGACCTATGGCGAACAGGTGGTCGATACCTTCTACGTCAAGGATATGTTCGGCCTGAAATACTATACCGAGGCCAAACAGCGCACCTTGGAGAAACGCCTGCGCGAAGCGATTGCCGCAGGGGTTGAGCGGGCCGAGGGTTAAGTTCCCCCGCGCCCCGCTCGACCGGCGAATTTTCGCCACCCCGATGTTTGGCCGCTTTGCTTTGCGCGCCAGATCCTCAAAATCCTTTCAACCCGCCGCTGAGACGGGTTTCCATGAATGAGGGACATATGAGCGTGACACGCGCCGCACTGCCGAACCGGGGCCTGATGGCCCTCTGCGCCACACTTCTTCTCACGGCAGCCTGCGCCAAAGCGCCTGACATCCCGCAGACCTACGATCTCGGCGGCATCGATCCCCAGCGTCATTTCATGGCCGTGCAGACCGCCAAAGACATGCGCGCCAAGGGCCAGCGCGTTTGGTGCGTGCCCTTCGCCCGCAATGTCAGCGGCATCCAGATTCGCGGCAATGCTGAGACATGGTGGGGCAAGGCCAAGGGGCTTTACCCGCGCGGCGATGATCCCGTCGTCGGTGCCGTGATGGCCTTCAGCGCCACCCGCTCCATGCCGATGGGTCATATCGCTGTGGTTTCCGACATCGTCTCACCCCGCGAAATCCGGGTGGATCACGCCAATTGGAAGCGCAACGAGGTTTCGCTCAAAATGGCGGTGATCGACGTCTCCGACGACAACGACTGGTCCGCCGTGCGCTTGGAAAGCCAGCCGGGCGCCTTTGGCAGCACCTATCCGATCAATGGGTTCATCTACCCCACGGGGGGATAAGCGCCGCCTTGCCACGGCGGGCGGCGGGGCATTTCCTGCCGCTCACCGCGATTGCACCGGGTGAACGCCCGCGCTAGGGATCACCGCAGCGCAATTTAAGGCTCCTCCGATGAAACCTATCCGTCTTATGTCCGGCTTTTTCACTGTCGGGGTCTGGACCCTGCTAAGCCGCGTGCTCGGCTTCCTGCGCGAAGTGCTGCTGCTGTCGCTCATTGGCCCCGGCCCGGTCATGGACGCTTTCGTCGCCGCGTTCCGCCTGCCCAATATGTTCCGCCGCTTCTTTGCCGAGGGCGCGTTCAACGCGGCCTTCGTGCCGATGTTTGCCAAAAAGCTGGAGGGCGAGGAAGGCGCCGGGACATTCGCCCGCGATGCGTTTAACGGCCTATCGTTGGTGGTGCTGGCGCTGACCGCTTTGGGCATGATTTTCATGCCCGGCTTGGTTTGGCTAACCGCCGAAGGCTTCGTCGGTGACCCGCGCTTCGACATGACGGTCGCCTTTGGCCGCATCGCTTTTCCCTATATCCTCTGCATGTCTCTGTCGGCGCTGTTCTCGGGCATCCTCAACGCCACCGGACGCTTTGCCGTGGCCGCCGCAGCGCCGGTGCTGCTAAACATCTTCGTCATCGCCGCCATGACCTTCGCCGCGCTCACCGGGGGCGAAGTGGCGCTTTGGCTGATCTGGTCGATCCCGGTCGCCGGTGTGGCACAGCTGGCGCTGACATGGCGCGCCGCGGCCCAAGCGGGTTTCCCGCTGCGCCCCTCCCGCCCGCGCTGGACCCCCGACATGCGCGCGATGATCGTCATTGCCTTGCCCGCCGCGCTGGCCTCGGGCGTGATGCAGATCAACCTCGTGGTCGGGCAATTGGTGGCGAGCCAATATGACAAGGCCGTCTCATGGCTCTTCGCCGCCGACCGCCTCTATCAACTTCCCTTGGGCGTGGTGGGCATCGCCGTGGGCATCGTGCTGCTGCCCGACCTGTCGCGCCGCCTGCGGGCCGGAGACGACGAAGGCGCGCAAACCGCGCTCAGCCGCGCCGCCGAGATTTCGCTGGCACTGACGATCCCCTCCTCGGTCGCGCTGATCGTGATCCCCTTCGCACTGGTCACCGTGCTGTTCGAGCGCGGCGCCTCGGGCGTCGATGACACCGCCGCGATTGCCACCGCGGTGATGGTTTACGGCCTCGGCCTGCCCTCCTTCGTGCTGCAAAAAATCCTGCAACCGGTCTATTTCGCCCGCGAAGACACCCGCCGCCCCTTCCATTTCGCCGTGATCGCCATGGTGGTGAACGCGGCGCTCGCCATCGGCCTTGCCCCCTTCATCGGCTGGATCGCCCCGGCGGTCGCCACGACGCTGGCAGGCTGGACGATGTTTGCCTGCCTCGCGATCGGCGCACGGCGCTTTGGCGATGCGGTAAAGTTCGACGCGCGCTTCCACAAACGCATCTGGCGCGTCCTCATTGCCTCGGCCGCCATGGGCGTCGCGCTTTGGCTGGGCAATGCGGCGCTGCAACCGATGCTCGGCCTGCCGTGGTGGCGCGGGCTGGCGCTGGTGTTGCTGCTCGTGATCGCTGCGGTCAACTACTTCGGCGTCGGCCAGCTGATCGGCGCATTCCGCCTGTCCGAGTTCAAATCGGCAATGCGGCGCGGTTAACGGTGCTGCAACCGCGCCCGCAGTCGCGCCCATTCCCCGGGCGCGACCAGAAAGCTCAGCCCGAAACCACAGATGAACCCGGCGAGCTCCGCCACCCAGAGAAAGCCAGTCTCGAAAAACATACCCCAGAACAGCTGGAGCCCCATCAGCAGCGCGATCAGCGTAAAGGCCTGATACTGCGGCCCGCCCGAGCCCAGCAACCGCCGCCACATCACGAAACTATAGCCGCCGATCAGCCCGTAAACATTGGGATAGGCCCCGGCGAGCCAAACCGGATCGTTCAATAGCGCGCCGTAAACCAACGCCCCGCCAATGCCCGACAGCACGAAGATCACCAGAAAGGCCAGTTGCCCCATCGCCTCGGCCACCATCTTGCCCAGAGCCAATAGCAGCACCACGGCAAAGAGCGCATGGGTAAAGCCCAGATGGATGAAGGGGTAAGTCACCACCCGCCAGATATGTTCGATCGGGTACTGGCCTGCGCCAAGCATCGCGTCAAAGATCAGCCCCGAAAAACCAAAGTCGCGCACCAGCGCCAGCCGCCAGCCCACGGCAGCGGGGCCGCCCACCAGCCCGGCCTCGGCCAGAGAGAGCACCACCTCGACCCCGGCGATGGCCAGAAACAGAATGACAACCGCGGGCGGCAGCGGGTTCACGGGGGGCTGGAGGTCTGGGTCTTGCATGGGCGCTCCTTGACGGGGTTCGCGGCCAGAAGTAAGCCTGCCGCGCAAGACTTTCCAGCCCAGAGGTGCCTCCAGATGTCCGAGACCCAATTCACCCCGCGCGTGTTTTCCGGCATTCAGCCCTCGGGCGACCTGCATCTGGGCAACTACCTCGGCGCGCTGAAACGTTTCGCCGATGCGCAGGAAAAAGGCGTGCAATCGATCTACTGCATGGTGGACCTGCACGCGATCACGGTCTGGCAAGACCCGACGGACCTGAAGAAAAGCACCCGCGAGCTCTGCGCCGGCTTCATCGCCTCGGGCATCGACCCTGAAAAATCCATCCTGATCAACCAAAGCCAAGTGCCTGAGCACGCGCAACTGGCTTGGGTCTTCAACTGCGTCGCGCGCATGGGCTGGATGGGCCGCATGACCCAGTGGAAGGACAAGGCCGGAAAAAACGCCGAAGCCGCCTCGCTGGGCCTTTTCGCCTACCCCGCGCTGATGGCCGCCGACATCCTGATCTACCACGCCACCCATGTGCCGGTGGGCGAGGACCAGAAACAGCACTTAGAGCTGACCCGCGACATCGCCGCGAAGTTCAACCACGACTACGGCGTCGATTTCTTCCCGCTCACCGAACCGGTGATCGAAGGCGCGGCCACCCGCGTCATGTCCCTGCGCGACGGCTCCAAGAAGATGTCGAAGTCCGACCCCTCGCCCGCGAGCCGCATCAACCTGACCGACGATGCCGACACGATCGCCAAGAAGTTCCGCAAGGCCAAGACCGACCCCGACGCCCTCCCGTCCGAGGCCGAGGGGCTGAAGGACCGCCCCGAGGCGCGCAACCTCGTGAACATCTACGCCGCCCTCAGCGACCGCACCGTCGATCAGGTGTTGGCGGAGGTCGGCGGCCAGCAATTCGGCACCTTCAAACCTGCGCTGGCGGAGCTGGCCGTCTCCAGAATGGGCCCGATCACCGCCGAAATGCAGCGCCTGATGGCCGACCCGGCCGAGATCGACCGCATCCTCGCCCGCGGTGCGGAACAAGCGCGCGAGATCACCGCCCCGATCCTCAAACGCACCTATGAGATCGTCGGCATGGTGGACTAACCACCAAAACCCCTAGCGCCCCCCAAAGGCGCTAGGGCCACCCCAAGCCCCCCGCTTTCCACCCAAAGCGCACCCTTCCCCCCCCTTCATCCTTTCTCAAATACCAAATCCCGCACCCACCTCACGCGCCACCGCCCGCGTGAGCCCCCGCGCCATGGACAATCCCGCCGCCCTACGCCACCTTCCCCGCAAGGATGAAGGGGAGCACAAGATGACCACAGGTTTTTTCTGGGACGAACGCTGCTTTTGGCACGCAGGGGGCAACTACGTCTTTACCATGCCGGTGGGCGGGCTGGTGCAGCCCCTCGCCGCCGGGGGCCTGCCGGAAAACCCCGAGACCAAGCGCCGGATGAAGAACCTGATGGAGGTGACGGGGCTCTTCGCCGAACTCGACACCCGCAGCGCTGCCCCCGCCAGCCGTGAGGCCTTGGCGCGGGTGCATCCCGAAACCTATCTTGATGACTTCAAGCGCCTCTCGGATGCGGGGGGCGGTGAGCTGGGCCATGCGGTGCCCTTCGCCTGTGGCGGCTATGAACTGGCGGCGCTCTCTGCCGGGCTGTCCCTCGCCGCCGTCGATGCCGTGGCGCGGGGCGAGCTACAGAATGCCTATGCCCTCAGCCGCCCACCGGGGCACCACTGCCTGCCGGATCTGCCCAACGGTTTCTGCCTTCTCGCCAATATCGCCATCGCCATCGAGGCCGCGCTGGCCAAGGGGCTGGCAAAGCGCGTCGTCGTGCTGGATTGGGACGTGCACCACGGCAACGGGACCGAGGCGATCTATTATGACCGCGATGACGTGCTGACCATCTCGCTCCACCAAGAAGGGAATTACCCCATCGACACGGGCGGCCTGACGGAGCGCGGACGCGGGGCGGGCGAAGGCTATAACATTAACCTGCCGATGCACGCAGGCTCGGGCCATACCGCCTACCTTCATGCGATGGACCGCGTGGTGATCCCGGCGATCGAGGCTTTCGCCCCCGACATAATCATCGTCGCCTGCGGCTATGACGCGGCGATCATCGACCCGCTGGCGCGAATGCAGGCCACCGCCGAAACCTTTGCCGAGATGACCAAACGCATCCGCAGCACCGCCGAGCGGCTTTGCGATGGCAAGCTGGTGCTGGTGCATGAGGGCGGCTATTCCGAGGCCTATGTCCCCTTCTGCGGTCATGCCACGATCGCCGCGCTGAGCGGCAGCGCGATTGACGCGCCGGACCCGATGGCGCGGTCGCTGAATGCGCGCCAACCCTCGCCCGCCTTTGATGCCTTTCTCCGCCAGTCGATTGACGATATGGCGCAGCAACTGGACCTGTAAGAGACCCCGATGCCCGTAGCTGACCCTTCCGCCCTCGCCTTTTTGCAAAACCGCCGCTCGCGCCCGGCCAAGACACTGGGCCTGCCGGTGCCCGATGCCGAGGCCCTGCGCCCGCTTCTCACCGCCGCTGCGCGCACGCCGGATCATGGCAAGTTGGAGCCTTGGCGTTTCGTGGTCATCCACCGTGCCGCGATGGCGCGTTTGGCCGAGGTGGTCGAGACACGCGGCGCGGCGCTTGGCCTTGGGGCCGAGGACATTGCCAAGGGGCGTGGCCAGTTCGATCAGGGCAACCTCGCCGTGGCCGTGATCGAGGTGCAAAAGCCCTCTCCCAAAATTCCGCCGCTGGAGCAGACCTATTCCGCCGGGGCGGTTTGCCTCGCGCTTCTGAATGCCGCCCTCGCCGCAGGCTGGGGCGCCAATTGGCTGAGCGGTTGGCCCGCCCATGACCGGGGCTTTATGGAAGAGGGTTTGGCCCTCGCCCCGCATGAGCGCATTGCGGGCATCATTCACATTGGCACCGAAACCACCGCGCCGCCGGAGCGTCCGCGCCCGGACATCGACGGGATCACCACATGGCTGTAAGCGCGATCCTCAGGTCATTCACCCGCGCGCTTGGCCAATTGGGCGATGCGCGCTTTCGCAAGGTGGTGCTTTTGGGCGTGGGCCTGTCGCTGGCGCTGCTGATCGCGGCCACGGCGGGCTTTGCCTATCTGGTGGATTGGGTCACCCCCGAAGACGCTTGGCTGCCCGTGCTGGGCGAGGTCAACTGGCTCGACGATCTGCTGAGTTGGAGCGCGCTGATCCTGCTCATGGTGCTCTCGGTCTTTTTGATGGTGCCCGTGGCCTCGGCGATCACCTCGATGTTTCTCGATGAGGTGGCCGATGCGGTGGAAGAGGTGCACTACCCCCATCTGCCCCCCGCGAACCAAGTCAGCATGGGCGACGCCATCCGCGACACGGTCAATTTCATGGGCGTGCTGGTGGGGGCGAACCTGCTGGCGCTGGTGCTTTATCTGCTCTTCGCCCCAGCGGCGCTGTTCATCTTCTGGGGGCTGAACGGGTTTCTGCTGGGGCGGGAGTATTTCACCCTCGCCGCGCTGCGCCGCCACGGGCGGGACGAGACCAAGCGCCTGCGTCGCCGCCATGCGGGCACGATCTGGATGGCAGGGGTGTTGATGGCGGTGCCGCTTTCGGTGCCGCTGCTGAACCTGCTGATCCCGATCCTAGGGGCGGCGACCTTTACCCACCTGTACCATGCGTTGGTGCCGCATTCGGATGCAGCCAACCTTCGATATCCGCCACGCTAATCCAGCCCGACAGGATGATTGTGGCGCTGATCGCCCAGATGATCGCAGCGACCAGCGTGGTCCACAGCGCCTTGCGCCCCAGATGATGCTGTTCTGGCGCGCCCGCATGGGTGCCCGGCACCACCTCACCCGCGTCGCCTTGGGTTTGCACGCGGATCGGCAGGGCGATCATGAAGGTCATCGACCAGATGACGGCAAAGAGGACGAGCCCCGAAACGATCCCCATGATCAGACCTCCTCAAGCTCGACGAGCGCGCCGTTGAAATCCTTGGGGTGCAGGAACAGCACCGGCTTGCCATGGGCGCCTATCTTCGGCTCGCCCGCGCCCAGGACCCGTGCGCCGGTGGATTTCAGATGGTCCCGCGCCGCGATGATGTCCTCGACCTCATAGCAGATGTGGTGGATGCCGCCTGCGGGGTTCTTTTCCAGAAAGCCGTTGATCGGGCTGTCTTCGCCCAAGGGGTGCAGCAATTCGATCTTGGTGTTCGGAAGCTCGATAAAGATCACTGTGACCCCGTGGTCAGGTTCGGCCTGCGGCGCGCCGACCTTGGCACCAAGCGCGTGGCGATACTGATCCGCCGCCGCTTCGAGATCCGGCACGGCGATGGCCACATGGTTAAGACGTCCGATCATCCTGAATGCTCCTCGTGATTTGCCAGCTTTATGCCCGTCACCCCGGTAAACAACAATGCGTCACGTTAACGCGTCATTAGCCAACGCGGCGTAACGATGGCGCAGCAGTTGTTGATGGAGGCGATGATGGACGATACCGACCCCTTTGAAAGACCGACCCTCACCCCCACGGCGGAGCGGCCTCTGCTGGGCCTTACCGTTCTGGTGGTGGAAGACAGCCGTTTCGCCTGTGAGGCGATGCGCCTGCTCTGCCTGCGCTCCGGCGCGCGGATCAGACGGGCGGATTGCCTGCGCTCGGCCCGGCGGCATTTGCAGGTTTACCGCCCTACCGTGGCTCTCGTCGACCTTGGCCTGCCCGACGGCAGCGGGTTGGACCTGATTGCCGAACTTGTTCACAGCACACCACGGGTCGAGGCGATCATCGCCATTTCCGGCGACAGCCATATGGAGCCTGACGCCCGTGCGGCGGGGGTGGATGGCTTCCTGTCCAAGCCGATCACCTCGCTGTCCTCCTTTCAGCAAGCCATCCTCGCCGCGCTGTCCGACGACCGCCGCCCCCGGGGGCCGCGCATCCTGCCGGATGAGGATGTGACCCCGGACCGGATCGGTTTCCAAGATGACATTGCCCATATCGCTGACGTGCTGGGGGATGCGCCCGACAATCAAACGCTGGATTACGTCGCGCAATTCCTGTGCGGGGTGGCCCGTTCGGCCAATGACCAACGTTTGGAAGAAGCCGCCCGCGCCTTGGCCCATAAACGCGCCCTCGGCCAACCCGCGGGGCCTGAGACCGCAGCCATCACCGGGATGATCCGGCACCGCCTTACTGAAAGGCTGGCGATCTAGCCTGACGGGTTAAAGCGTCGGATCCCTGGCCACCCGGACAAGGCGGGTCAGATCGCCAAGCCGCTCTTTTTGCTGCCCCTGCCCGTCGAAATTGCCGGGGGCAAGCCAAACCTCGAACGCCTCTTTCAGCGCGGGCCATTCCGTGTCGATCGCGGCGAACCAAGCCGTGTCGCGGTTGCGCCCCTTGACGATGGTCGCCTGCCGAAAGACACCCTCGTAACTCAGCCCCAGACGCTGCGCCGCGCGGCGCGACGGACGGTTGAGCGCGTCGCACTTCCACTCGAATCTGCGATAGCCCGCCTCGAAGGCCCATTGCATCATCAGGAATATCGCCTCGGTCGCCGCCGGGGTGCGCTGAAGCGCGGGGCTGAAGTTGATATGGCCCACTTCGATGCTGCCCGCCTCGGGCTTGATCCGCAGGAAGCTCGCCACGCCCAGCCATTGGTCCCGCGCGCGGTCTTTCACCGCCATGAAATAGGGATCGGCCTTTCCCGCATTGTCGCGCACCCAACGGTGGTACTGCGCCGCCGACGAGAATGGCCCGTAGGGCAGATAATCCCAAACGTGATCCTCCCCCAGATAGGCGGGATAGAGCAGCGCCGCGTGTTTCTCGGCCGACAGCGGTTCCAACACTACATGACGGCCGGTGAGCACGTCACCCCCCGGGCGCGGCGGCTTGGACCAATTCTCAACAAGGGGCCCAACGGGGCGCGGGTCAGATTTACTGTTCATGGAAAAGTTATGCACCGGCGTTTTCGAGCCGCCAAGCTGAATAAACTTGAAATAATCGCATCAGACCCCAGTCTTGGCCTCCAAGCTACACATTGATGCCACAATCAGCCTTCAGCATCGTCGCAACCGCAAAGGCCCGGGAGGGTGAGATGAGCCAGCACATCAAGGACAGCGCGACACCCGCAAAGCCGGTCGATTGGATCGTTGTGGGCGCGAATGCGCTTGGACTGGTGGTCGTCGCCTTGGCCGCATTTCACGCGCAAACCGGCGGGCTGTTCCAAGAGGTTGCCAGCCAAGCGGCGCAGGGCACGGTCTTCTAAGGCGGGAACCTGCCGGTGGCTGCGGCGTTAGCCACAGGTAACACCAAAGGATTTCCCCATGCCCTCCATCTATGACGCGATCAAAGAAGATCATGATGAACACCGCGCCCTGTTGAACACCATTGCCGACACCGAAGGCGACAGCGCCGAGCGCCGCAAAGCTTGGGACCGTTTTTACCATGACGTGAAATCCCACGCCGCCGCCGAGGAAGAGACCTTTTATTCCACGCTGATGTCCGAGACATGGGGCCAAGATCACGCCCGCCATTCGGTGCATGAGCACCAGCAGCTTGACGACATCATGGAGGAATTGCGCGAAACCGATATGTCCTCTTCGGCTTGGCTGACTCGTTTCAAGCAGCTCAAGCACGATTACGAGCATCACATGGATGAGGAAGAAGACGAGCTTTTTACCCGCGCGAAAAAGGTTATCGGCGAGGAACAGAACGATGCCTTCGGCGACAAGTTCCTGAAGCGTAAGGAAAAGGAAGCCAAACTCATCGAGGAAAAGCGCGAAGACAGCCTTGAGGATTGACCCAAGCCGCTCTTCCCTGCTAGATGTGTTCCCTTAACGTTCTTGTGGATATCCAGCCCCGCCGGGCAGGTTGCGGTTGCAAGAAAGCCCGAGGGAACGCAATATATTGGATATGAGCGATAATCCATCACAAGACCTACGCGACTTTCTGGGCAAAGACCGGTTTGGATGCGTCATGGCGGACCCGCCGTGGCGCTTTACCAATCGCACCGGAAAGGTCGCGCCCGAGCATAAGCGCTTGGCCCGTTATCCCACGATGACGGTTGAGGATATCTGCGCCCTGCCCGTGGCCGATCACCTCGAAGACCGCGCGCATTGCTACATGTGGGTGCCAAATGCGCTGCTGCCCGAAGGGTTGCAGGTGCTCAAGGCTTGGGGGTTTGAGTATAAATCCAACATCATCTGGCACAAAATCCGCAAGGATGGCGGCAGTGATGGGCGCGGCGTGGGTTTTTACTTCCGCAATGTGACCGAGATTTTGCTTTTCGGCGTGCGTGGTAAGAACGTGCGCACGCTCGACGCCGGGCGGCGGCAGGTGAACATGCTGCAAACCCGCAAGCGCGAACATTCGCGCAAGCCGGATGAGCAATATGACCTGATCGAAAGCTGCTCTTGGGGCCCCTACCTCGAACTCTTCGGGCGTGGCGTGCGTGAGGGGTGGACCGTCTGGGGCAATCAGGCCGAGGCGGATTACAAGCCCGATTGGAAGACCTACAGCTACAATTCCAGTGTCGCGGCTGAGTAATCTGGCGCGGCGCATCGACGACGCGGTTTTCGACGACGAAAGACTTGTCGAAGACCTGCTGCCCGTCGATCTGCGCGACCGCTATTCTGTCACCAGCTACCGCAGCGCCGCCGCCGTGCTGCAACAGCGCGCGCCCGAGGAACTGGCCGCGATCATCCGGGTGCTGCGCCAATTCACCATCAGCCGCGATGAAATCCGCGCGCCGGGGGGCAACCGCATGTCGGCTACCACCCGTTTCGCGCAATATGCGGCTGCCGAGAACTTCCACGAAGAAGTGCGCATCAAGGCCGACCTGCTGGTGCAACTCACCGCGGGCAAAGGCGACAGCGCCCCCGAGGTTGACCGCATCATCAGCGAAGACTTCATCCACAATCATATGGTCGACTTTTGGCGCGGCCGGGTGGCGTTCGACTATGAGTGGAACAGCAAGGACCAGACTTACGACCGCGACCTTTACGCCTTTCGCAGCTTCTTCGAAGCGGGGGTGATCGACGTGGGCGTCATTGTCACGCGCGAACTGTCGAACGATTTTTTCAAATCGCTCGGCAATTGCCTGGACAAATTTGGCAATGAGACCGACAAGACCGTCAGCGCGAAATTCGGAGCCAGCACCACCGGCACCCACAAGCTGATCAGCCGAATCGCCGCCGGGCGCAGCGGCGGCTGCCCGGTTCTGGTGCTGGGCATCCTACCGGGCAATATCACCCCCGGTTAAGCCGGGGGCGACGTTTCATTCAGACAGGATCACTCCTGCGGGATGACCCGCAGACCCAGTTCCATCAGCTGATCGCTGGTGGGCTCGGAAGGCGCGTTCATCATCAGGTCTTCGGCGCGCTGGTTCATCGGGAAGAGGATGACTTCGCGGATGTTCTGCTCTTCGGCCAGCAGCATGACGATACGGTCGATGCCCGCAGCACAGCCACCGTGGGGCGGCGCACCGTATTGGAAGGCGTTGACCATGCCACCAAAGCGCTTGCGCACCTCGTCTTCGCCATAGCCTGCGATCTCAAACGCCTTGAACATGATCTCGGGCTTGTGATTCCGGATCGCGCCCGAGACCAACTCATAGCCGTTGCAGGCGAGGTCATATTGGTAGCCCAGCACCTTGAGCGGATCGCCCTCCAGCGCCTCCATTCCGCCTTGGGGCATGGAGAAGGGGTTGTGCTCGAAGTCGATCTTGCCAGTCTCTTCGTCGCGCTCGTAGATCGGGAAATCCACGATCCATGCAAAGGCGAAACGCTCCTTGTCGGTGAGGTTCAACTCCTCGCCGATGACGTTACGCGCACGGCCCGCGACGGCCTCAAAGCTCTTCGGCTTGCCGCCGAGGAAGAAGGCCGCATCGCCGACGCCCAGACCCAATTGCTGGCGGATCGCTTCGGTGCGCTCGGGCCCGATGTTCTTGGCCAGCGGGCCTGCCGCTTCCATTCCGTTGCCCTGATCGCGCCAGAAGATATAGCCCATGCCGGGCAGACCTTCCTTCTGCGCAAAGGCGTTCATACGGTCGCAGAACTTGCGGCTGCCGCCTGTGGGCGCGGGAATGGCGCGGATTTCGGTGCCTTCCTGCTCAAGCAGTTTGGCAAAGATCGCGAAGCCGGAATCGCGGAAGTGCTCGCTCACCACCTGCATCTTGATCGGGTTGCGCAGGTCGGGCTTGTCGGAGCCATACCACAGCGCGGCGTCCTTGTAGGAAATCTGCTCCCAAGTCTCGTCGACCTTCTTGCCGCCGCCGAACTCTTCGAAGATGCCTGCGATCACCGGCTGGATCGTGTCGAAGACGTCCTGCTGCGTGACAAAGGACATCTCCATGTCGAGCTGGTAGAAATCGGTGGGCGAGCGGTCGGCGCGCGGGTCTTCGTCGCGGAAGCAGGGCGCGATCTGGAAGTATTTGTCAAAGCCCGAGACCATGAGCAGCTGTTTGAACTGCTGCGGCGCCTGCGGCAGGGCGTAGAACTTGCCCGGATGCAGACGCGACGGCACGAGGAAGTCGCGCGCGCCCTCGGGGGAGGAGGCGGTGATGATCGGCGTCTGGAACTCGCGGAAGTTCTGATCCCACATGCGCTTGCGGATCGAGGCCACCACGTCAGAGCGCAGCGCCATGTTCTTTTGCATCTTCTCCCGGCGCAGGTCGAGGTAGCGATAGCGCAGACGCGTCTCCTCGGGGTATTCCTGATCGCCGAAAACCTGAAGCGGCAGTTCCGCGGCAGAACCCAAGATTTCGATGTCGCGTGCGTAGACTTCGATCTCACCCGTGGGCAACTTGGGGTTCACAAGGCTTTCGTCGCGGGCCTTCACGGTGCCGTCGATGCGCACACACCATTCCGCGCGGACCTTTTCCATCTCGGCGAAGGCCGGGCTGTCGGGGTCGCAGATCACCTGCGTGATGCCGTAATGGTCGCGCAGGTCCAGAAACAGCACGCCGCCGTGATCGCGCACCCGGTGCACCCAGCCGGACAGGCGCACATTGTCACCCTTGTTCTCAAGGCTCAGATCGGCACAGGTATGGCTGCGATAGGCGTGCATGATGGTCCCTTCCTAGGGCTATTTCAGGTTTCGCGCAGGTACACCGTTTGACGGTCGGGAAGTCAAGACTTTGCTGCCACGCGCCCCCACAATAATAGGAGGTTTCCGCGCCTAAACCCCCATCCGGAGTCCTGCGCGATCCCGTTTTGAGGGGTCAGCTAGAGCGCAAGCGCATCCAAAAGCTGTTCTCTTTTCGCTTCTGCCTTTGGGATCGATTGGGTGATCTGGCCGCGCTGCATGACGTGGAAATGATCCGCGTTGTTATAGGCAAAATCGAAGTTCTGCTCGACCAGCACGATGGCCAACTCCCCCCGATCGCGCAGAAGCCGGATCGTGCGGCCAATCATCTGGATGATATTGGGCTGAATCCCCTCGGTGGGTTCATCCAACAGCAGCACGCTGGGCCGCGCGATGAGTGCGCGGGCAATGGAAAGCTGCTGTTGTTGCCCGCCCGAAAGGTCGCCCCCGCGCCGGGTCTTCATCTCAGCGAGGACGGGGAAGAGATCGAAAATGTCGTCTGGGATCCTGCGCTCGGACTTGGGCAGGCAGGCAAAGCCCGTCTCAAGGTTCTCTTGCACGGTCATCAGCGGAAAAATCTCACGCCCCTGCGGCACATATCCGACGCCCGCCTTGGCCGAGAGCGCCGCACGACCCGGTTGCAATTCCACGCCATTAAGCCTGATCGCCCCGTCTGAGAAAGGATGCCGCCCGGCGATGGCTTTCAGCAGGCTGGTCTTGCCGACCCCATTCGTGCCGGTCACGCAGGTCACCTGCCCCACGGGCGCGTTCAAGGTGATGTCATGAAGGATCTGGGATTGCCCGTATTTCAGGCTCAGGTTCTCAATCTCCAGCATCGGTGCGCCCCAAATAAACGTCAATTACAGTCTGATTGTTGGTCACATGGTCCAGTGACCCTTCGGCCAGCACCGATCCTTCGTGCAGCACGGTCACCTTGCAGTTCAGCCGCCGCACGAACTCCATATCATGCTCCACCACGATAACAGCGCGAGTCTCGGCCGCCTTTTTCAGGATGTCGGTGGTGTGCTCGCGCTCATGCGCGGTCATGCCCGCGGCGGGTTCATCCACCAGCAGCAGGCGCGGCGATTGCGCAAGCAGCATCCCGATCTCCAGCCATTGTTTTTGCCCGTGGCTCAACTCTCCGGCAGGGCGGGAGAGATGGGCGGTCAGGTTGATCTCATCGGCGATCTGTTCAAGCCGCGCCGCCCCCTCTGCACTCTTGCGATAGAACAGGACCGAGAAGGTGCCCCGCGGGTTCTTGAGTGCCATGGCAAGGTTTTCGCGCACGCTTTGCGCCTCGAAAACCGTGGGCTTTTGAAACTTCCGCCCGATCCCCAGCATGGCGATCTGGCTTTCCGACAGGCCGATGAGCGAGCGGCTGTCTTCGCCGAAACGAATATAGCCCTCATCCGGCTTCGTCTTGCCGGTGATGATATCCATGAAGGTGGTTTTGCCCGCCCCATTGGGGCCGATAACGGCCCGCAACTCCGGCTCCCCGATCTGGAGGCTGAGGTTCTTGATCGCCTGAAACCCGTCAAAGGATTTCGAAATTCCGGACATTTCCAAAAGAGAAGTCATGACTTGCGCACCAGTTTGTCAAAGAGGCCGCCGATGCCCTTGGGCGCAAACAGCGTGATAAGTACAAAGCTCAGGCCAAGCAGCACCAGCCACCAGTCGACCCAATGGATCGTATAGACCCCCAGATCTATGCTGGGCGCGCCGCCTCCCGTGAACCAACTGGACAGGAGCGAGACCACCGCCGCCCCGATGACCGCCCCGTAAAGCCGCCCTCGCCCGCCAATGGCGACCCAGACCGCCAGATAGATCGAGGCGATGGGCGCGATCTCAGCCGGGTTGATGATGCCCGCCTGCGGGTAATAGAGCGCGCCCGCGATGCCTGCGACAATGGCAGTGATGGTAAAGACGAAGAGCTTATAGCTCTCCACATGATAGCCGAGGAAACGGACGCGCGATTCATCGTCGCGGATGGCTTGAATGATATTGCCCAGCTTGCTGTCGGTGATCCAAGCGAAGAACAGGTAGCCCAATGCGAGGGCCAAGGCGGAGGCGAGGAAGAAGACGATTGAGACCACGTCTTGCCCGCTGTCGGCGAAACCGGGGATGTTTTGCAGCCCCGACAGGCCATTGTTGCCCCGCAGCCCGCTGTCGTTCTGGAAGAGGTAAAGCGCCAGCGCCAGTGTCATCGCTTGGGTTAGGATCGACAGGTAGACCCCATTGACGCGGCTGCGGAAGGCAAGCCAGCCAAAGACCAGCGCCAGCGCGCCGGGGATCAGCACGACGAAGGCCAATTGAATCCACAGGCTGTCCGCAAAGGCCCAGATCAGCGGGAATTCGGATGAGCCGACAACCCCGAAAATCTGGTTTCCGATGGCGTCCGATATCTCCTGCGGCGTGGGCGGGATGGTCTGACCGGCGAGGCTGTCGGCCACGATGATTTCGGTGCGCGCATACATGAGCCACATCCCGATGGCGTAGCCCCCGATCCCGAAAAAGGCGAAATGCCCAAGGCTGAGGATGCCGCAATATCCCCAGACCACATCCATCGCGATGGCCACAAGGCAGAGGCAAAGGGTCTTGCCCAGCGTCTTGACGAAAGAGGTCGAGACAAGCCCGGTGCCGACCGCTTCGGACATCACCGTGACAAGGGCCGTGAACAGGCCCAGCGCGGCGAGGAAGTAGAGAACCGAAGGATTGCGCCCGATGAAGGAACTGCGTTGGCTGTGCGTCTGGGTCATGGCTCAATCCGCCGCTGCCCGGCCTTTGGGGGCGACAATGCCCTTGGGCCGGAATTGAATGAACAGGATGATGAAAAGGATCATGTAGGTCTGGGCCGCCAGCGTATTGGAGGGGTTCAACCACTCGATCCCCTTTTGCAGGAAGCCGATCAGCCCCGCGCCCGCCAGCGTGCCGAAGACCGATCCGACACCGCCCACCACGACGGTCATGAAGCTTTGCACGATGTAATTCGTGCCCATCTCAGAGGTGACCTGCGCATAAAGCCCGATGCCGACGCCCGCGACCCCGGCGATGCCGGAGCCCAGTCCGAAGGTCATCATGTTGATGCGATCCGGGTTGATTCCCAACGAGGCCGCCATGCCGGGGTTCTGCGTCACCGCGCGCACCTCCAAGCCAAGGCGCGTGCGCTTGAGGATATACAGCAGCAGGAACAGAAAGATCAGCGCCAGCACGAAAATGGCGATGCGGATGAAACTGATCTGAACCACATCCGAAATCACCAGCGCCCCGCGCAGCCATTCGGGCGATGTCAGCGGACGGGCCTGCGTGCCAAAGATGTTCTTGGCGATCTGCTGCAGGGCGATCGAGATGCCGAAGGTCGCCAAGAGGGTTTCAAGCGGGCGATGGTAGAGATGGCGGATCACCAGCCGCTCCATCGCGACGCCCGCGCCAAAGGTGACGGCAAAGGCCAGCGGCAGCGCGATCAGAAGCGACACCGTGTAATCGGGAACGATGAGCTGCACCACATAGCCCGTATAGGCCCCCATCATGATGAACTCGCCATGGGCCATGTTGATGACCCCCATCTGGCCAAAGGTGATCGCGAGCCCAATCGCGGCGAGGAAATAGATCGAGGCCAGTGAAAGACCGTCGAGTGTCAAATCCAACGTCTGCGCCCAGCCGACCCGCGTTTCGACCGCGTCGAGCGTGGCGCGGGCCGCGTCGGTGATCGCGGCGTCATCCTCTGCGTAGCGTTCATAAAAGACTGCGTTCTGCAAAGCGGTGTCGATATCATCCTGCGTCACCAGAGGCGGCACGCTGCCTGCCTCGGCAAGCGCGCGATAGGCATCCACACGCCGCGCCGGGTTATCCAATTGCGCCAGAGGAACGCCGCCCACCCGGCCATCGACGATATTGGCCATCAGCGCTGCGCGTATCTCGCCTTGTGGCACGATCCCAGGGGCGAGGCCCGCCTCGACCAGCGCCTCATAGCTTGCCGAGGGTGCTGCCATGGGATCAAGAATGCGGGCGATGTTCCCCTCGGGCTGCTGTTCGGCCACGCCGGTCTTGGCCGAAAGGATCTGGCTCAGCACCGCCCGCGCTTCGAGTGAGGTATCGGAGGATAGGCTTTCAATCGCACGAATGCGCTCATCAGCCGCCTGCCCAAAGCGCGCGGTCAGGAAATTGGCCAATTGCGCCTTCCGGGCGCGCAGGGCGGGGTCATCCTCCCCGTCGAGGGAGGCCAGGAGCGGGCCAAGCTGGCTGGCATCGCTGCGGCGCGCGATGCTTTCAAGCGCGGCGCGGCGGCGCGCAGGATCGGGATCGGACAGTTGAAACTGCACCAAGGCCGTGCCGATGACCCGCCGCACGCCGCCATTGGGGCGCAATTGGCTGAACCCATCCGAGGGCGCAGAGGCCTCTTCGCCCGTATCTATGTCGCGCAGCGCGAGCGTATCATCCGCCTCGGCCCCAAAGTAGAACAGGCCCGAGGTATCGTCTTGCCAAACGTTCCGCTCGGCCCATTGCTCCAGAAAGGCTGGCACCTGCGGCAGACCCGAGGCCACCAGATCGTCCAATAGGACACCGACCGATTTACGCGAGGGTTTGACCACCTCTGCTTGGTGGGTCTGCAAAAGGGACTGGAGGTCCTGAGCGGATGCAAAACCGACAGAGGCCAGCAAGCACATCAGGCTGAGCAGCATTCGAACCATGAGGTATGGGGCTTTCGGAGAGGGAGTGGTCAAAACGGATGCCGGGCACGGTTGAGGACGCGCCCGGCCCTTGGGTTCAATAGTTCGAAGTCAACTGAACGCAGGTCTCGGTCTCTTTGTTGTACATGCCGCATTCGAGGTCTTTCCAATCGGAGACCAGAACCGCCGATTCAGGCAGGAAATCCGTCCATGCATCGCCCGGCACTTCTTCGGTCTGGCTGATGATGTCGAATTGGCCGTCTTCGGTGATTTCACCGATCAACACAGGCTTGGCGAGGTGGTGATTGGGCAGCATGACAGCCGTCCCGCCGGTGAGGTTGGGGAACTCCTGCCCATACATCGCCGCACGCACCGCATCCACATCCGTGGTGCCTGCTTCAGTGACCGCGTTCACCCACATGTTGAAACCGATGTAATGCGCCTCCATCGGGTCATTGGTCACCCGGTCTTCGCCCATCGCCTCTTTCCACGCGGCGACCCATTCGTCATTTTGCTCGGATTCAGCCGATTGGAAGTAGTTCCAAGCCGCGAGGTGCCCCACGAGGTCAGCGGTATCGAGGCCCGAAAGCTCTTCTTCCCCGACAGAGAAGGCGACGACCGGAATGTCATCGGCAGAGATACCGGCAGCCGCCAGTTCTTTGTAAAAGCCGATATTCGCATCGCCATTGATGGTTGAGATCACGCCCACCTGCGAGCCATCCGCGCCCAGTTCGACCACATCCGACACGATCGTGGACCAGTCAGAATGGCCGAAAGGCGTATAGTTGACGAAGATGTTCTCTTCGGGAATGCCCTTATCCAGCAGATATTGCTCAAGAATGTTGTTGGTGGTTCTGGGATAGACATAGTCAGTGCCCAGCAACGCGAATTTCTCGACGCCCAGTTCCTCAAGGAAATAATCGGTGGCCGGAATCGCCTGCTGGTTCGGGGCCGCACCGGTGTAGAACACATTGCGCGAGCTTTCCTCGCCCTCATATTGGACGGGGTAGAACATCAGGCCGTTCAGCTCTTCCAAAACGGGCAGCGCGGATTTGCGCGAGACCGAGGTCCAAGAGCCAAAGATGACATCCACTTCGGAGACGGTGAGAAGCTCACGCGCCTTTTCGGCGAACAGCGGCCAGTCGGAAGCCGGGTCAACGACGACCGCTTCGATCTCACATCCCAGCAAGCCGCCCGCGGCGTTCTGCTGCGCAATCAAAAGCTCCATCGTGTCTTTCAATGTCGTCTCGGAAATGGCCATCGTCCCCGAGAGGGAGTGCAGCACGCCAACCTTGATCGGATCGTCGCAGGCCGCAGCGGCGGCTGATCCTGCGAGCAGAAGGGCAGCGGTCGCCGTGACTGTGCGTTTGGTGGAAAATTTCATGACGGTATCCCCGTTTGGTGTGCGGAAGAGCAAAGACGCGATGATGCCTCTTCCACACAGCGTTTATTGTTATCGCGCGCGGATGCCCCCCTTGCCGGACAACTCCCTTGGCGCCGCCCCATAGCGAGGCCTCTGCAGCCTCAATTTCAGGGCGCGTTGGAACAAGCCCTAACCCGAGGTCGCTTTCTGCGGCGCAGCAACAACGCCCTTTGATTGGGCAATTTGAGGTGGACCTGCCAAAATTTGGGCGCTGAGCGCATGGATTTGGCAAAGGCGGGGCATCGGCCGGCGGGTTGCACCACATATTGTGATGTTATAACGTCACTGAGATAATCCATAGCAGAGCCAGCAAACCATGCCCGCCACCGACAAACGTATCCCCGTCACCCTGCTGACCGGCTTCCTCGGCGCGGGGAAAACCACGCTGCTCAATCATATCGTCTCAAGCGAAGAGGCCCCCAAAATCGCGGTCGTCGTGAATGAGTTCGGTGAGGCCGGGCTTGACCACGATCTGATCGAAACCGCCGACGAAGAGGTCATTCTCATGCAATCGGGCTGTCTGTGCTGCTCGATCAGGGGGGATCTGTCGCGAACGCTGCAAGACCTCAAGCGCCGTAAGCAAACGTGGCGTGTGCAATTCGACCGCGTTGTGATCGAGACGACGGGGCTGGCCGATCCCGGCCCCATTCTCCAGACTTTCTTGGCCGATCCCTATTTGGCCCGCAAATTCCGCGTGGACGGGGTTGTGACGGTCGTCGATGCCGCGAATGGGCCGGACACGCTGGATCAGCAGTTCGAAGCCGTCTCGCAGGTGGCGATGGCCGACCTGCTGGTGCTCAGCAAATCCGACTTGGTGACCCAGCAAGCGCTCGCCGCCTTTGAAAGCAGGCTGCGCGACCTCAATCAAACGGCGCGCATCATCAAGGCCGAACGCGGGCTTATCCCGGTCGCATCGCTCTGGGGGCTCAGCGGCATGCGGCGGGCGGTTGATGCGGGCAACGTTATGGAATGGCTCACACCCGTCGAGAAGTCCGATCCGCTTGACAACCTCTCGGGCTTCGCCGCGCCCACGGCATCCGCCCCCATGATGCAAACCCACCAGCATGATGCGCGGATCGGGTCGGCCTCCATCGTGCTAGACGCACCGATCCCGGCCGAGGCTTTCGACCTTTGGCTCGACACGCTGGTCAGGCTGCGCGGGTCCGATCTTTTGCGGGTCAAAGGCATCGTGCATCTGGAAGACGTCCCCACCCCCTTTGTCTTTCACGGCGTGCAGCATCTTTTCGATCCGCCCGTCCCCCTGCGCGACTGGCCAAAGGACGACCGGCAGTCCCGCATTGTCGTCATCGCCCGCGATATGACCAACCCCGAACTGAACCGGAGCCTCGATATGCTGCTCGCCCGGCGCGATGGGCCGGAGCGACAGGCGGGATAGCAGCTTGACCCGGCATGGCTCTTCGGCCACAGATCATGGCGATGGTTTCCAGCCGCCGCAGCGGCGTCTGGGATGAAAAGGGAATACGGTAAGGCAAGCAGCGCGCGCCGAAACCGTAACTGCCCCCGCAACTGTGAGCGGTGAGCGACCCCGGCAAAACCACTGAGCTTTAGGCTTGGGAAGGTTCGGGCGAGCGTCGATCCGCGAGTCAGGAGACCTGCCATCACCGGCACCGAGAGGGCCGTAATTGCAACTCAACCCAGACGGGGTGTCTGGTTAGGAGAACATGATGGCGACAGGGAAACTCCCCTGCTGTAGAACATGGCTGCTCGATCCCCCGCGCGTTCGCGGAGGGCGACATGGATACGCATCAGAACCACAGGATTACGGTTTGCACCTCATGCAAACACAAAGGCACGGATTGCCGCCCGGGCTTTGACCTGGTCCAGAAACTGAGTGCCGCAATCGCGGCAGCCGGCGCGGCGATCCCTGAGGATTTCGAGGTCGCGGGCGTGGCCTGTATGGCGGGCTGCGATCGCCCCTGCACGGTGGCCTATCACGCCAGCGCAAAGGCGACCTACCTCTTTGGCGACATCGACCCTGACGAAGACATCGATGACCTTGTGGCCTTCGCCCAGCACTATGCCACATTGAATGACGGCTGGTGCTCTTCGCTGGACCGCCCCGGCAAACTGCGCAAATCCATCCTTGCGCGGGTGCCTGCGGCGATGATCGAGCTGAAACCCAGCCACCTACGCGCCTCATGAGGGCCGCCGATCTTGCGGTAAAGGATGTGAGCTGGGCGCCGGGAAAATCGGGCCAGCCGGTTCTGCACCCTACGTCCTTTAACGTCGCTGCGGGTGGCGTTCTGGGCGTGTTGGGGCCGAATGGCGCGGGCAAATCCACCCTCTTGCGTCTGCTCTACCGTTTTCAACCGCCCCAGACGGGATCGATCCATGTGGGCGGGCATAATATCTGGTCCCTCTCCGCCCGTGCCGCCGCGCGGCGCATCGCCGCCGTCTTGCAAGAACAGACGCCGTCTTTTGGGCTGACGGTCTGGGAGATCGTCCGCCTTGGCCGCACGCCTCATCGCGCGGCGTTTTCGTCATCAAGCCGGAAAGACGAGGAGATCATCGACCGCGTCTTGGACCGGCTCAGCCTGCGCCCCCTCGCCCACCGCGATGTCGGCACGCTTTCGGGCGGGGAAAGGCAGCGCGTCATGGTCGCCCGCGCCTTGGCGCAGGAGCCGCAGATCTTGGTCCTGGATGAGCCGACCAACCACCTCGATATACGCCACCAGCTTGAAATCGTGTCCCTGATCCGCGGATTGAACATGACCATCGTCGTCTCGCTTCATGATCTCAATATGGCCGATGGCATCTGTGACGAGGTGCTGGTGCTGAAAGACGGCTATCCGCAGGGCTTCGGCCCGCCAAATACGGTTCTGACCGATGATCTCGTCTCAAAAACATTTCGAGTCGACGCGCAGCGCGAACGGCTCACCCCCAGCGGCGCGGCGCATTTCTCTTTTGCCCTTCCAGATTGAAACGGAAAACTCTTATGAAACTTACTCTCACCACCCTCGCCGCCCTGATGATCGCCGGATCGGCTATTGCCCAGACCACCGTGCAAAGCTGCGACCGCGAAGTCACCTTCGATCACCCGCCCCAAGCCGCGGTCGCCAATGACGTGAACCTGCTTGAGATGATGCTCGTGCTTGGCCTTGCAGACCGCATGGTCGGCTATACCGGCATCTCGGGCTGGAACAAACTGGACCAAGAGATGACCGCAGGTGTCGCGGCGCTGCCGGAACTGTCGTCAAAATACCCCTCGCGGGAGGTGCTGATCGGCGCGGATGCCGACTTCTTCTTTGCCGGTTGGAACTACGGCATGAAAGTCGGCGGCGAGGTGACGCCGGAAACGCTCGCCCCCTTCGGCATTCAAGTCTACGAACTCACCGAAAGCTGCATCCATATCGGTCAAAAGGCCCCATCCTCGATGGAGGATATGTATAACGATCTGCGCAATCTCGGCACGATCTTCGACGTCTCCGATCGCGCCGAGCGCTTGATCGAAGGCTACCAAGCCGAGCTCGACGCATTCCTCACGGCGCTGCCCCCGCTTGAGACCGCCCCCCGGGTCTTTGTCTATGACAGCGGCGAAGATGTCCCATTCACCGCCGGGGCCTATGCCATGCCGAACGCCTTGATCGAGGCCGCAGGCGGCACGAACATCATGAACGACCTTGAGAAAAGCTGGGCCACCGTCGGTTGGGAGGCCGTGGTCGCGCGCGATCCAGAAGTCATCGTGATCGTCAATTACGGCGAAGTCACCGCCGATCAAAAGCGCGCTTTCATGATGGAGAACCCCGCCTTCGCCGACATCGACGCCGTGCGCAACGACCGTTTCGTCGTGCTGGAATATGTCGAGGCCACGCCCGGCCCGCGCAACATCGAAGCGGTCAAAACCCTCGCCACCGCGTTTCGGGGGCAGTGAGCATTCATGGCGTTTAAACCGCGATCGATAGCACCTCGGAAACCCACGCGGGGGGTGTGGATCACTTGCCTGTTCGGCATCGCGATCCTGCTGGCATCGCTGTCGATTGCGGTGAGCGTGGGAGCCGTCGTGGTCCCCGCCAAAACCGTCTGGGGCATCTTGGCCAACAAGGCCGCCCCCGGCGCCGTGGCCGCGGACTGGTCCGCCGGGCGGGAGGCAATCGTCTGGAGCATCCGCCTGCCGAGAGCCATCCTTGCCTGTTTGGTCGGGGCGGGATTGGCGATCGTCGGCGCGAGCCTTCAAGCCGTCACCCGCAACCCACTGGCGGACCCACATCTGCTCGGCATCTCGGCAGGCGGCGCATTCGGCGCCATTCTGGCCCTGCTGCACACGGGGCTGTTCCTCGGAGGGCTCACCGTCCCCCTGCTCGCCTTCCTCGGCTCGCTCGGGGCGATACTGATCGTTCTTGCCGTCACGCAATTCGCGGCCGCCACCAGCGCCGACCGGCTGGTCTTGGCCGGCGTCGCCGTGTCCTTCATCGTCATGTCCGCCGCCAATGTGCTGATTTTCCTCGGCGATCCACGGGCCACACATACGGTCGTGTTCTGGATGCTCGGCGGCCTCGGCTTGGCAGGATGGGACCAACTCATCTACCCCGCCGTGATCCTACTGGGTTGCGGCGCCTATCTCTGGCTCAGGTCAGGCCATCTGAACGCCATGACCGTCGGCGATGAAACCGCCACCACCCTCGGCATCCCCGTGGCGCGTTTCCGGCTCACGATCTTCGTCATTGGCGCCCTGATCACGGGGGTCATGGTCGCCTTCTCAGGCGTGATCGGCTTCGTCGGCCTGATGATCCCCCACATCGTGCGCCTCATGGTCGGCGGCGACTACCGCCGCCTGCTGCCCATCTCAGCCCTATGCGGCGCGGTGTTCCTCTTATGGGCGGACATCGTGGCCAGAACCATCATGGCCCCCGACGATATGCCCATCGGCATCGTTACGGGGCTTATCGGCGGCGTGTTTTTCGTCTGGTTGCTGCGGCGGCAGATACGGTGAGGCGCATTACAATGAGAGACGCTGCAACCGGGCGCTGAACTGCTGACCCGCCCCTTTGCTAAACTCTCTTCCCTTCTACCGGCGCAAATAGTCTTCTTCGCAAAGCTGGCGGAACACGAATTTGAACAGCGGTAGAGCAAGGGGACATCCCCCAAATGCAGAAAGACCCGCCGGCAAGGGCGGGTCTTTCTGAAAGCGATACTTCGCTAATATTGGTTGCGGGAGTAGGATTTGAACCTACGACCTTCAGGTTATGAGCCTGACGAGCTACCGGGCTGCTCCATCCCGCGCCAATGCCCTCCGTTTAGACTTATAGTGCGGGAGCTGCAAGCGCATTCGAACAGAAAATAGTAATTTTTCTTGAGATTTTTTCCGGCACGCTTACCGTTCGCGCCGCCAAAGTTCGAAGGCCGCTGAAAAGCTCCCCCAAACGCAAAACCGCCGCAGCTTTGAGCTGCGGCGGTTTTGTTATACTGATCATCGTTGAGAGATACTGTAGTCTAGGAACTTATTAGGTTTGGCGATGACCTACTCTCCCACGTCTTAAGACGCAGTACCATCG